>NZ_CP036295.1:2090000-2375000 GCF_004801255.1 Desulfovibrio desulfuricans | reverse complement strand
GTCCATTGTCGAGAGGGTAAGAGCCCAGATCAACAGCTAAGGTCTCCAAATCTATGCTCAGTGGTTAAGGTGGTGACGTTGTAGAGACACCCAGGACGTTGGCTTAGAAGCAGCCATCGTTTAAAGAAAGCGTAATAGCTCACTGGTCTAATGACGCTGCGCCGAAAATGTAACGGGGCTAAGCATAGTACCGAAGCTTTGAATTCCGCTTAGGCGGTCTGGTAGGGGAGCGTTCTTCATGGGCTGAAGGTGTGTTGTAAAGCATGCTGGACTGTGGAGAAGTGATTATGCTGACATGAGTAACGATAAAACGGGTGAAAAACCCGTTCGCCGTAAACCCAAGGTTTCCTGGGTAAAGGTAATCTTCCCAGGGTTAGTCGGTCCCTAAGGTGAGGCTGAAAGGCGTAGCTGATGGGAAACGAGTTAATATTCTCGTACTTGTACATCTGTGCGATGGAGGGACGCAGAAAGGTAGACAGGCCGGGTGTTGGTTGTCCCGGTGCAAGCAGGTAGACGTGTGGTACAGGCAAATCCGTACCGCTCTACGTCGAGACGCGAGTCCGTGACCGTAAGGTCTGAAGCTGTTGAGCCTATACTGCCTAGAAAATCTTCTAAGTTTAGGATGTGCAAACCGTACCGCAAACCAACTCAGGTGGGTGGGATGAATAATCCAAGGCGCTCGAGAGAACTCTGGCCAAGGAACTCGGCAAAATAACCCCGTACCTTCGGAAGAAGGGGTGCTCCTCCGGGTGAAGTTAATTCACTTAACGAGCCTGAGGGAGCCGCAGAGAAATGGTGGTGGCGACTGTTTACTAAAAACATAGGTCTGTGCGAAGTCCTAAAGACGACGTATACGGACTGACGCCTGCCCGGTGCCGGAAGGTTAAAAGGAGAGGTCAGCGCAAGCAAAGCTTCGAATTGAAGCCCCGGTAAACGGCGGCCGTAACTATAACGGTCCTAAGGTAGCGAAATTCCTTGTCGGGTAAGTTCCGACCTGCACGAATGGCGTAACGATCTCCACACTGTCTCGGCCAGAGACTCGGTGAAATTGAAGTCGCGGTGAAAATGCCGTGTACCCGCAGAAAGACGGAAAGACCCTGTGCACCTTTACTATAGCTTGACATTGGGATTTGGAACTGCATGTGTAGGATAGGTGGGAGACTGTGAACTCTGTACGCTAGTATGGGGGGAGTCATTGTTGAAATACCACCCTTGTTTTTTCAGGTCCCTAACCCTCTACCGTTATCCGGTGAGGGAACAGTGTCTGGTGGGTAGTTTGACTGGGGCGGTCGCCTCCTAAAGAGTAACGGAGGCATGCAAAGGTTCCCTCAGGCTGATTGGAAACCAGCCGTCGAGTGCAAACGCATAAGGGAGCTTGACTGCAAGAGAGACATCTCGAGCAGGTACGAAAGTAGGTGTTAGTGATCCGGTGGTCCCGAATGGAAGGGCCATCGCTCATTGGATAAAAGGTACGCCGGGGATAACAGGCTGATCGCATCCAAGAGTTCACATCGACGATGCGGTTTGGCACCTCGATGTCGGCTCATCACATCCTGGGGCTGAAGCAGGTCCCAAGGGTACGGCTGTTCGCCGTTTAAAGTGGTACGCGAGCTGGGTTTAAAACGTCGTGAGACAGTTTGGTCCCTATCTTCTGTGGGCGCTGGAGAATTGAAAGGGCCTGTCCCTAGTACGAGAGGACCGGGATGGACGCACCCCTGGTGGACCTGTTGTCGTGCCAACGGCACAGCAGGGTAGCTATGTGCGGAAGGGATAACCGCTGAAAGCATCTAAGCGGGAAGCCTGCCTTAAGATTAGTTCTCCCTGGAGCAATCCCTAAAGGGCCGAGGTAGACTACCTCGTTGATAGGCTGGAGGTGGAAGCGCCGCGAGGCGTGCAGCTGACCAGTACTAATAGCCCGTGAGGCTTGTTTTTGAAAAAAACTCCTTCCGTCCCTGTCAATTAATATTTTTGACAAATTTCGTTGATAGCCATGGAGGAGAGGGTACACCCGATCCCATTCCGAACTCGGAAGTTAAGCTCTCCATCGCCGATGATACTGCATAACGTCATGTGGGAAAGTAGGCCGCTGTCAACGATTGCTCCAAAGCCCCTTGCTGCTGCTAGCGCAAGGGGCTTTGTGTTTTGCTGCGCTTCCCCTTGCCCTGCTTCGCCTCCTCCGGCCCCCACATACGCCCCGCAGCCGCTGCCTGCAGTTTGACCAGGCCAGCAGTACCTGCAACGCCCTGCCGTGTTCCGTCGTCGCTTCCTTCCTGCATCCCTTCCTTCCTGCATCCCTTTTGCAATCCCTTGCCTACAGTTTTTGGTGAGCCCGTCAGGTGCATTTACGCAAACCCGCCTTTTTTGGTCTGGCGGCGTCAAAAGCATTTTTTTAATGCTCACGTACTTGAGTACGCTGCGCTTAAAAAAATGCTTTTTCCTTGCCAGACCAGAAAAATACGTATTTTGCAAATTCCCCTAACACCAACCATCGCCTCGCTCCGCTCCGGCGAGTCAAAGGAAGGCTACTCCCCAACCTGCTTCTGGTGCCGGGCTGCGAAAGGCAAATGGAAGTAACATCGTAGTCAGTTCTTCTGACTTCGTGCACAGCTTAAGGGCAGTCTTGAGTGCCGCAATGTTGTGCTCCGCGTAAGGCGTCCCAAATTTCGCCAACCGGCGAACGGTCACGCCCGGAGGGCGGCAACCCGCTCCGCTCCGGCGAGCCAAAGGAAGGCTACCCCGCAACCTGCTTCTGGTGACGGGCTGCGAAAGGCAAATGGAAGTAACATCGTAGTCAGTTCTTCTGACTTCGTGCACAGTTCAAGGGCAGTCTTGAGTGCCGCAATGCCGTGCGCCGCGCAGGCGTCCCAAATTTCGCCAACCGGCGAACAATCACGCCCGGAGGGCGGCAATATTCCCAGTGCAGGCTGATCACTCGGGAGGAAAACCTTTCACCCGTGGTTTTTGGTGAGCCCGTCAGGCGCATTTATGCAAACCCGCCTTTTTTGGTCTGGCGGCGTCAAAAGCATTTTTTTAATGCTCACGTACTTGAGTACGCTGCGCTTAAAAAAATGCTTTTTCCTTGCCAGACCAGAAAAATACGTATTTTGCAAATTCCCCTAACACCAACCATCGCCTCGCGCCGCTCCGGCGAGTCAAAGGAAGGTTACCCCTCAACCTGCTTCTGCTGCCGGGCGGTTAATTGCCAATGAAAGCAACCCGCAGCCTACGCTTCTGATGCCGTGCAACTCAAAGGCAGATGAAAGCGCCGCTACAATCCGTAAATTTTACTGTGCGAAACGTGAAGACAGTTGATAAACAGCGCGAGCAATTTTTGAACACGAGTGGAGCTGGTCTAGCTCCAGACTTTCAATCATTGCAGCGGACAGTGGTTGTTGGCTGAAGCGGAATAACATTCAAAGCGGCAGCGGACTTTGGCATTTACGCGGTGCGGAGGGAGATCACCTGAGCGAGCGTAGCGAGGGAAGGAAGCTCCCGCAGCTAAAGCCGCGTGCCC
Source organism: Desulfovibrio desulfuricans (assembly GCF_004801255.1). Lineage (NCBI taxonomy): Bacteria > Pseudomonadati > Thermodesulfobacteriota > Desulfovibrionia > Desulfovibrionales > Desulfovibrionaceae > Desulfovibrio > Desulfovibrio desulfuricans. The sequence continues at coordinate 2,371,486 of NZ_CP036295.1, read as the reverse complement.
TCGCTAGCCCAAGGAAGCTGAAAACTTTTCCTGGGGGTGCTTCGGGGGGGATGCAAGGGGGGCCGCGAAGGGGGCGAAGCCCCATAACCGGCCCCACCTTGCCGTGCGCCGCGCAGGCGTCCCAAACTTCGCCAACCGGCGAACCATCGCGCCCGGAGGGTAGCAATCCGCTCCGCTCCGGCGAGCCAAAGGAAGGCTACTCTACAACCTGCTTCTGGTGTCGGGCGGTTAAAGGCAAATGCAAGTAACATCGTAGTCAGTTCATCTGACTTCGTGCACAGCTTAGGGGCCGTCTTGAGTGCCGCAATGCCGTGCGCCGCGCAGGCGTCCCAAACTTCGCCAACCGGCGAACGATCACGCCCGGAGGGCGGCAACCCTCCGCTCCGGCGAGTCAAAGGAAGGCTACCCCACAACCTGCTTCTGGTGCCCGGCGGCTAAAGGCAAATGCAAGTATCGTCGTAGTCAGTTCTTCTGACTTCGTGCACAGCTCCAAGGGCAGTCTTGAGTGCCGCAATGCCGTGCGCCGCGTTGGCGTCCAAAATTTCGTCAACCGGCGAACGATCACGCCCGAAGGGCGGCAACCCGCTCCGCTCCGGCGAGTCAAAGGAAGGTTTTTCCTCAACCTGCTTCTGGAAGAGGCCTATAAAACAAGGCGGATGAAACGAGTAGCCAAGCTCACGCAAGCAGTTTTACGGCTGGCGAAAGTGCTGATGCAATCCGTGGACTTGTACTGCAGATAGTAAAAATACAGTCTGCTGAAACTTTGCGTACTCGCTCAATTTGTACGTGTACCAGTCCTGTTGCGTCAGTGAAATATGCAATCATATTTTATGTAAGACAGTGCGGCCAACATGCTGCCAGGTCTTACTGTTTGACATGCTTGCGGAAATGATTGATTTTATTGGTAGTTAAAATACAGATTTTGCCGTTGTCGCACAGTGATTGCCATGAACCGCAAAAAAAGTCCTTTTTGCCATTGGCTTCGACAGCAATCAACCATGCAGCATAACGCGCTTTGAGCAAAGGATACACATGATGTCTGTCACGCCTGACACACCCACGCTGTTTCTTGTCGGTACAGTCATTGGCATATTCATGTGCATAATGAATTTTTTTGCTTCATTTTACCTTCACACCAAAGCGCTGCGTTTGTGGTCTGCTTCTAATTTTGCCAGCGTACTGGCTTGTTTGTTTTTATTTTTATGTACATTGATTGATTCTGTATTTTTTACTATAGCCGCATATATAGCATGTTTATTAACTTTGGCTTTTGTAGCGGCTGGGGTTGAGGTCTTTGACGATAAAAAATTTCCTAAAAAAGAGATTATTTTCGTCTCCGTACTTTCAATAGCACTTCTCGCTCTTTCCATGGCGTACGACAATAATATAGGACGACGTATTGTCATCTTGGCACTAGGACTTTTTTACTTTGCGGCTAAAGCGTCATGGACTCTTTTGCGGTTTGGCGCAAAATACGATGTGGGGCGAAAAGCGTGCGCAATTGTTTTATTGCTGTTCACAACCCTATATCTGGTGAGAGGGTGGGGCGTATGGGCAGCCAACATGGGGGTGGCTGAGATAAAGGCGGGCTTTAACGGGGGCATGATCCGTGTTTTTGCCCTCACCATGTCAATTGCCTGGAATTTTTGTCTGCTTTTTATGGCCCTTGACCGTAAAGCCTGCATGGACGAGCTGACTGGTTTGCTGAACAGACGGGCCCTGTTTGCGAGAGGTAATAAAATTATTGCCAGCATGGCAGCCAGCGGCAAACCTGTTTCTGTGCTTATGATGGACCTTGATCACTTCAAAAGCATCAATGACCGCTTTGGGCACGATGTGGGCGATGCGGTTTTGCAAGAGTTTGCCCGCATTGTTGAGCAGGCGGAGCACAAGGGCGATATTTCCGGCCGGTTGGGGGGCGAAGAATTCTGTCTGTTGTTGCCCAACGCCACTAGCGATCTGGCCCGCGATACGGCAAATGCCCTGAGAGCCAAGACGGAGCTTCTGCTGGATTCTATTTTGGGACACCCGATCAAGGGAACAGTCTCTATCGGCGTTGTTACCTGCGATGGCCCGGCTGCTGATTTATCCGTTCTGTTGCGGCACGCGGACGCCTTGCTGTATGAAGCCAAACGGCAGGGGCGCAACTGCGTGGCTGCCAGCAGCCACGCAAAATGTTGCGGCGAGCAGGGGTGATTTGCAGTATTGTGGGATATTTTTTCGTGTCCCACATAAACTGTATGATGTTGCTGTATTTGGCTTGCCTGCATGGGGGCCGACTCCTGGCGGGGCTGCTTGCAACCCCGCCAGGATGATGCGGCATGGCCTGACGGGCCATATGTTTACAGACAGGGAGGTTGCAGCGGACAGGCGCTGGCTTGTCATGGCCTGTTTTTGCTGCCGCTGCCCTATGCCGACCGCATTTCCCGCATTACTTCCGCCGGGCTTTCACCGAAGTATCGTTTAAACTCTCTGCTGAACTGCGAGGGGCTTTCGTAGCCCACCTCGCTGGCGGCAAGGTTGGCCCTCATGCTCCGCTGCACTATGAGGTCCCTGGCCTTGGCCAGCCGGATTTTTTTAAGGTACTGCAAAGGTGAATCTGCCGTAATATCCTTGAATGCCTTGTGAAAGGCCGAGGTGCTCATGTGTGCGGAGACAGCAAGCTGCTTGATGTCAAACTTGTCCTGATAGCTGCGCTCCATCAGGTTTATGGCGTTTAGCACCTGTGCCAGCGAGCCGCTGCCGCGCGCAGCCGAGAGCAGTACTGGCGCCTGGCTGCCGCACAGGGCACGGTAGTGAATTTCGCGCACGTACGACGGCCCGAGAATTCTCGTTTCCTGCACTGACCGGTGGGCCTTGAGCAGGCGTATGGTGGCGTCCTTCATTTCCTCGTCCATTGCCGACGGCCCAATGGCCAGCTGAAAGTCCTGCGGCCCAGTCTGGCGGGGTTCATTATGCATGTCCACCTGACGGATCAGGTCGTTGAGCTGCACAACGTCTATATCGATGAAGAGCCCCAGCAGCGGCTCATTGCCATTGGGAAAGGATTCGCACTCAAAAGGCATGGAAATGGAAGTAACCAGATAGTTGCCTGCGTCATAGCGAAATGTTTGTCCGCCAAGATGTCCCAGTTTGTACCCCGACGCTACAATGCATATGCCTGGCGTGTAGAGCAGGGGCTTGCGGCGGGTCTGCTTGGTGTTTTTAAAAAAGCGTACACCCTTTATCGGCGAGTGGACAGAACCGCCGTCAACGGTGGCGAGTTCTTCGAGTAGTTCGGCCATGTCCGGCATGGGCAATTCCTTATTTTGTGCATTCTGGCAGCCTGCGTGTAAGCTGGGCTGGCCTGATGGTGCAGGGCAAAGGTTTGGTACCCAAACAACAATGGCCGGTGCATGACCGGCCATTGTTGTAATTCAACTGTGCTACTTGACTACGATAAGTTCATACTCGCGCGTGCCCAGACCGATTTTTTCGGCATGCTCAAGGCAGGTGCGCCATTCCGATTCAGGGCGCGAATTTCTAAAATGATCGTGGTGGTCCACAAATCTTTTTTTGGCGAGGTTTTCGGCAAGCTGGCTGCCCGGCAGGGGCTTGGCCTTCATACATGCGTCCACACAGGCCTGATCAAGGGCCAGCGGGTCAAAAGAGGCGAACATGCCGATGTTTGGCAGAATGGGCGCGTCATTTTCGCCATGGCAGTCGCAGTTGGGCGAAACATCGACAATCAGCGAGATGTGGAAGTTCGGGCGACCCTGCACCACGGCCTTGGTGTATTCGGCCATTTTACAGTTGAGCATTTCGACGGCGGCGTCAAAGCTGAAGGAAATAGCGTCGAAGTTGCACGCCCCAAGGCAGCGGCCACAGCCTACGCAGTTGTCGTGGTTTATGGCGGTTTTTTTGGTTTCGGCGGAGAAGTGCAGGGCGTCGTTGGCGCACTGTTTGATGCATGCACGGCAGCCAACGCACTTTGCTTCGTCGATATTGGGCTTGCCGTTGCTGTGCTGCTCCGTTTTACCAGCCCGCGAGCCGCAGCCCATGCCGATGTTTTTGAGGGTGCCGCCAAAGCCGGTCATCTCGTGCCCCTTAAAATGGGTGAGGCTGATGAAGACGTCCGCATCCATGACGGCCCGGCCAATTTTGGCTTCTTTGACGAATTCGCCGCCCTCGACAGGCACCAGAGCTTCATCAGTGCCTTTGAGGCCGTCGCCGATCAGTATGGGGCAATTAACCGTAAGCGCGGTAAAACCGTTTTGCCAGGCGCATTCCAGATGCTCCAGAGCGTTTTTACGGCTGCCGGGGTACATGGTGTTGCAGTCGGTGAGAAATGGCTTGCCGCCAAATTCCTTGACCGTGTCTACAACGGCTCGGGCGTAGTTGGGCCGCAGATAGCTGATATTGCCGAGTTCGCCAAAATGCATCTTTATGGCCACAAAGCGGCCCTTCATATCGATATGGCCGATACCGGCCTTTTTGATCATTTTTTTTAGTTTGGTGGGCAGGCCATCGCCAAAGGCCTTGGTGCGAAAGTCGGTAAAATACACCTTTGCTTTTTCCATATGTCATCACCCTTGCTGGTTATCTTTCACAACGTAATCTGAAAATATTGCCCAATCGAAGGCACACAAAAATATTGCCTTTGTTGTCCCTGTGCGGCTGTTGTCAGGCGCTTTTCCCGTCAGCGGCCTGAAGCCGCGCAAAGTGTTCAGACTGCCCGCGGGAGGATTGGTCAATATCTTTTCTCAATGATACGGTGTATTCATAACCCCGCGTGATGGTTGGTCGCTAGCACAATTCTCTAATTTACTTGCCTGATCCTGCAAAGTTGCACCATTGTGCAATACTTTGCGCGCTTGCAGGATGTATATAAATTTTGTGGCAGGACAAAAGCGGCTTGACATAATATACGACCGGTCTAATACTGAATTCGCAAACGCCGCCCCCCTGCAAGACGGAAAACGGGATTTAGGGCTCGTTCTGCTGGGCAAAACGCCCGGCTGGGGTTCAGTTTATCAAGTAGCCCGTACAGTAGAAACGCAGAGTTGTTTTTGTAACCTTCAGCAAGCGTGGCATGTTATGGAAAGACAAAAAATAGTGGTTGCCGAATACGCAAACAGTATCCTCGAAGCCCTGCCCAAGGGAATTTTGCTAACCTCCAAGGCCGGCGAGAGGGTCAACAGCATGACAATCGGCTGGGGAACCCTTGGTACTGTATGGTCAAAGCCGATGTTTATGGCCCTTGTCCGCGAGCACCGTTTTACCCGCGAACTGCTGGACAAAAATCCCGAATTTACGATCAGCGTGCCCGTGGGCGAATACAACAAAAAGATTATTGCGATTTGCGGTTCAAAATGCGGCCGCAATCTGGACAAAATCAGCGAGGCGGGCATAACCCTTGTGGAGCCGGAACTCATCTCCGTGCCAGCAGTCAAGGAGCTGCCCCTCACCCTGGAATGCAGAATTGTCTATCAGCAAAAGCAGGACCTTGCCGCACTGATTGAACCCTACAGATCAAAAAGTTATCCGCAGCATGTGGACGGGGCTGCCGTGGGCGCAAACCGCGATGCGCACATTGCCTATTATGGCGAAATCGTGAGCGCCTATATTCTTAAATAGACTGTCGTACAGAGCGACGACGTTGCAATGCAGGAGTGCCCGATGAAAGAGATATTCCAGAGGGTCAGCGTGCGCAGGTTTGCAGACCGCGCCGTTGAAGATGCCAAGGTTGAGCAGGTGCTGCGGGCCGCCATGGCGGCGCCCTCCGCAGGCAACCAGCAGCCATGGGATTTTTACGTGGTGACGTCAAAGGATAAACTGCAGGCGTTGTCGCAGGTCAGCCCCTATGCGGGCTGCGCCGCTCATGCGCCCATGGCCATAGTGTCGGCGTATCGTCAGGAGGGGTGCCGCTTTCCGCAATACGCGCAGATAGACCTTGCCATTGCCATGGAAAACCTGTGGCTTGAGGCGCATTCACTGGGGTTGGGCGGGGTCTGGCTTGGCGTGGCCCCCGAAGAAGACCGCATGGAAAAAGTCGAAAAAATTCTGCCCAGTGCACCGGGGCAGCGCGCTTTTGCCATCTTTCCCATGGGGTACCCGGCGGAAGAAAACAAGCAGCAGGACAGGTTCAAAGCCGAGCGCATCCATTACATCCGCTGACCCCCGCGCCCACCGGCGCGGATAGGTCTGAGCGCCTCATGGAGCCGCTGCAAATGCGTGCAATAAACGCCCGGTTTCACCAGCATACGGTGAGCCGGGCGTTTTGCCGTAATCCGGAAAGCTGTAGCGGCATTATTGCAGGGTTGCGGCCGAGCGCCCAAGCCAGCGGGCAGGGCTGTACTATTCCGCCACAAGTACGCAGGAAAAAAGAATGGCAACAAACTGTCGAAGCGGCTCGGGCGAGCGCATGACCTTGGCCCGCAGCACAGCGCCCTCCCAGCCGGAAAGAAGAAAGCTCGCCAGTTTTTTTGCATCCAGCCGTGCACTCAGCGATCCCGCCTGCTGGGCCTGACGCAGACAATCGGCAAACAGCTCAAGCCAGTCGCAAAATACCTCCGCCAGCCGGTCCCTGAACCGTTCGTTCTGGTCGGCAAGCTCCTGCCCCAAATTGCCGATGAGGCAACCCTTGGAAAAATTTTCTTCGGTCAGGTGCTCTATGGTTTGCTCCAGATAGTTGCGTATGCGTGCCAGCGGCGCAACGCTCTGGTCGTCAAAGTACTGGTGCAGCCTTTGGGCGTAGCGGTCGGCAAAGAGGTTGATCACTTCGATGCCAAAATTTTCCTTGGAGCCAAAGTAGTGGTAAAACGAGCCCTTGGGCACGCCCGCCGCCTTGAGGATGGAATCGATGCCGGTAGCGTTAAAGCCCGAAATGGCGACCATTTCGACACCGGTGGTGATGATTTTTTCTCTTGCGTTTTGCTTCATGGCGTATGGATTAGACCGGTCATATACGGCTGTCAATAGTAATTTGCAACAAGGTGCACCCTAGGGGCAAAACCGGCGGCAAGGGGCTTGCAGCAATCTGGCCGCCACCACCTGGCAGCTTGCGGATTTTGCCATGCCAACCGGCTGCATGCGGTTGGCCGTCTGCGGCTTTTGCGCGTCGGTTTTGCAGCTGCTGCCGTTCGGCTGCGTTTGTCAGGCGCGGTTTTTTACGCGATTGCCCGACCTCCGGGCGACTGTCGGCGCAGTGCAAGAGCATGCAGCATGACAGGGGCCAGCGCACGTGGCGTCGGCCCCTGTCAGTTAGAGTGGGTTGGTCATGTCTGAAAGTGTTATTGCGTCGGATTGACCGATCCCGCAAAGGGGTACGGGCCTGCAAAAGTGGCCTGCACGGCTATCTGGCAGATGTGCGAATTCCAGATGCCGTTGTCAAAATGGTGCAGCAGGTATCCCGGCGTTTCCATGCGGAAGGTGTCGCCCCCCTCTGGCGAGAGATCAAGGTCGATCTGCATGGAGACGGCGGGCGCTGTCATGGCCACACGCCCCTGCCACATGGTGACGATGGGTCGGTGCATGTGCCCGAAGCACAAGCGCAACTGCGGATTGCGCCCGGCGATGCCAGCAAGGCGTTCCACATTTTCAAATGGCTCGTCCATGGCCCCCATGCCCGTTGCAAAGGGCGGGTGGTGCATAAAGAGCAGGGTCGGGGTCTGCGGGCGTTTTGCCAGTTCACGCTCAAGCCAGTCGCCGGTTTGCGCAGGAAAGTGGCCTGAGTGCGAACCGGGGCTCATGCTGTCCATCATGATCATGCGCAGGTTGTCCTGCTCAACCGTATAGCAGAGGTAAGGCGCAATGTCCGGCTTGGCCGGGCACCACTGCGGCATTACCTCGCGCATGCGGTCGCGCCGGTCATGGTTGCCGGGTACGGCATAGACGGGCAGCCCCAGAGCGACCAGCTCGTCGTGCAGAATGTGGTATGCGTGCATATCTCCGCTGTCGGCCAGGTCGCCCGTGACAACGATGACGTCCGGCTGCTGCGTAAGACTTTTAAGGTGCGCCATGGCTTCATTCAGGCAGCGCCGGGTATCAACCACCCCAAAGGATAAGCTGTTGTCGCCCCGCAGGTGCGTGTCTGAAAGTTGCAATATTCGCATGGTATTAGTCCTGTGCTGTTCCTGCCGCTCGGGCCGCCAGCCTGTTGTGCCGGGCCTGGATGGTAAAGGCCGAGAAGGCGCTGGTGGCCGCCGCAATGAGCACAAATATGCAGATGTAGAAGGGGTCGCCGTCGTTCCACTGGATCAGCGCGGTGCAGACCCCTGGAACTATGCCGGCAACCAGAAATCCGGGAAACTGGTACACAATGGATATGCCCGTGTAGCGCACCTCGGCCGGGAACAGGTCAGAAAACAGCGCGGCCTCGGGGCCGAAAACACCCGCATAAAAAATGCTGAGCGGTATGGCAATGGCCAGGCCGACCAAAAACATGTTGCCGCCGCTGCTCTGCATGAGCCAGAACGAGGGAAAAACCGAAATGCCGCAGGCCAGGCTGGCAAGGCCGTAGATGTTGCCGCGGCCAAAGCGGTCGGCAAGTCGGCCGGCAATCAGGATGAAGGGGCACATGATCAGGGCCGCAATCATGACGGCCGTGAGGGCCTCGGTGCGCGACGTGTGTATCTGCTGCACAAGGTACGTGATGGAAAAAACGGCCAGCACATTAAAGAACACGCCGTCAATCCACCGGGCGCCCACGCCGAGGGCAATGTTGCCGGGGTAGTTTTGGCACACGGTGACGATGGGCAGGGTCTTTTTGCGGGTTTCGCCCGTGGCTTCGACCTTGCGAAATTCGGGCGTTTCAAGAATGTGGGTACGCACATACAGGGCAATGGCAATGAGCACCACGCTGATAAGAAAGGCAAAGCGCCAGCCCCAGGTCAAAAACTGCTCGTTGTCCAGCAGCCACGAGAGCAGGGCCACCATGCCGGACGAAAGGCACAGACCGGTGGCAAGGCCCATCTGGGGTATGCTGGCGTAAAAGGCTTTTTGACGGTCGCTGGCGTATTCGTATGTCATGAGCACGGCTCCGCCCCATTCGCCGCCAAGGCCAAGCCCCTGACACAGGCGCAGCGTCTGCAGCAGTATGGGGGCGGCAATGCCGATGGAGGCGTAGGTGGGCACAATGCCGATGCCCATGGTGGCAATGCCCATGATCACCATGGTGAGAATGAGCATGCGTTTGCGGCCCAGCTTGTCGCCGTAATGACCAAAAATAAAACCGCCGAGGGGACGCGCCAGATAGCCGATGGCAAAGGTGCTGTAGGCCAGGATAGTGCCCATGAAGGGGTCGGCAGTGGGAAAGTAGAGTTTGTTAAATACAATGCCCGCCACAACGCCGTAGAGGAAAAAGTCGTACCATTCAATAGTTGCGCCAAGCAGGCTGGCAAGAACAACCTTGCGCATTTCGCTCTTTGAAGGAACGTGTTTTTGCTTTGAGCTGTCGTCCATGCAGACACCCTCCGTGGGCTGTCGACCCCGCCATATTGTATGTGCGGCTGGATTAAAATTTTTTAATTAATTTTTTTTATAAAGCAGCTTTCGTTAAAAATAATAAAATTTTTTAATTGCCTCCTGTAGAAAAATATTGTTGAATATGGCTAAATTTAAGGTCTGATAGCACGTGAAAAATTTTTATGTCAATTGAATATTTATTAAATAAAAAATAATTCTTTTGACGCAAATCTTACTGATCAAAGCCCTGGACATGGTTGCCATGCGCCCTGTGCACCCTGCACCCTGCGCTATGGAACCGTCGACGGCTGAACGGAGGCTTGGCCATGGCGGCTCTAACAGGCAACAATCAGCGGCTCAGACATACCGCAGCAAAAAAGGTTACCCTGGCTCATGTGGCCAAGGCGGCGGGTGTCTCGCAGGCCACGGTTTCAATGATTCTTAATGGACGGGAGGGCGTTTCGTTTGCCGATGAGACCGTAACCGCCGTTTTTGCAGCGGCGGAAAACCTGGGCTATCGGGTGGGGCGGCGGTCCCTTGGGGGCGCAGCCATCCCGACGGTGCTTGTGGTGGCCCCCAATGTCACCAACCCCTATTATTCAACGGTTATTCAGGCCATCCAGCAGGCCGCCGTGCTCAGGGGCTACGCCACCTGCATCTATACAACCTACCGCAGTCTGGAAAACGAGCAGGAAGCCTTGCGGTTTGCCCGCAGCATGGGCATGGCGGGGGTTGTCTTTGCCATGCTGGCGCATCCCGAAGCCATATTGGCCAAGGCTGACCGCAAGTTGCCCATGGTCGTCATTGGCGACAGACGGCAAGACCTCAACGTGGATACGGTGGAGCTGAACAACTATGATGCGGGCAGCCTCATTGCCCGACACATGCACGATCTGGGGCACCGGCATCTGGCCTATATTTCCACCACGCTGGACGAGGCCAACCCCATCCGCACCCAGCGGCTGCAGGGCCTGCGCGACACCTTTGGCCAGTTGTGCCCCCAGGGCAGCGTGCTTGTAAAATGCCGGGACATCACCCCGGAGACAGAGCTGGAAAATTTGCAGATAGAGCACGTCGTGGGCCTCGAGCTGACGCGCAAGTGCCTGGATGACAAAAAAATAACCGCCTTTGTGGCGGTAAACGACATGGTGGCCTACGGGGTTATCGACGCGGTGCGCGAGGCCGGGTTTACCATACCTGGCGACTACAGCGTTTGCGGCTTTGACAATATCTTTCCCTCGGGCTTTGCGGGCGTGGCCCTGACCACGGTGGAGCACTATATGCGGGATAAGGGGTGCAACGCCCTGGAAATTTTGCATAATAAAATTATAGGGGCCGCCTCAGGCCGCAACATCACGCGGGTGGAATACAGCCATAAGCTGATTGCGCGGGCGTCAACCGCATCGCCGCGCACGGAGCCGGGGGCGGCAGCGGAGCCCGGCGAAGCCTGCTGACAGACGCGCAACGTAAAAAAACCTGGAGAAATCCAGGTTTTTTATCATCCCTATCCTTTTTGTCAGCGTCTGCCCGCTGCGCAGGCCTGGCCCGACAAAACTACGGCGGGCATGGGGCCTGCCGGGCGGGACGGTTAGCACCATGGCGCACAGCCTCCGAGCCTTTGCAGGCCTGGGGCTGTGCGCACGTTGTGGTGTATTAGTTTGCCGCAGCGGGCTTCCAGATTTCAAAAAACTTCGGATAGCCGGGCAGCAGGGGCGTCTTGACGCTGAGATCCCTGCCCTTGAGACCGGGGTAATCCGGCGCGTAGCGGTACGCCCGGTGAATCATGTTGGTGAATGTCTGGTGGGCATTGGGCACGGCATCGTCGCGGTCAGAAAAAACAGGCTTGGCCTGCCCCGCCATGATGGGGTTCACAAATTCCCACACAACCTCGCCCTCGGGGGTAACTTCAAACAGGTGCCCCTGATGTGTGGACGTCACAAGCACGTTGCCGTTGGGCAAACGCTCGGCCGCGCCCTGACGGTAGCTGAAAAAGCTGTTGGCGCCATTGGCGGCGTACTGCCACACAACCTTGCCGCTGGCCGGGTCAACCTCGACCACGCGCGAGCGGTTGCCCTCGGGTCGCTCCGAACCGTTGTCAAACAGCTGCACATGACCGTTGGGCAGCATGGTGGCGTTGTGCTCGCCAAAGACCTGCTGGGTTCCGTCATAGTACCAGCCGGGGCGTGTGCCCTGCCCATAGGCGGCGGGGTTGCCCCAGCGTTTGACGATTTTGCCGGACTTTTTGTCGACGAGATAGAATTCGCTGAAGTTGCGCGAGTTGAGCAGTATCTGGTCGGTCTTGGGGAGATACTGCAAGGTGTTGAAGTGCGTCCAGTCAAAGCTGTCGTACCCCGGCCCCACGGGCGTGGGCAGGGCAAAGTTGATATCCAGCTGGTCAGGCCCTGTGCCGATATGGTCCCAGGCATGCCATTCCCAGACGGTTTTGCCGTTTTTGTCCACCTCGCGCACAAAGTCCACCCAAAAATCGCGCACGGCCTGCCCCTTGATTTTTACCTCTTCAGGCCATGTGCCGGGCTTGCGGCCCTTGGCCTGAAATTCGGCGGGGGTTTTGCGCTCCCAGCCAAGAATCATGGTGTTGCCGTTGGGCATGCGGTCAAAACAGTGGTGCTGTATCTCGTTCTCTGTAAGCATGGCGTAGGACCAGACCACGTTGCTGTTCCAGTCCAGCTCTTCAATAATGCCGCCTGCGCCGCCAATTTTGACGGGCTGGTCCTTTGGGGCTGCCGCGCGCAGCAGGTTGCCGTTGGGCAGCAGTACCGCATAGAGCCCTGGAGGGTATTTGCTCTTCCAGGTATGCACAACGTCGCCGTTCATATCCATAAGATAGGTGGTCGTGCACTTAACCGTGGGAGCAAACAGCGTATACCCCTTAAAGACTTTTTCGGGCACAAGCTTGATGACGCCGGTGGGGCCGTCATGCACCTCATAGGCCGGCGCTTGCGCGGCGAGGCCAAGGGCCAGCAGACCGGCAAGCAGACAAATGGAAGCGCGAAATTTCATGGTCATATTCCTCCTTGCTGGGGGATGGAGCACAGGGACGGCGCGGGGTGGATAACCGGGCCGTCCCTGTGCCGGCTTAGAATGAATAGACAATATTTAACGATGCCTTCCATGCATCCTTGACATTGAGGCTGTCACCGGAGATGTTCTGATAATGGCCCCATACGTCATTGTCCAACCAAAGGTGGATATAGCCTAGCTCCAGAATAAACGTCAGGTTTTCCGCCGCCTTGTACTTGCTGTCGAGGTTGACTTCCATGCCCGTGTCGGCTGTGGTGAGATACGTGCCGAACGAGTTGAAGTCAGTGTTGTTGCGGTAAATTTGTCTGCCTGAAGCATCCGTGGCTTGCCGCCCGGTGATGTATGAGGCCATTTTTGTGTCGTTGGTGCCGCCAAAATAGTTGACGCGCAGGGTGTGGCTGAGGTCTTCAAGAAAGCTCACGTCCTTGAGCCGCGCGCCAACGCCCCATGTGCCGCTGGGGTTCACGCCCAGCACGCCCTTGCCGCCGCCCATGATGGGGTTGCCCCGATAGCCGAATGTGGAAAGGGAATTGGTCAGGTTGTTGGTGGTGGCAAGATAGGGCAGACGTTCAGACCCGTTGTTGGGGTTGTCGTCATCGCCGCTGAAGTACCAGCCGTACAGACCGGGAAGGCCCCAGTTGCAGGCGTATTCGGCCAGCAGCATGCCAAACCAGCCCTTGCGGTTGAGGTCGTCCCTGCCGTTGTCGACGCTGCCATAAATAAAGTCCCACGATACCCTGAGCGGATCAAAGCCTGTCCATTGCCCGGTCAGCCCGCCCCAGTACATGCTGCTGTAGCTGTCGTTCCACAGCTTGGAGGCAGACTTGCGCGAGCTGAAGGCCGCCGGGTAGAGGCCGTCGCGTAGCTCCAGACCGTCGATGGCCTGACCGGTTATCGGGTTGGTAAGGGCCACTTTTTTGCTGCCGCCGGGCATGTTGGTAATGGTGGCGGGCATGAGGCTGTTGGGCCCCATGGCTCCGCCCATGCCCCACGGTGTAAGCTTGAGGCCGTCCAGCGTCACGGGCACTGTCAAGGCAAACAGGTCGAAATTGTCCATGTAACTGGCAGGCGTCGAGTTGTCGCCAGCCCAGTTGTCGTTGAGCAGGCGCATCCATAATCCGGTGACGCTGACGGCGTCGTTTACCTTCCATGATGCCCCAATGCCTGCCACATCATCCTGAAAAACAGGGCTGTCCAGGGCAAATCCGGGCAGTTTTACACCCTGCAGACCCATGCGAAGCTTGAGAGGGGTGTTGGGCACAAGCCAGTCAATGTAAGCATTTTTGACCTTGACCACGTTGTTGCCGTCAGAGCCCAGCGCTCCGCCCTGTGCAGCCATGCCCCAGCGTTGTTCGCCGATTTCAAAAAAGACGGTACCGGCAAGGTCTTCCGAGGCTTTGGCCTGCAGCTGCAGATGCAGCCGCTGGATAGCCTCGAATTCGTCCCTCTGCTGGTGCATCGCGGCCCACTGCTGTCCCGTCACGTGATTGCCGGTACGGTCCTTGCCCATGAAATTGCCGCCGTTGATGTAGTCAAAGGCAAACTGCCAGCTGCCCTTGACGTCAAAATTGATCGCCCTGCACTGGGGAGCGCTTCCGAGCAGCAACCCTGCTGCCAAAAGTAGTATGCCCAGCTTTTTCATCATCCATCCTCCTTCTGTTGGGATGCAAACTATCCAACCATGCGCCAGTAAGGCATGGCCACAAAGGCCACAAACACGCCTGTCAACAGCATGCGTAATGCCATGACCAGAACCATTTCTCTAAAGTTGATGTAGCCGCTGCTGAAAAAGTAGAGGTACAGCGCGTATTCATAGGGGAATATCAGGTTGTCCAGACCGTACTGGAATGAAAAATACAGCAGGCGCGGGTCCAGCCCCATCTGCATGCCCAGCTCGGTAATAGGGGCTGAAAGGGTGGAGGTAGCCGCAAGCGGCGTGAGCAAAAAGTTGAGCGCGACGCCCACAATGTACGAGCATACAGAGGCCATGCATGCGCCAGCATCGCTGAACAGCGGCAACACAAGGCCTGCCAGCCAGTGTGTGACCTTAAGAAAACCGCCGGCGCTGCCAATGGCCATGCAGCCCATAATAAAGAACAGCGGCGCAAAATTGATTGAGCCCATGCGCTTGCCGTCCATAAGCCCCACACCGGGCATGAAGGCCAGCGCTGTAATGATGACCAGCACTGATCCTGCGCTCATGTGGTGCAGCTTGTCGGTGGCAAGCAGCACCAGGGTGAGACAAAGCAGAATAAGCGCCCGTTTTTGTTCGTCGGTAATGTCGCCCAGCTCGGCGTGCTTTTGCTGAACCACCGCGCATAAAACGCTTTTGTTTACCGAGCTGCGCAGCACCAGCAACACAATGCCCAGCGACATGGCCGTGTACAGCATGGCAGGGAGAAAGTTGAACTTGGCGTACTCAAGCCAGCTCGTGTGGATGCCCATGACCTTGTCCACAATACCCATGCCCATGACCAGATCGCCCGCTCCCGTGAGGTAGCCCAGCTTGGTCGCGCCCACGGCAAGGCAGGTGCCAAGCACCACGGCGGTTGCCTCCCGGCTTTTGGGCTTAAAATCCAGGGCGTCGCACAGGCTCACCGCCACAGCGCAAAAAATGGCCGCCTTGCCCATGATGGAGGGCACAAGCGGCGATACCACCGCAGCGCCAAGGGTAATGCCCGCAAGCGCGCCGGCAAAACTGCCGCCCGTGAGTTTGACGCAGGTCAGGGCTATGCGCTTGCCGAGGCCGGTAACCTGAATGATTTTGCCCAGGGTAAAACCGCCAATAACGATGATGGGCACCTCGGAGAGCCAGGGCGAAAAAACAACTTTTTGGCCAATGCCGCACAGCAGCACATAGAGGATGGGCAACAAAATGCCCACGGCAATCTCGTTCAGCGTATCCAGAGCCCAGGCCACGATAGCCCACAGGGTAACGGCCAAAAAAACCACCATGGGCTGGGTGAGGCTTTCGCTACGGGGAAGAAAAAAATAGAGCGCCAGAGGCAGCGCCAGGTTGACGGCCCACTTGGCCAGCAGCCCGGGCGTCAGGTCGGATGTCTTGATAAGCATAGGGATCTCCTTAAAAACGGGGATCACAGGTCCGCCGCGGCCAGTCGCGGCGGCGGACCCTGAAGCATTGCAGCAATAATTGCTCTGGGGATCAGTCCTTGGGGTCTTCCACCGAGGCCACGCAAAGCGCGTTGCTGCCCTCGTAGGGCTGGCAGCCTTCAACCGTTACTTCCTTGGCGCGATCGCCTGCGGCGGCAGCCCCCGGCACGCGGAATGTGGAGACATTGAGCGGCTCGATGGGCGTTTCGGCAGGTTTTTGCACCTGCGGCACCCATTCGTAGGGCACGCGGTAGGCGCGGTAGGTCATGTTCATGGGCACATGCTTGCCCCAGTATGGCGAAATGAATTCCCACACGATTTCGTGGTCTGGGGTAACCTCAAAAACGCGGCCGTCAGACCCCTCGGTGATAAGGGTATTGCCGTTGGGCAGGCGCTGCATGCCGCTGATAAAGGGGCTGTAAAAGCGGTTGCTGTCCATGGGTTCGAGAAATCCGGCTTCTTTTGGGGTGTACTGCCAGACGATCTTGAGGGAGACAGGGTCTATCTCGAGCACGCGCGAGTGGTCGCGCAGCGCGGCCTTGACGCCCGTGGGCGCGCCGGGGTTGGGCACGTCGTAGCCGCCCCAGCCGCCGTTGTCGAAAACAAGGATGTTGCCAGCGCCGGGCAGACCGTGGGGCACCATGTGCGCATGGTGCTGGCCGATAATCCAGCCGATGGCCTTGAGCTCGGGGGATGTGTCGTAGTCCGGCCCTATCTTCCAGGTGATTTTGCCGGTCGCCTTGCTGATGATAAAGATGATGTTGGCCTCGCGCCCGTCCACAATGATGTTGTCGGGGTGAAAGCGCTCGTCGCCCGCGTCGTACCATTTGTTGGGCCCAAGCACGGACATGGAGTTGATGTGCATCCAGTCGCCCATGCCTTCGGGCTGGGTGGGTCGATAGTTGGGGTTGCGGCAAAGGGTGTTTTTGGGCCCTTCGCGGAAGCCCATTTCGGCAAAGTGCTCGTGGCACGACCACTCCCAGAGGATGTCGCCGTTCCAGTCCACCTCAAGAATCAGGTCGTCAAGCAGCTGCTTGTCGCTTATTGCGCTATTTCTCACATTTCTGTGGGCCAGAATAAGGGTTTTGCCCTCAAGCACCTTGGGTTCCATGCCGGGGGCATAGTAGCCCACGGGGTTGCCCTCGCGCTGAAAGTCGTGATGGTAACGGGCAATCCAGCGGCCAGGGTAGCCAGGATCTTCAATAAATTCATTCTGATCAAATTTCCATACGATGTTTCCGTCCCAATCGACCTGGACAACATCAAGTCCGTCCTGCACACTGAATTTGCCACTGCGACGGCCTCGGCTGGTTACAAGGTAACCGCCGGGAAGAATTTTATTGGGCATGCCGTGCACGCCCTTCCAGACATTTATTTCATGACCATTCATGTCAATAAGCACAGCGCCAAGTTCCTGAGCCTGAAAAATAGTGTACCCGCCCCAGCATTTTTCCGGTTTGAAAACGGTAACTCCTGTGGGGTAAATTGTCGGATGACCCATATCGTATTCCTCCTGATCGATTGTTGTTGTGAGGATGCGTTCCGCAATCCGGCAGTGGCCGGGGGCATGGCGCAACGTATTTGATCCACTCTGTTTGACAGAATAGAATGGTGGAAAAAAAGTGCGTGTTTCATTTGCAACATTTTTCACAATTAATTGCCTTTTGGGGGACGACCCTGTTATGTGTAGTTACCGACAAGTTTTTTGAAGGAGGCAAAATGGAAAAGCGCGGCATCTGCGGCGGGCGCAGTCTGGCCTTCAAAGAAATGCGCGAGATGAATTCTGAATGGCGGTCAGTGCTGCATCTGGGGCGAAGGTTGGTGTGGTCCAAGGGGCATCGCGTGCCGTTTGGCCGCGAACTGTACTTTTTGGATCGCGGCAAGGTACGGCTGACAAACCAGAACATGGAGGGAGTGGAAAAAATCCTCTGGTATATTCAGGAGGGCTGTGTTTTTGGCGAGACGCCTTTTTTTGATCCCATGCCGGCAGAAAGCTATTTTTCTTGCGTAACTGAATGCGTGAGTTATGCTTTTTCTGCAGAAAGCCTGAGCGAAATTCGGCAGGAGCATCCGCACCTGCTCATAAACCTGTTGTGCTCCATGTCGCGCAAGCTGCGGGTGCTTTCAAACCAGGCATCGTCGCTGTATCTCGACAACGTGCTGGCGCGAACCTGCAAATTTTTGGCGCAGCATATTATTCCTGGCAGCGACCCCCTCACTGTGGACATGGGGGTTTCAAAACAGGAGATGGCCAGCCTTTTGGGCGTGCACAGAATCTCTTTGTACAAAATCCTGCGGCAGCAGGAGGAGAGCGGGCTGTTCGGGCCTTTTTCGGGCAAGACGGTAACAATCCTGCGGCCCGAGGAGTTTTTTTTGCTGGCCGAAAGCTGATGCGTACCGGCCTGCGGGGAGGGCGTCGCTGTGATGAGCAGGCACCCCCATTGCTGGCGAGATCTTTTTGTTTGACTTATAATAACTAAAAAACTAGTTATGTAGTCATGAAAACAACGTACCTGAACACCCTCCCTGACCACTGGCAGCCCGTGGCGGCGGTTTTTGCGGCCATGGGCGATACCACCCGTCAGCGTATACTGTTGTTGTTTGAGCCGGGGGAGGAGCTTTCCATCAAGGATATTGCCGCAATGTTCGATTATGGCCGTTCGACCATTGTGCACCATCTGGCTGTGCTGGAAAAAGCCGGGGTTCTCGCCATGCGGCGCGAAGGCCGACAGGCCCTGTATTCTGTACGCCACGATATTGTGCTGGATTCTCTGGAAAAGCTCCGCCTGTTTATAGAAGAAGACCTCCATGCCTAAGCGCGCCGCCCCAACCGGCAAAGGTAACACAACCATGCCCCAGTCGCCCGCAACGCCCCAGCAAGCCCGCGGAAAAAGAATTCTGCTGAGCATGGGCACGACCTATGCCATGGGAACGTTCAACGACAATTTTTTCAAGCAGGCCGCCTTGCTGCTGGCCGCCAGCGCCGGGCTGGAATCCATACAGGGCATCGCCTCGGCCATGTTCGCCCTGCCCTTTGTGGTCTGCTCCGCTTGGGCCGGGTGGCTGGTCGACCGCGTGCCCAAAAGCAAACTGGTCGTCTGGTCAAAATTTATGGAGCTGGCCGCCATGCTGTTTGGCGTGTGGGCCATGGCCAGCATGAACTGGACGGCCATGGTAGGGGTGGTCTTTTTGATGGGCTTGCAGGCCACGATTTTTAGCCCTGCCCTCAACGGGGCCATACCCGAAAATTTTTCGCCCATGGATGTGCCCAAGGTTAACGCCATGCTCAAGCTGGCCACAACGGCAACCATTTTGCTGGGCATAGCCGCCGGGGGGCTTGTACTGGATCTGCCGGATGTTTCAGCTGCTGGCGGCTGGATTCCGCAGGGCGAGCACGGCTTCGGCAGGCTTGCCGTGGGGGGGCTCTCCGTACTGGTCGCCGTTGTTGGGGTGGCGTCGGCCTTCGGCATCGGCAAAAGTGTTGTCCAAACAGGGGCGGACGCGCCCTTTCCGCTGCTTGGCCCCGTGCACTCCTTGCTGCACGCGCTGGAGTGCCGCAACAAGGATCCGCAGCTTTTTTTGACGCTGGCCGGGGAAGCCTTTTTTTACTGTCTGTCTTCCTTTGCCCTGTTGTGCATCAACAATCTTGGCATTGTTCAGCTGGGGTTTTCGCTTACGCTCACCAGTCTGCTCTCCGTGGCGCTCATGATCGGCATATGCATCGGCTCGGTGCTGGCCGGGCGGTATGAAGCCACAAGCTGGCGGCATAGCATGTTTCCGGCCTGCGGGGGGCTGGGGCTTGGCCTTATGGCCGCGGGTCTCGCGCCATTGCTGCCCGAGCCGCTGCAGTTTGCCTGCCTGTTTGCGCTCTTTACGTTTTCGGGCATCTGCGGCGGCCTCTACCTGATACCGCTGGTAAGTTTTATCCAGGTGCGGCCCGCCGCCACGGAGAAAGGCAAAACCCTGGGGATTTCAAACTTTTTGTGCTTCAGCGGCATACTGCTTTCGGGAATTGTTTTTGCCTGGCTGGGCAAGGTGCCGCCAGCCTGGCTTTTGGCGGGCTGCGGCTTGACCTGTCTGATCTTTGCGGGCTGGGCGGGCGCAAGCATTGCCCGCATGTTTCCGCACGGCAGGGGGTTAAGCCTTGTGGCCCTGGGGCTGCGACTGCTGCTCGGCCTGCGCTACCGCGTGACGGCAACCGGCCTTGAAGCGGTGTCCGGCCCCGGCCCCATACTGTTTATGCCCAATCATCCCGCCCTGATTGACCCTGTCATCCTGTATTCGCTGCTGGCAAAGCACGCGCCGCGTCCCCTTGCGGACGAGCGCCAGCTGGCAGGACCCATGGGGCGTATGGCGGCAAAGTTGTTGCGCGCCGTGCTGCTGCCCGACGCCCTCAAGGATGGGGCCAAGGCCCGGCAGGGAGTTGAAGCGGGCATGCAGGCCGTGCTGGATGCCCTGCGGGACGGGGACAACATATTGCTGTACCCTGCGGGGCGGATTTACCGTTCGTCGCGCGAAAGCCTTGGCGGTAAATCCGGCGCGGCCCAGATTCTGCAAAGGATGCCCGAACTGCGGGTGGTGCTGGTGCGCACCACCGGGCTGTGGGGCAGCTCCTTTGGCTACGGCGCCACGGGCAAGGCTCCGCATTTTGGCTGGGCGCTGCTGCGCGGGGCGCTTGCCGTATGCGCCAACCTGCTGCTGTTTACTCCCCGCCGCGCGGTCAGTGTGGAGTTTGTGGAAGCCGCCAGCATGCCCCGCAGCGGCGACAAGCGCGAGCTCAACCCCTGGCTGGAGGCGTTTTATAATCAGGCGGAGCTCCCGGCGCAGGCTGTTCCGCGCTTTTTCTGGCAGGGGAGCAAACCGCAACTTCTGCCCAGCACGGCACCTATGCCCGCGCAGGCTGGCGCACCCATCCCCCCGCAGGCGCGCGAGGCTGTGTACGCGGCCCTGCGGCAGGCGGCGGGCCTGCCTGAGGATTATGAAATTGCCGACAGCATGACGCTGGGCGGCGATCTGGGGCTGGACAGTCTGGCCCTCATGGATCTGGCCCTCAGCCTGGAAAATGCGCAAGGGGTGAGCATCCCCAGTCTGGAATTGCTTGTTACGGCGGGGGACTGCCTACTGGTGGCGACTGGTCAGCTGAACCCGGCGGAGCCGGATGAACCCGCCCCTGCGGCATGGTTTGCGTCTGCCGCAGACGACAGGTTTGCCGTTCCCGATCAGGCGGGCACGATTGTAGACGCTTTTTTGACCCAGGTACGTGCCGCCCCCTCCCGGCCCCTGCTGGCGGATCGCTCCGTATTGCGCAGCCGTAGGGACCTCCTCACGGGGGCGCTGGTTCTGGCCCGCCGTCTGCAGCGCCTGCCCGGCGAGCGCGTGGGCATCATGCTGCCCGCCACGCCAGCCGTGGTCGCGGTGTGGCTGGCCGCGCAGCTGGCGGGCAAAACGCCGGTGCTGCTTAACTGGACCGTGGGCGAGGCCAACCTGCGGCACTGCATCCGCATCACCGGCGTAAGCCATATCCTCAGCGCAACGCCGCTGCAGCAGCGGCTTGAGCGTCAGGGGATGGCGCTGGCATCCCTGCCGGTGCAGTGGCTGGCGCTGGACAAACTGGCCGCCTCCCTGACTATTGGCGAAAAGCTCGTTGGGGCGCTCAGGGCCCGTCTGCCGCGCAGCTGTAAAAACTGCGCCGTGCCAGACGTTGCGGCGGTGCTCTTTACCTCCGGCTCGGAATCCATGCCCAAGGCCGTACCTTTAAGCCACGCCAATCTGCTCGCCAATGCCCGCGACATCATCACGGTGCTGCACCTTGCACCCGACGACAGCGTGCTTGCCATGTTGCCGCCGTTCCATTCCTTTGGTCTGATGGTAAACATTGTGTTGCCGCTCTCGCTGGGCATCAGGGCCGCCTTTCACCCCAACCCCACAGAACCCGGCCCCCTGGCGGCCATGGTGCGCGACTATCGGCTTACGCTCATGGCATCGCCGCCGACCTTTCTGGGGGCGGTGCTGGACAGGGCTGCGGGTACGCACAATCTGGCAAGTCTGAGGTTTGCCTTTGTCGGCGCGGAAAAATGCCCCGAGCACGTGTACCGGGCCTTTGCCGGGCAGTGCCCGCAGGCAGCGCTTTGCGAGGGCTACGGCATTACGGAATGCTCGCCGGTGGTCTCCGTCAACAGGCCGGGGGACATCAAGCCCGGCAGCATCGGCCATGCCATGCCTTCGGTAACGCTGGCCCTGGTGCGGGAGGAGGACGGTATAATCACGGGGCGTGCGGCGGCGGGGCAGACCGGTATGCTGCTGGTGCGCGGCCCGAGTGTCTTTGGCGGATACCTTGGCGACGCCCCGACCCCCTTTGTGCAGTTTGAAGGGCAGATGTGGTACCGCACCGGCGATCTTGCGAGCATGGACGCAACGGGGCGCATGACCTTTGAGGGGAGGCTCAAGCGCTTTGTAAAGATTGGCGGAGAAATGATTTCGCTGCCGCAGATAGAGGCCGTGTTGCTTGAGCGTTTCGGCAAGCGGGAGGATGCGCCGGAGCAAGGCCCCGCGCTGGCCGTAGAGGCAGGCCCGGAAGAAAACAATCCGGCGATATTGCTCTTTACGCCGCTGCCGCTCGCGCTGCCAGAGGTAAATGCCGCCCTGCGCGCGGCAGGGCTTTCATCCCTGTACGCCGTCAAGCGCGTGGTGCACGTGGCGGCAATACCCCTGCTGGGCAGCGGCAAGACGGATTACAGGGCGCTGAAAAACATCCTTGCGACCGCATAATCGGCGGAGAGGGGCGTTCCTGCCTGTCCGGCTGTGCAACTCCTGTTAGCGTAGAAGCGTGCGGGTTGCCGACAGCGTAGTTAACCGTTTTGTATGTACATAGGGTGCGAAGTCGGGGAAGACAGTTACTGCTGGACTTTTTCATAAAACGAAAGGATGCAGCTGTGCATGATATATGGCAACTATCCACACAAGACGCAGAAACAACACCAGATCATATTGCACTGGTAACGCAGTCAAAAGAATTTGCTTTGCTGTACAGGCTGCCGCGCTGTGCCCGCTTTGGCGGCAAGGAGTTGTTGAGGTTTGTTGAGGAGATATTTGAACCCGCTAATCAAGCGAACATAAAGGATTTAATTGCAAGTATTTGCCGTGCGCAAAAAAAGATATCCATTACTTTTACGCCGCCGCCGTCGGCTCCCGTTGATAAAATACTGGGGCAAGACTGGTCGGGTCATGCCTTGCGCTGCAACCCCGTCTTTTGGCATCGAAGCCTGAAAGAAAAAGATATAACCAAGCTTATGGCCCAAAGTCTGTCTGGAAATGTGTTAAGTATTCAAGCCTTTTTGCGTGCAGTATGTGAAGCCTGCTCAGTGGACGGCAAGTTTGAACGGTTTGTCCCTCCCCGCTCCGCAAAGGTAGAGGTGCTGGCTGAATACCCCACAAAATGCAGAAACTCGGATGGCAGCATTGCTGGAGACATCGCAAGCAATGGCGATGGTTTTATTGATATATTAGTGCGCTGGCAGGCCGAAGACGGTGTTCGTGTCGTAATTTTTGAAGTTAAATTTGATGCTGCAGCCGAAAATCCATTCAGGTCGTACGAAAATGAAGCGACAGCAATGATTGGTAATACCTGCGCAGATAGAAATAATAATATTCTTTTACTGTTTTTAATTCAGCATGCATCAAGTGAAAGAGAAATGATCAATAGAAATTATTTTGAAAACAGCTCTGGCTATCAGTGGCATGTTATTTATTGGCAAGATATTTTACCAATATGGGAAAAATGTTTGAAAAATGAATATACACATGCATCTAGGCCTGAAAATGGTGGTTCTCTCAGGCGAAGTATTTTTGATAAAATATATGGGGGTAAACAATGAACTTTGATGCTACGGCCATTGCCATTCCTGAAAGTGTCTTTTTTCTTTTTCAAGAAAATAACGAAGCCCGCATGATGGAGTTTGATAAAAATATTACTTCACCAGATTCCTTTGATCTTGAAGAAACACTGGAATTTTATACAGCAAAGCAAAGCATTGAAGTCTGCAGGATGGAACTTTTTCAGTTTATGTCCGAAGTTTTTCAAAAAATCTGGCTGAAGCCTGTCAGGGAATCGAGTTTTACGTCGCTGACGGTCAAAGCCATCAGGCGTAACTGTCTGGCGGTAGAAACTGCGGATGAATTTGCCATGGCTGACAGAATATTTCATCCGCAATCAGCTTGGGATGATAAGTATCATGGGCTTTATTGGTATTTTACATTAATGGATTGTATTTTTTGTTGCGGATGTTATATCGTTACTGATAATGGCGAGTATAAACTCAGACTTTGCTTTTATGTGTATGATAAGGGACGCTGGATAATCTGGGATGATCTGAGTGCGGCTCTCGGAACATGCTGGCAAAAATCTACAAATGCAAAAGAATTTTGCCTGAATATTGAAGATTGTCCTTCTTTTAAGAATAACAATGTACTTGATATATCAAAAGTTGCAGCGATAGCTGCCAAGGCTGTTACGGTTATTAAAGAACGTTTTTGCGTTGCTCCGGGCAGCTCTGGATCGCTGTAAAAAACTCATCTATGCAAAGTATAACGGGAAGATGCGTGATGCACTGCAACCGCGCAATTATGGAGCATCGCAGAAGGAAGCCGGCAGGCGAAATGATGCGGCAGATCAGTTGATTGACCGCATGGCAAGCTATTACCGTTTTTTTGACGGCAAATCGATCCCTGCTGGGCAGATAATTATTGAGCAACATTACACTGCCGCAATACAACAAGGGATTACACCATCAGATGTAATCCCTTGTTGTATCTGTCTGCGGGCGGCATAGCCTGTTTGCCTTCTGGGCAGCTGCCGCCGATGCGCCTTTGTCTTTGGGCCGTCGGGTTACAGGGCAAAGTCCTTCGCCGCGAGGGCCGTCAGCTTCAAAAATATGGCGACATTGCCCGCGATGGATTTTTCAAGATAGTCGGTGCGCACCTTGTCCACGGGGCGGTGGCAATAGTATTCCTGCATGCCGGAGTACCCGATGGAGGGGATTTTGTAGCGCACATGCGTTACCGGCAGGTCTGTGCCAAAGTCCCAGTAGCGCCATTTTACCGGCTGCCCCACCGATTCGAGCGCGGCGGCGCAGGCCTGGGCCACAGGGTGGCTCTGCTCAAGCTTGTAGGCTTCCTTCTGGTTGGGCAGGGTTACGGCCTTGCCCGTGTAGGTCACGCGCTCCTGCGCCGCCACCGCAACAGTCGCCTTGAATTCCGGGTCGGTTGACGCAATTTCATCAATGACGCGCTGTATCTGCGCAATGCACGATTCCGGGCTTTCCTGCGGCGGAAAGCGCCGGTCGTACGTGATCACGCACCTGTCGGGCACAATGCACATGGCCCCCGGCGAGCAACTGATGACCGTAAGGGCTATGCTTGAGTCGCCAAGGTCGGCATCGTGCAGGGCTTCGGCCTTGACCACCTCTTCGACCCTGTCGATAAACCTGGTGGCCTTGTTGACGGCGTTGACGCCGAGCCACGGGGCGCTGCCGTGCGAGGTGACGCCCTGCACGGTCACCTTGATTTCCACGCGTCCTCGGTGCCCCAGAGCCAGCTTGAGGCTGGTGGCCTCGCACGAGACGCAGGCGCTGGGCTTGATGCCGCGCGCGGGAAAGGTCTCTTCCAGCAGTTTGATCATGCCCAGCATTTCTGCCGATTCTTCAAACACCACCATGGTCATGACAAAGTCGCCCTTGACAGGTACGCCCTTGCGGCGCAGGCCCAGCAGGGCCGCCCCGGCATAGACGGCCGCAGCGCCGCCGCCCTTGACGTCCGCCGCCGCGCGACCGTGAATGACCTCGGCGTCTTCCTCGGCGGTCATGTCCTGATTGTACATGCTGTTGGTGTCCACAGCTCCGCCGTAGGGGTCGTAGCCCCCCCACTCGCTGTAGTCGCCGGGGTGCACATGATCAAGGTGGCCGTTATACATGATGGCCGGGCCGGGTACATCGCCCTTGACGATGCCCACCACATTGCCCCAGGCATCGCGAAACACTTCGTCGTAGCCGAGCTTTTCCATCTCGGCCAGATAAAGGTCGGCAACGCCTTTTTCCTCGCCCGAAAGGGCGGGCACGCGCAACAGCCGCTGGCAAAAATCCACCATCTGCGGTTTGAGCTCCGCAGCCAGCTTTTGCAATTCTTCGCTCATCGTTTCCCCACATGCGTTGGTTGCGCATCAGCACGCCGGTCCTGCGCGCTGAGGTGTTGCGGTTCGCTGCGGGCAGTATCTGGCTGCCCGCAGCGCAGGGTTAGCCTAACGCAGCCTTGAGCACTGCAAGCAGATCGTCTTTTTCGGGGCGGACAAGGCAGTTGCCGATGTTGCCAGCCTTGCTGGCCTTTTCCGCGTAATGCGCGAGTTCTTCGGGGGTGAGCGTTTCACGCTTGCCCAGCAGCCCGCCGAGCAGGGCGGCAAAATCGGCCACATCCGCAAGCCCCATGCAGGCCAGAATGTTCTGGACGCGCCCGGCCGCATGTTTGGCCGTAAACGCCAGAAATTCCGGCAGCAGCAGGCCGTTGGCCCGGCCATGATCAATATTTTTGTAGTAGGTGAGCGAATAGCCCATGGCGTGCACCGCCGTGGTGCCTGTATTGGCAATAACCATGCCCGCCAGGGTTGAGGCGCAGAGCAGGTCGGCCCTGTTTTGCACGCTGAGCGTGCCCTCGCGCATGGGGCCAAAGCAGCCTGCCAGCATTTCAATGCTCTGCCGCGCCATGCCGTCGCTTATGGCCGAGGCGCGTACGGAAAGCATGCCCTCAACCGCGTGCGAAAGCGCGTCGATGGCGGTGTTGACGGTGACGGTCTGGGACAGGCCGCTCATGTAGCGCGGGTCGAGATACGCCAACCGGGGAAAGATCAACGGATTGGCGATGGATGTCTTGGTCTCCGCCGCGTCGTTGGTCAGGATGGAGTACTGCGTCACTTCCGAGCCGGTGCCGGCGGTGGTGGGCACGGCCACGACAGGGTAGGCCGCCGTATAGGCTGTGCTGAATATGGCGGCAGGGTCCACGGCTTCGTCCCGCGCGGCGAGCAGGGCCATGGCCTTGCCCGCATCCATGGGAGACCCGCCCCCGATGGCCAGCACAAAGTCGCACTTGCCCTCCCGCATGGCGGCGGCGCCTTCAAAGGCGCACTGTACCGTGGGGTTGCTCATGACCTTGTCAAACAGCACGTATCCCTGCCCGTTGAGCGCCAGCGCCTTGAGGGCGTCGTCCAGCGAGCCGTTGGCGCGGGCGGAATGCCTGCCGGTAACAATAAGGGCCTTTTTGCCCATTTCTTTAAGCGCTGCCGCGTTTTCCACAAGGCAGCCCTCGCCCGCGACAACGCGCGTGGGCATGGAGTAGGCGAATTTCATCAGTAGGGTCCTTTATTTGCCGATTTGCTGGTCGACCGTGGTCAGCACTTCGTCAACCTTTGCCAGCTCCTCGGCAAGCTGTTCTGCGGTGATGATGAGCGGAGGCGCAATAAGGAACATGTTTTCGTGGCTGTAGGTCATAAAGCCCCTGGCCGCAAGTGCGCCGACGATCTTTTTCATCACGCCCTCGGGGTCTTTGCCGTAGGGTACCAGCGGCTCCTTGGTGGCGCGGTCTTTTACCAGCTCCACGGCGGCAAACAGGCCGATTGCGCGCACGTCGCCCACGCAGGGGTGCTTGGCCTTAAAGCCCTTGAGGGTAGCGGCCAGCTCCGCGCCGCGCGCGGTCACGTTGGCAAGGATGTTGTGTTCCTTGTAATAGTTTACGCAGGCAAGGCCCGCAGCGCAGGCAAGGGGGTGGCCGCTGTAGGTCAGGCCGCACGAAAGCAGGTTGTCGTCAAAGAACGCGGCAATAGCCTTGGAAACAGCCACGCCGCCCAGGGGTACGTAGCCGCAGGTAACGCCCTTGGCAAAACTGACCAGGTCTGGTTTGACGTCAAAGTTTTCAAAGCCGAACATTTTGCCCGTGCGGCCAAAGCCCGTCATGACCTCGTCGCAGATCATCATGATGCCGAACTCGTCGCAGATTTTGCGCACGCCGGGCATGTAGCCCGCCGGGGGAATGATGACGCCGTTGGAGCCAGTGACGGTCTCCATCACAATGGCCGCCACGGTGGCGGGGTTTTCGTAAATAATCTGCTCGCGCAGCTTGCCGAGGTAAAATTCCGTGGCTTCGGCCTCGGAGGCAAAATTGATTTTTTCGCGGTAGATGTAGGGATCAAAAAACTTCACAAAGCCGGGGATGCCGGGTTCAAGGGCGTAGCGGCGGGGTTCGCCGGTGAGGTTGCCCGCGCCGAATGTGGAGCCATGGTAGCTGCGGTAGCGCGAAAATACCTTGGTGCGGCCGGTGAACATGCGGGCCATTTTGACGGCGTTTTCGTTGGCGTCAGCGCCTGCGTTGGTAAAAAACACCTTGCCGATGTTGTCGGGCATCAGGCTGACCAGCAGTTTGGCCAGCTCGCCGCGGGGTTCGCTGCCGTACGAGGGCGAGATGTAGCAGCAGGTTTCGGCCTGCTTTTTGATGGCGTCGATGATGGCCTTGTTGCCGTGCCCAAGGTTCATGTTCACGAGCTGGCTCGACATGTCGGTGTAGCGTTTGCCGGCTGTGTCCCAAATATATATGCCTTCGGTCTTTTCAATGGCGATGGGGTTCAGGCCCTTCTGCTTTGACCAGGACTGAAGATTGTAGGTGGTGTGGTTGGTCTTGATGGAAGATTCTGACATGGTGCTGCTCCTGGCTGTTCCGCGCCTTTACGCAAAACAGGATATGATATGAACCGGCCCGCCGCAGGGCGTGCTGGAAGGTACGCGCGGTTAACGCAATATCAGGCCCGGTTGACCGGCTCTGAAGGAAAAACTGGTTTAAGCGCCCGCTCAAGCGCATACGACACGCGCATGGCCGTCAGGTCGTCATACTTGGCCGCCACAACGGATATGCCGACGGGCAGGCCCTGCGCGTCAAACCCGCACGGTACGGAAGAGGCGGGCTGCTGCGTCATGTTGAAAGGATAGGTGAACGGCGTCCACGAAACCCAGTTGCCGTTGGGGTCGCCAACCGGATTGTTGCGTCCGGCCTCAAAGGCGGTGATGGGCAGGGCGGGCGTCAGCAGCACGTCGTAACGCTGGTGAAAGCGGGCCATGGTTTCGGCAAGTACGGACCGGGCCTCGGTAGCCTTGAGGTAGGCAACGGCAGAGATGGACTGCCCCTGCTCGCCAATGGCCGCCAGACCGGGATCCATGCGCTTTTTCATTTCGTCCGTAACGCCGGCAAGTATCTTTGCCGCCCCTGCGAACCACAGGGTATTAAAGCTGTCCACCGGGTCGGCAAAGCCGGGATCGGTCTGCTCGACCACCGCGCCCAGCGTTTCAAGCAGGGCGACGGCCCTGTCCACGGCCTGCCGTACCTCGGGGTGCACCTGCACATAGCCGAGGGTCGGGCTGTAGGCGGCCTTGAGGCCCGCAAGCGGCTTTTCGAGGTCGCTTGTCCAGTCGGCGGGAAAGCCCCAACCCTGGTACGAATCGCGGCTGTCGGGACGCGCGGTTACGTTCAGCATCAGGGCCGCGTCAGCAACGCTGCGGCTGATTGCGCCCATGTGCGAAAGCGTGGTCATGGCGCTGGCCGGCCATTGGGGAATAAAGCCAAAACTGGGCTTCATGCCGAATACGCCGCAAAAACCGGCGGGAATCCGTATGGAGCCGCCCGCGTCGGATCCCTGGTGCAGCACGCCCATGTTCAGGGCCGCAGCCACCGCCGCGCCGCCGGACGAACCGCCCGACGTGCGCCCGGTATTCCATGGGTTGCGGGTGATGCCGCTGACGGGGTTGTCGGTAACGCCCTTCCAGCCAAATTCGGGCGTAGCCGTTTTGCCCAGCAGCACGGCCCCGGCCTCGCGCATACGCTGCGTAAAGGGCGCGTCCACGCCGGGGTTAGCGTTGGGGTCGACGGTAAGAGACCCTTTGTGCGTGGGCATGCCAGCCGCCAGCGTCAGATCCTTGATGGACGACGGCACGCCGTCGATGGGGCTGAGCGGGCTGTTTTTCATAAAGCGTTGTTCCGCCGCGCGTGCAGCAGCAAGCGCTCCCTGCTCGTCCACATGGCAAAACGCGTTGACGTGCTCGTTAAACCGGGCAATGCGCCCCAGCGACGCCTTGGCGGCTTCAACCGGCGAAAGCTTTTTTTGTCTGAAAAGCTTTCCCAGTTCCACTGCCGACATTTCGCCGGGGTCGTCCGCATGTGACATGACTGAATCCTCCTTTCAAAGGGGCATGGTTCAGGCGCCGATGGCCAGGTAACGGTCTCGCACGCTGAGGTCATTGGCAAATTCATGGGCGCTGCCGCTGTAGACGATGCGTCCCTCTTCAATAATATAGTGGCGGTCGGCCAGCTTCTGGCACATGTTCAGGTTTTGCTCCACCAGCAGTACCGACATGCCGCTCTGCTTGATTTTGATCAGGCCTTTTAAAATTTCGTCCACGATAACGGGGGCAAGGCCTTCGGTAGGTTCGTCGAGCAGCAGCAGCCAGGGGTTTGTGAGCAGGCCGCGCGCTATGGAGAGCATCTGCTGCTCACCGCCCGAAAGGGCGTTGCCTCCATTTTTGCGGCGCTCGTACAGGCGGGGAAAAAAGTCGTAGATTTTCGTCATGTTCCAGGGGCCGGGCCGCACGGCGATGGTGAGGTTTTCCTCCACCGACAGCATGCCAAAGATGCCCCTGTTTTCCGGCACCAGCGAAATACCCGCCCGGGCGATCTCATAGATGGGCTTGCCCACAAGCTCTTTGCCCATAAAGGTGATGGAGCCGGAGACAGGCCGCACTACGCCCGCGATGGATTTGAGCGTGGTGGTTTTGCCAGCGCCGTTGCGCCCCAGCAGGGTGACCAGCTCGCCGTCGCCCACGGTAAGGCTGACATCCTCGAGGATGCGGCTCTTGCCGTAACAGGAACAGATGGATGATACGGTCAGCATCAGGCGGCCTCTCCCAGATAGGCTTCGCGTACGCGGCTGTCGGCGCGCACCAGTTCGGGCTTTCCTTCCACAAGCACGCTGCCCCGGCTCATGACGGTCACCATGTCGCTGATGGACATGACAATGTTCATGTTGTGCTCGATGAGCATGACGCCGTAGTCCTTGCCCAGATCGGCAATGAGGTTCGTCATGAGCGGGATGTCGTCCACGCCCATGCCCGCCGTGGGTTCGTCGAGCAGAAGCAGTTTTGGCTCGCCGCACAGGGCCATGCCCACCTCAAGGATGCGCTGCTGCCCGTGCGAAAGGTCGCCCGCAGCCGCGTTGGCCCGGTTGGTCAGGCCCAGGCGTTCCATGACCGAATCGGCCATTTCAAGGTGCCTGCGGCCAGACTGCAGCGAGCGCCAGAACACCAGCGCGCTGTTGCCGTCGCGCCCCTGCGAGGCCAGACGCAGGTTTTCGCGCACCGAGAGGTTCTGGAACAGGCTTGTGATCTGAAACGAGCGAGTCATGCCGCAGCTTACCCGCGCGTCGGGCGACTTGTGCGTGATGTCTGCTCCGTTAAACACGATGTGACCGCCAGTGGGACGCCTGCCGCCGGTAAGACAGTGAAAAAGCGAGGTCTTGCCCGCACCGTTGGGGCCGATGACGGAATGGATGGTTCTGTTGCCGACCTGCAGGTTGACGTTGTCCACAGCCTTGAAACCGCCATAGGAAAGGCTGAGGTTTTCCGTTTTGAGAATATAGTCGCTCATTCCTGTTCTCCTTTGCCGGGGGCGGCGGTGTCGTCGGGGGTGATGGCGTCGGTCTGCGCCGGAGCGCGTTTTTTTGTGCAAAGGCGCTGCATCAGGGCCTCCAGCCCGCTCCACAGGCCGCCGCGCAAAAACAGCACCACAGCGATAAGCCCGCCGCCCATAAGGATCATCCAGCGGGGCCAGATGCTTGAAAGCAGGTCGGCCAGAATAACCCACGAGCCAGCGCCCAGCAGCGAGCCAAACAGCGAGCCCGTGCCGCCGATGACGGTCATGATGACAATGTGTTCGGACATGGCCATCTGGATGTTTTCCAGCGGAACAAAGTGCAGCTGCATGGCGTACAGGCCGCCCGCCAGCGACGTAACCGCGCCGGAAAGAGCAAATGCCAGCATTTTGAAGCGCCGCGCGTCATACCCCACGGCATAGGCTCTGGTTTCGTTTTCGCGTATGGCGATCAACGTGCTGCCAAAGGGCGAGGCAATGACGCGTCTGGCAGCGATAAAGACCAGCAGAAAAAGCACTGCCACAAAGGCGTAATAGGCCATGCCGCCGTTGAGGTCGGCCAGCGTGACGCCAAAAAGCGCCAGCGGCGGGCGGGGAACGTTGAGCAGGCCGTTGTCGCCGCCCGTCCAGTCTGAAAGCGTGTAGGCCAAAAAGTATCCGGTCTGGCTGAAGGCCAGGGTCATCATGACAAAGTAGATGCCCACGCGGCGTATGGCCATGGCCCCTACAAAGGCGGCAATGACCGCCCCGCAGCACATGGCCGCCAGCAGGGCCGCCAGCAGGCTGAAGTGGGCGTGCATCATGGTGAGCGCGGCGACGTAAGAACCCGCGCCAAAAAACAGCCCCTGCCCGAACGAAAGCAGCCCACCGTAGCCCAGCAGCAGGTTGCAGGCCAGCACGGCCATGGCAAAGATGAGTATTTCTGTCGCCAGAGTGGAGGAGGGCAGCGCCAGCGGCATGAGTATCAGGACAACGGCGACGGCCAGGGTGGGGCCTCCAAGCAAACCATTACGTGCGTTCATGCTACGCCCTCCCGAAGAGCCCATGAGGCCTGAGCAAAATAACGGCGGCCATGGCCCCGTAAATCATGAGGCTCGCGCCTTCGGGCCAGATGGTGCTCATGAGGCTTTGCACCAGCCCCACCAGCAGGCCGCCCAGCAACGCCCCCACAAAGGACCCCATGCCGCCGATAACCACAACCACAAAGGCGATGCCCAGGACCTCCGGCCCCATAAAGGGGTGTACGCCGCGTATGGGCGCGGCCAGTATGCCGGCCAGCCCGGCCAGACCCACGCCCAGGGCAAAAGTCCAGCCAAACAGGCGGTGAATGTTTGTGCCAAGCAGGGCTACCATCTCGGCATTTTCGCTGCCCGCGCGCACCAGACCGCCAAAGCGGGTACGCTCAAGCATGTACCAGAGCGCAAAGCCAATAACGACCGTAAACGCGATGAGAAACAGCCGGTAGGTGGGGTAGGCGAACGACCCGAAAATGATCACGCCCTGCAGCCCGGCGGGAACGGGAATGTTTTTGCCCACGGGCCCCCAGATCATGATGGAAAGTTCCTGCAGGATCAGGGCGATGCCCACTGTTACAAGAATGTGGAAGGTGTGCGGCAGATGATAGATGCGGTGGATAAGCACCTTTTCCGCCAGCCATGCAAGGGTGCTCACCACAGGCGGGCCAAGAATAAGGGCTATCCAGAAGTTGCCGGTCGCTTCCACAAGCGAATAGCAAAAGTAGCCGCCCAGCATGAAAAACGCGCCGTGAGCGAAGTTGACGAAGTTCAGCAGACCAAAAATGATGGTCAGCCCGGCTGAGATGAGAAAGTAAATCATCCCCAGGCCCAGCCCGTTGAGAATCTGAAAAAGGTACAGCATTGGTAGAAACTCCGCTCCAGTGCGAGGCCTGCGCGGTCACGCAGGCCCGTGGAAAAAAGAGCCTTAGGACATCTTGCACATGATTGCGTCGCCTTCGGGGAAGGACTTGCCGGAGCTGATCACCTCGGCCAGATCGTCCGCATCCTTCATCTTTGATTTGGGCTTGCCGCGCAGCAGGTAGTAGTCCTTGATGACCTGGTGGTCAGCCGCACGCACGGTTTCCGTGCCGGTGGGGCCTTCATAGACCATGCCTTCCATGGCCTTGGCCACGGCGCGGCCATCTTCGGCGCTGCCAACCTTGGCAATGGCGTCCAGAATGATTTTGGTGCCCGCATAGTCGGCTGCGAGGGGATAATTGGGGTTGATGCCGTATACTTCGCGCACGCGCTTGACCAACTCGTCGTTGCAGGGGTTGTGCACCTGATGCCAGTACTGCGCGCCCAGATAGACGCCGTCCAGAAGGTCGGGGCCCAGCGACTGGAACCAGTCAAGACCGGCGGTCCAGGCCATGAGGATGGTCATCTTGCTCTTGAGGCCAAAGTTGGCCGCCTGACGCAGACAACTGGCTCCATTGCCGCCAAAACCCAGCAACAGCAGCACGTCGGGCTTTGCCGCCATGGCGTTGGTGAGATAGCCGGAGTATTCCTGCTCCTGGGTGGAATGGTAGCTGTTGCCCACATGCTCGATGCCCAGCTCGGCAAACAGGTTTTTGGCAGCCGTAAGCAGTGCCTCGCCAAAAACGTACTGGGGCGTGATGGTGTACCAGCGCTTGGCGCTGGGGTTGGCTTCAAAAACAGGGCGCACGGTCTGCTGGATGGCCCCGTAGGTGGGCACTGTCCAGCGGAATGTGGCGCGGTTGCACTCGGTAGAGGTAATTTCGTCCGCACCGGCAGGCGTAATAAACACGCCCGCGCCCTTGTCCACTTCCTTGCCCACGGCAAGCGCGGTGGAGGAGAGCGTGCAACCGCAAAAATATTTGGCGTTCTGCTGCTGGATGGCCTCCTGCACCTTGCGCACCGCGCGGCCGGGGTTGCCCTCCGTATCAATGGTCACATACTTGGGGGCAGCCCCCAAAAGCGGGCCAAAGTCGTTGACGGCAAGACGCGAGCCTTTTTCGGCAAAGTCGCCGTAGCTGGCAAAGGGGCCGGACATGGATTTGAGCCCGTACAGGGTGACAGGGTCGGCAGCAAAGCTCCGGCTAACGAGAGAGGGCATGAGCATCATTGACGTTGCAGCCAGCCCGGACTTCAAAAAATAACGCCTGTTCATCGGTTGCTCCAGTAGGGTTGTGGTTCCGGCCTAAAAATGCCCAGTGTCTGCCGGAGAAGTTAGCCTGAAGTAGCAATTAGCGAGCCAATGCCGTGGAGTGGGCTATTTTTATCTATAATTTGCGGTAATTTATTACTTTATTTTTTTGTTGGCGCAGCGTTGAGAGATATGGCATCTGGCAGTTTTGATACAAATTTGTATTTTAATCCGCAAAGATAACAAAAATGTTTTGAATAGTCGCGAGTTGATTGGGCTGGTCAATCAAACAACGATTGGCAGGCCTGTCAGACTGCTCGCTTTTTTTACCAGTGCCCGGTGGCGGTGTTTCCTTGCAAAAAAGCGGTGTTGCTGGCGACAATTTTGTATTGTCGTATGACGTGGCTGCTCATGCGGCCATGGTGGTGAGGATGAGCAATGCGCCGGGGTGCTCGGGTTTGGCGCAGGTGCTCCCGTTTGGCAGTCAAAACGCAAAGCCCGCCAGATGATCTGCCTGGCGGGCTTGTGCGAACCCTGTCGGGTTCGAGTTGATGCTCAAAGTGTATACCTGTGGGGTGGTAAAAACGGCGCGGTTCAGGGCCGGGCAAACAGCCCCTGCAGGGAGCCATGCCCAGCCGTGCGCACGTAGTTTTCAAACGCATCAACGGGCTGGGGCTGGCTGAACAGGTAGCCCTGAAACATCTGGCAGCCAAGGTTTTGCAAAAATTCCACCTGTTCCATGGTCTCAACCCCTTCTGCTATGGTCTCAAGACCAAGGCTGCCCGCAAGTGTCATGATGGTGCCCGCGATGGCGGCATCGTCAGGGTCGTCGAGCAGGTCCATGACAAAGTATTTGTCGATCTTGACCTGATCAATCGGCAGCCGTTTTAAAAAGGCCAGCGATGAATACCCCGTGCCGAAATCATCCAGTGAAAAGGTGATGCCGAGCCTTTTTAGGTCGTTCATTTTGCCAATAATTTCTTCCACGTTGGTTGAAAGCTGGCTTTCGGTAAGTTCGATTTTGAGTTTGCCGGGTTCAACGCCGTAGTGCTGAACAGCGGTGGTCACAGATTGAACAAAGTGCGCCTCGCAAAACTGCCGTGCGCTTACGTTAACCGACACGGTGAGGTGCGAAAACCGGGGGTCGTCAGACCACCGGGCCAGCTGGGCGCAGGCCATCTGCAAGACCCAGTCGCCAATGACGACAATCAGGCCGTTTTCTTCCGCCGCCTTGATAAAGTCGTTTGGCATGACCATGCCCCGGCGGGGGTGGTTCCAGCGCAGCAGGGCTTCTGTGCCTACTATCCGTCCATCAGCCGTTACCTGCGGCTGGTGGTGCAGTGAAAATTGCGACAGGTTCATGGCCGCATCCTTCAGGTCGCACTCCATGGCGTTGCGTTCCATCATGGCCGTTTGCAACAGCGGATCAAAGAAAACCGCGGTGTCCTTTCCCCGTTCTTTGGCCAGATACATGGCAAGATCGGCCTGTTTGAGCAGGTCGTCCACCGAGACTGGTTTGTTGCCAAAGAGGGTAAGCCCGATGCTGCCCGAACAGCGGTAATTGATGGTATCAAGCTGCAGCGGCAGACGCATGGCGCTGAGAATTTTTTTGCTGATGACCTCTGCCTGGGCTGCGGCGGTGGGCATGTCTTCAGAAAGATTGAGCGACAGCAGCACAAATTCGTCGCCGCCAAACCGGGCCACCGTATCACCCTCGCGCACCACTGACTTGAGCCGCGCCGCTATCTGCTGCAGCACCTTGTCGCCGTGGTCGTGCCCCAGCGTATCATTGATTGATTTAAAATCATCAATATCCACAAAAAACAGGGCGTGCAGGCAGGCCTGACGCTGACATGCCGCAATGGCCTGCCTGACATGGTCAACCATCAGTCCCCTGTTGGCCAGCCCGGTGAGCTGGTCATAAAACGCCAGCTTGTTTATCTCCTGCTCCTTGAGCACCAGCGAGGTCACATTCTTGGCAACAACCGCATAGCCTTTGTTTTGCCCGCGACAGTCGTAGAGAGTCTCGCTCACGGGCTGGACAAAGTACGGCTTTTCTTCTGTACCCATGTCGATGATGCTGCTTCGGGGCAACTTGGGGGCGAGGGTCAACTGCTCTATGGGGCAATCGATCGAACCGCAGGCGCTGGAGTTGAAACAGTCGTAGCAGAACTTTCCGCTAAACAGTTCGAACGGCTTTTTGAGCAGCAGCTCTGTGGCCTTGTTGGCAATGGTTATTCTGCGGCTTTTATCGATGCCGAAAATGGGGTCAGGGACAGCGTTGATAAGATTTTTGTATTCTTCAATTTCGCTCATCACGGCTTCGATATTGTCCATAAGCCGGTTAAACATCTTTGCCAGCCGCCCAATTTCATCCTTTGCGGTGTCCTTAAGGCGTTTGGTCAGTATCGCGCCATCTTCTGCAATGCTGTTGAGGGCCAGCATCATCTCGTGCACAGGGGCCAGCACGGCAAACCCCAGCACAAAATAGGCAACAACAATGGGGACAATGAGCAGAAAAATAAATGAGGCCAGAAGCATTATGCCCGCTTTGAAAATAATGTCCTGCTGCTCGGTCAGGTCTGTGGAAAAAATAAAGGTCCCTATCTGTTCGCCTTTGCAATCCTTAACCGGAACACCCGTAATGAGCAGGTTGCCCACGACCTTCCAGTTTGAACAGTCTGCCACAGAATCCAGAAATTCCGTGCTGATAAGGCGTTCAATAATGCCTGCTGCGGTTCCTCTGACGAGCACATAGTGGTCGTTGACGGTAGGGTAAGCGCCGGTATCCTGGAGTTGGGTCGCGATGGAGCGCTTGGCGGGGTTCATGTACAGCAGGGTGTTTTCGCCCTTGCCGGACCCCAGGCTCTCCATCAGCGGGTTAAAGGGAACCAGCGTTTCTACTGAACCAAGGTGCTCGCCGGCAGGGCTTACAACCGGGGCAAGCCCCCGGATAGCCAGACCGCCGCTGCCGACCTCCACACCCCAGACTGGTTTTTTATCTGCGTTGATGTCCTTGACGCTCTGGCGAAAGGGCGAAAGGTCATCAGAAATATCAACCCACGTTCCACCACGCATGGTCTGCTTTTCGCGCCACAGCCGCACAAAACTGCGGGCTGTGGCAAAATGGAAGTGCAGCTGGGGCTTGGCGCCCATTACCGCCGCGTAACCTGCGATAATCGGGGAAAAGCTGGCGCGCAGCATTTCGCGGCCCAGCTGCGATTGCGGGCTGGCCTCGTTATTGATGTCGCCAGTAAAGGCAACTCGGTACGCCTTTTCCACCTCCGGCAGCCGACTGAACAGCGCGGCCATCTCCATGGCGTGAATGCCGTTGGTTTTCACCATCAGCTCGATCTGCGATATTTTTGAATCCACCATGGTCTGTATGCTGGTTTCACAGAGCTTTTCCCCCTGTCTTGCCACAACCAGCAGGCACAACAAAGCCACGGCCAGCGTAATTACTACCAACGGCAGGCATACTTTGGTGCGGATATTCATAACTCATCCTGGGGATTGAGTATAAAAAGCACAGGAGACGCAGCCATAAACAACTCAATATGCTGCATTCAGCACGAGCCTATTTCAGTGATATAGATAAGTATCAGTGCGTTCAATTGAAATTAATATCGGGTAATCGCAGTGAGGGCGGGGCTGGTCCGCATAGTTATGCCATGGGTTTTCAGGGGGCGGCGGTTTGCACCGGTCCTGTGGTTTTAGCAAATATCGGTAATACAATTGTGGTAGCGGTGGGGTCGGGAAACTGGATCAGGAGCAGAGGTGGACGTGAGAAGCTGAAGGGGGTTTTTGATGTCCAAATCGAGACGGGAGTTCTCCGCCAGGTTCAAGACCCGCGTCGCCCTGGATGCCCAGCTTGGGGAGCATACTTTGTCGCGGCTCGCCAGCAGGCACTGCGGCGCTCCAATCAGATTTTTCCGTGAAGCAGCAGGCCAAGGCACAGGTTGCGGCGCGCCTCTTTGAACTTTCTTGGAGTTCAAGATGGTGCTAGGGGGAGAATAGGCACAACGACACCATCGAGTTCAAAATAAACTGATATTGTTGATAAAAGTTTTGAGTTATTTGTCTATGCCCCCGCATTTTGACCCCATGCTTTGACCCAACTACGTGGAATCCTCCTTCGTGAGCCTGTTATTTGCTGCGGCTTGGCGTGGTCAAAAGTTGGTTAGTAATTTCATCTTTTGGAGCGGCTTTCCGCTATATTGGCGATAATAGTAATATAATAAAGTTAGTTATCTTACGATGAAGAAACGGTGCAGACATTTCATGCCATGCCCCGCCTACCATAAAAAGCGTATGAAGCTTACAACTGCCTCCACCGCAGTCTACCACTGATGGAGTTTTTTCAGAAGCTGCCGCCGCCAATAAAGCACCCGCCACCTGTGAGGAAATCAATCAGTCTTCACGCGAAGTTAATATGATGGCTAAACAACATACCTCCGTCATTGACGAAGCCGCCAACTTGTTAACAGATATGTGCGCCGGATCAGAAACTTCAGACTGCTGATGCCGACATGAAAAATAGCTGGGAGTATTCATGAGCCGCGCCTATGCGCGCAAATCAAACCTGTGCATACATAAAAGTTGACCGATGCCCATTAGCAGTAGTTGACCATGACAGCAACTCGAATCTTTCGGTACATGGTTGGAACGCAATTGTTATTGTTTTTTGCAGCCCAATATCACTCGATTCCGTTTATGCAAAAAATAACCATGTCAGCATGCCGAACAACGGCAACAATATTCCTGCTGACCACGCCATATATCCAAAGAACCCTGGCATGCGCACACCGCTACTTTCAGCAATGGAGCGCACCATAAAATTCGGTGCATTGCCAATATAGCTGTTGGCACCCATAAAAACTGCACCGGCTGAAATGGCTGCAAGAGTTGCTGGCGTTTCCTGCATGAGGTATTGCGCGTCGCCGCCAGCAGTGTTGAAAAAAACAAGATAGGTAGGCGCGTTGTCCAAAAAGCTTGAGAGGAGGCCAGTCAGCCAAAAGTACATGCTGTTGATTGGTTGTCCGTCATGCGAGACAAGGCGAACAAGTGGAGCAAAAGCCCCGTCAGGCCCGGCACGCAGGATAGCAATAACGGGTATCATACTAATAAAAATGCCAAAGAATAGCTTTGCAACTTCTTCAATAGGCCCCCACGAAAATCCGTTGGCCTCCCTGGTATGCCTGCTGGTTAGCTTAAGCGAAAGGCCTGCAATGCACAGCAGCAGACCATCGCGCAGCAGATTCTGCCCTTCCATTGCAATCCCGTTGACTGAAATCAGTTCCCCCATTGGATAAAGGCCAGAGAGAAATACTGCGAGCACAATCCCCAACAGAAGCAGCAGGTTGATCTTGCCCTCAACACCAAACTTTTCAACCATGGCAGGGGGCTGTGTCGGGGGACATGGCCGTCCTTCTTTGTTGAACAGGACTGTATCAAGCACAAAGAAAATGCTCAGAAGAATCAAGGCAAGAAGGCTTGTTTTTACCCAAAGATTGGTGATCGGCCAAAAAAAGCCTACCCCTTTCAAAAAACCCAGAAACAGCGGAGGATCGCCTAATGGAGTGAGTGAACCCCCGATATTGGCAACAAGAAAAATAAAGAAGATGACAGAGTGCGCCCTGAATTTGCGGTGTGCATTGGCCCGCAACAACGGGCGGATAAACAATATTGCAGCTCCTGTGGTGCCCAGCCAGCTAGCCAGAAATGTGCCTACGGCCAAGATGCAGGTGTTCACCCCTGGTGTGCCTGCGAGTTTGCCTTTCAGGCGTATGCCGCCGGTTATAGTAAACAGTGAAAACAAAAGTACCAGAAATGGAATATAATCAAGAAGGATGATGTGTAAAAATTCATATGTGGCAACATGATACCCATAAAAAATCATGCACGGGACAAGAAATGCCATCCCCCAAAAGACGGCGATTTTGCCGAAATGATTTTCCCAAATATGAGATAGAAACAATGGCATGACTGCAATGGATAGCAACATGCATATAAAAGGAATGGCCCAGAGAAAAGAAAGATCGCTACCGGGAAGGCTCGGATGTCCCACTTCCGCCATGGCGGCATTGGGAAGCAAAAGAGCGATGCATAACGCAAGGGCCGTGTTTTGAAATTTTAGCATAACCACTCCTAAAATTCTGAATGGAACAACTGCCATGTGTCTTGTGATGTAGTCGCAGGAACGTTTGGCTTTACTGGGTGCTCTTTTAAGGCTGCCCGTAAAGTTTTGCCCTGTTAAAGTAATGCACGGTAAACGCAAGCAACTGCGGCCGCAGCTATGATAACCTTGAGTATGTTGCGAAATGCGTCTGGGTTAACCCGTTTGGCAACAGGGAATGCGCAGAATGTTCCCATCATGGTGGCTGGAAAGCCGTATAGCGCATATTGAATTACTTCTGGTGAATAAAGGCCGGAATACGCCTGTAATGCGCAGGTAAATGTTCCCCTAAGTATGAAAAATACGCCCAACGTTCCCAGAAACACCCTCGGCTGCCAGCCTGCATATAAGCCATAAGCGCCAACAGGCGGCCCATCAAAAGAGATTGCTGCTCCAAATACTCCGGCTGCACAGCCTGCAAGCCCGCCTAGCAGCCAGGATTCTTTTCCTTTTTGACGAATACGAAAAAATTGTTGCCAGATCAGAAATACCAGCAGCAGAACCCCAATGATTCCCTGCAAGATTTGTCCTGGAACCATCTGCAAGATGAACAAGCCCGCCACGGACCCTGGTATTGTCCCAGCCAAGAGCGGTCCCAGCGCACGGACACGGCAAAAACGAA
This sequence comes from Desulfovibrio desulfuricans, assembly GCF_004801255.1. NCBI lineage: Bacteria > Pseudomonadati > Thermodesulfobacteriota > Desulfovibrionia > Desulfovibrionales > Desulfovibrionaceae > Desulfovibrio > Desulfovibrio desulfuricans. The sequence continues at coordinate 2,330,243 of NZ_CP036295.1, read as the reverse complement.
AATGCAGAGCAGTCAGCGTCCCGTCCATGGCAAGATTGAGAATACAGCTCAGAATAATAACCTGCTGAATGGGAATGAACATAGCCGCTATTGGAACTGCAAACATGGCTCCGCCTATTCCGCTGACTCCAGAAATAAATCCTCCCATGAACCATGCGCAGACGACCACAATAACTTCAACATCCATAACCTTGTTATCCCTTTTAGTTGGAACGATCTAAACTAATCAGCGTCAGTGCAATGATGGTGCGTGTGGAGTAGTGGAGCACAAAAGCTTTTTTATATTTTCAAGCCGTTCCATAACCATGTTCCGTCCTGCGGCCTGAGCGTCGGCGATGCATTGCGCATATGCATGCAGCGTTGGTTCTGAATACATCAACAGCTCGCACAGCAGATATCGACAAAAATCTGCATCGTTGCCGTCAAAATAATCGGGATGTTCTTTGGCCGCTGCCTGAAGCCAAGACAGCTCGCAAGAAACAATGTCTTTTATGGTTTGGGAGATTGCAGGCATTTCAATGTTCCCGCACATCAAGGCGTATTTTTCTGTCATTATGTTTCGGCCAGCCCCCTCAGCCATCCTCAAATCTTTCAGCCATGCTATAAGGAAGTGTGGTGATAGGACTTCATAGACAACCTGGCGCATCGCGCAGAAAGTTTCGGGTTGATTCTGGCAATCCGCTTTTCCCCCTTCGTTATTGACCGCCTGAAACATTTTAAGCTCTATGGCCGTTATTTCATTGATGATAGATACGGCGTTGCTGTTCGTCATTTTTGTCCCCTGCCTATGAAAAAAGTGTAACATCTCGTGGTTTCTGGCGTTAGTAACTGAATTCACATGTTGTCTTGAGCAAATACGATGCCATCGCCATTTTGGGCCTTTGTAGGCTGATGAAAGGGGCAAAGTAATTACCGCGTCTCAAAATGCGATAAAAATGTTCTCAAAAAGAAAAAAATTCATCGAAATAATAAAAATAGTTTATCGAAGCTAATGATTTTTTATACTATTAGCTCAATATCCCTGCATATTGCGCTAATCAGACTGGCTTGGAGATTTTTTTCACTATTTGGCACAGCCTTTGCTCAATAGTCCCGAAGACAGTTATTCCCAGCCGGCAGCTACATGAGGGAATAACCAGTGGACAGGTGCAACAGCCAGTGAGTTATGCTTCGACGTCCCCGGGGGTGCGCAATGCAATTGTCGAAGCAGATTCTCTGGCCCACTCTTTAGTGCTGGGAGTACTATTATGTCGGAACAGGTTAAGCTCGAAAAAACACTATCGCCCATGCAAGTTTGCGCATTGGCGCTAGGCTCCATTGTCGGCTGGGGTTGTTTTGTGCTGCCGGGGGATATGTTTCTGCCCAAGGCTGGGCCGCTTGGAACGCTTTATGGCTTCATGATAGGTGCGTTTCTTATTTGCTTTGTTGCAGTTTGTCTCAGCTATATGATCAAATACGCGCCAGTGGCAGGTGGCGCATTTGCTTACGCATACATAGGTTTTGGGCCTACAGCAGCGTTTATCTGCGGCTGGGCGCTTGTAATCGGATACATTGCCATTGTGGCCATTGATATCGCAGCGCTGTCGGTGATCTTTCGGTTTCTGTTCCCAGGTATTTTTGAATTCGGCCCTCTGTATGCAATAGCCGGATGGCAGGTATACTCAGGGGAAGTGCTGCTGATGACGGCCGGAACCCTGATTTTCGGCTGGATCAACTATCGGGGTATTGGCATTGCGGGCAAAATCCAGCTTATTCTGGCCTTTATGCTGACAATTGGCATTGCCGCTCTGTTTGCAGGTGTGCTTGCTCTGGATTCGAGTCAGTTGAGCAATCTCACTCCCGGTTTTTCAGAAAGTGGTACCCCCCTGTCATGCGTACTGCTGATTTTTGCCATTTCCCCCTTCCTTTTTGTCGGCTTTGATACCGTTCCGCAGGCGGCAGAGGAGTTTTCTTTTGATCCTGCCCGTGCAAGAAACATCATGATAATCGCCATCATCGTGGGTGTTATTCTGTACGCCATGGTAATGCTTGCAGTGGGCATGGCCATCTCTTACCCGGAAATGCTGGCAAAACTGGATGCGCAGCGTGCGACAGGCGGAGCTGCCTGGGGCGCTGGCGAAGTGGCGACCATGGCCTTTGGCCGGTTTGGCAGCGTCGTTCTTGCATGCGGCGTGTTTGGTGCAGTTCTTACAGGCATCAACGGGTTCTTTATCGCAGCCAGCCGCTTGCTGCTCAGCATGTCTCGCAGCCGGATCCTTCCCGAATGGTTTGGCAAAATCCATCCCAAGTACCATACACCTTACAATGCAGTACTCTTTATCGTCATCATCACGCTTCTGACACCATTCGCTGGCCGTTCGGCCATCGCCTGGACGGTTGATATGAGCTCCGTCGGTACGGGCATCGGCTATCTCTTTACCTGCCTGGCCGCCCGTCGCGTCATCAATGGCAGTGTGAACGTTCCCAGCAAGGCCTTCAAACTGCTTTGCTGCGCCATCGGAACCATCACCGCCGTGTTGTGCATCGTGCTTCTGCTTATCCCCGGCTCCCCGGCGCTTATCGGCGGAGCACCTTTTGCCTGCCTTGGCATATGGATAGTACTCGGATTTATTTTCTACAGCACCAGCAAGAAAAACTGGGTTTCCCTCCCGGAAGAGGAAATCAGGATGAATATTCTTGGCAGTAAAGATATTGCTGTGTACTTCAACTCTTAGGCCTGGCATCTGCAGCAGGGTTAAACCTGTCGGATAATCCCTTTCAAAAAAAGCAAAACGTACCCCTTGCCGAATCAGACAAGGGGTACGTTACTTTAAATATGGAGACAATGTTATGTCTTTATATTCTCTTAAGGCTCCATTAGCTATTTTGTGCGGCGCGTTTTGCGCAAGCACATCCGGCACGGCACAGGCCCTTGCGCCGGATGGCGTTACGCCCATCGCCGTCGGCGCCATACGTCTTCTGGGTGGGGGGCTGGTGCTTTTGCTGTGGGGGCTGATTTCACGCAATATCCCCCGGCCTGCTGGCTGGCCTAAATTGCATGTCGTTATTTCTGCCGCAGGACTGGCTGGTTATCAGCTCTTTTTTTTTGAAGCATGCAAGCAGATTGGGGTGGCCGTAAGCACAATGGTTGCTATTGGCGGTTGCCCCATAGTTGTGGGAATTCTTGGGTGGTTTGTTTTGAAAGAGAAACCTGCCAGAAACTGGTATGCTGGCACAATCCTGGCCTTGTGCGGCCTTGCGGTGCTGACGCTGGGCACAGGCAGCGATGTGCAGTTCAGTATGCTGGGTTTGGCGTTGGCCGTGCTTGGGGCTTGCAGCTATGCTGTGTTTCTTGTGGCCATCAAGCCGGTGCTGCAACACCATGATCCATCGCAGATCATGACGGTCATCTTTCTGCTTGGGGGGCTGAGCCTTACGCCGCTGCTCTGTGCGCAGCCGCTTGGATGGCTCCTGACTCCGCGCGGGGCTCTGGTCGCCGCAGATCTTGCCACCTTGACTACCAGCCTCTCATTTACCCTGGTGCTGTACGGCATGAAAACCACATCAGCGGCTGTGACTTCCACGTTGGGACTGGCCGAACCTATCGGGGCGGCTGTGCTTGGTTTTATGGTGCTTAACGAACCCTGCACCCAACAAACTCTGCTGGGGTTATTTTGTATTTTGGCAGGGATGGTTTTTTTGATTGCGTCGTCACCCAAGCCATCCTGTAATGGCAGTCAATCTGTTCTGAATTGATTGTGCTTACAGAAAGTTGCAGATTTTCAGGAATATGCAGTCGACGTGCGGACGAATGTACGCCAAAAGCCCCGCTCCAGAAACGGAGCGGGGCTTTTGGCGTACACTGCGTAATGGCGGAAACACTATTCCGCTGTTGCCGTAACAACTACGCCCTTATCCTCGCTGAATGAAAGGGAGAACTCGTTGCCGTGCTTCAGCAGAAAGTCTTTTTCCGCCACGAAAGGAACGTCGTGAATTCTGGTCTGCACGTCCTCTTCTTCATCTGCTGCATCCATTCCCAGACCAAGAGTGATTTTGGAATGGCATCCGCCGCCGACCTTGTATTCACGAAGCCGTACGCAAGTTCCTTCGTCTTCTTCTTCCAGCATTGTGCGCAGTTTTTGCAGCATTGCATCGTCAATTGTAACTGTAAACATGTGAAACCTCCGCAATATATGATACGGCATTCTTATACGAGAGATTTGCGTATCGGCAGGGGATGTCGCCCCACAGCATTGCTATGCCGGAGCCACAACAACCCCTTGACCTTCAACATAAGAAAGTGTGAAGGCCCTGCCGTATTTGAGCAGAAAATCTTTTTCTGCCGTAAACGGCACATTGCCTACAGAAATCTGTTCGTCTTCATCTTCATCTGGCTCATCCATACCCAGACCGAGTACGATTTTTGAGTGTCAGCCTCCGCCGACTTTATATTCCCTGAGCCTGACGCAGGTTCCTTCGTCTTCGTCCTGAAGCATGTCGCTGAGTTTTTGCAGCATTGCTTCATCAATTGCCACTGAAAACATTCTACCTCCTATATAATTGTATACTTCAAGCCATGCCTTTTCATCCTGATCAGCGTTTTTTCGAGCGAATCTGGTGTATATTGGCTTACAGGCGGCAATGGCTTGTTTAACGCCCTGTATTTGCTGGTGCCAAACATGTGACAAGGCATGACTTCTACGTGCTGTTGCCCGAATTTGCCCAAAAAGTTGGACATTGCTGCAAAATTTTCGTCGCTGTCATTTAACCCTGGCATAAGCGGCATACGGATGCGCACCTCAATGCCCGAGAGAAGTGCAGATTGCAGATTTTTCAGAATAAGAGCGTTGTCCTGCCCTGTAAGTTCTTTGTGTTGCACCGGGTCCATGTGTTTGCAGTCAAACAGTAGCAGGTCGGCAAGCTTCAGGGTTTTTTCAAAGCGGTCTTCAGGGCAGAATCCGCAGGTATCCACTGCGGTATGCAGGGCGTCATCGTGGGCGGTCTGCAACAGATCAATGAAAAAATCACCGCCCATTGTTGGCTCACCACCGCCAAAGGTGACCCCTCCGCCGGAATTCGCATAAAAAGCTGAATCCCTGTGGACAATCTCCATCACCTCATCAACAGTCATTATCTTGCCGCTGATTTCTCTGGCCTTGTTAGGGCAAACTGCCGCACAAACACCACAAGATGTGCATTTTTCAGCGATTTTTCCACATTTGCCGTCTTCCAGGCGCACTGCCGCACCACTTGGGCAGGCGGCCAGGCAGGCGCCGCACCCTGTGCAAAGGTCGCTGAAAACCAGAAGCTGCGGGGCAACCTGTTGAGATTCAGGATTGCTGCACCATAAACATCGCAGCGGGCAACCTTTGAGGAAAACAGTGGTGCGTATCCCCGGCCCGTCCTGAATGGACATGCGCTGGATGTTATAAATCATTCCTTGGCTCATGGTTGCACCTGAACTCCACACGGCTGGAGGCCGGGGGGGCGGCAACATCCCCCCGGCCTCACATGGAGGAGAGATTAAAAGTTATTATATTCCGTGCGCTTGACGATTTCGTTCTGAACGCCCTTGTCCAGCCGGGTGAAATACGCGCTGAAGCCAGCCACGCGAACCACCAGATTGCGGTAATCCTGCGGCTTTTTCTGCGCGTCTTTAAGCGTTTCGGAGGAAACGCAGTTGAACTGGATGTGCGAACCGTCAAAGTCGCAATAGGTTTTTATAAGTGAAACCAGCAGCCTTTCGCCTGCGGGGCCAGCCAGAGCAGCAGGCGTGAGCTTGACGTTGAAGTGGTTTGCGCCATACCGCACCGTGTCGATAGCCTGTGCGCCAGCCTTGATAAGCGCCGTGATGCCCTCATGATCCGTGCCCGGAGTGGCCGAAACGCTGCCGTCTGTCAGAGCTACACCGGCTTTGCGGCCATTTGGCAGAGCGCCCATGAGTGCGCCAAAGTAGTTGTGGTAGGAAAGCGAGTAGGCATCCAGCGGGGTGCGGTAGCCAAAGCAATCCGGGCCAATGGAGCCGTGGATGGTATCCACGTCGCGATAGAAGCGCTGCACGAAGGTTTCCACATCGGGGTAGTCATTTCCGTGCTTGGGCGCATTAAAGCACATCTGCCGGATATCTTCATATCCTTCAAAGTTGGCTTTAATAGCCTCCAGCAGCTTTTCCATGGTTACGGACTGGGTTTCAAACACCAGGTGCCGGATAGCGAGAAGCGAGTTGGCCGCGTCTATGCCGGCGGTCATGATGGGATTGACCTGCGGGTAGCGGGTGCCGCCTTCTTCTTCGCACATTCCCTTGTCTATGCATCCATCGTACATGACGGAACGGAAGATGCTCGGCACCACTTCAAGTCGGGCCATCTGGCTCAGATCTGAATGGTGGCGCGAGACAGTGAACACCTGTTTGAGTTGCGCCTTGTAGGCATCATAAACTTCCTCAAAATTCTTGAATTCTACGGGATCACCAGTTTCGACGCCCAACTGCTTTTTGGTTTGCGGATCTTTGCCGTTGTTGAGCAGAAGCTCCACAACCTTGGCAAGGCATGGCTGATCTTCCTGGGTAATAAAGCTGCCCTTGCCGCAAATACCTGTGGAAACGCAGCCGTAGTTGCCCACGTTGCGCGCGTCCTCCAACGTAATGCCGCCTTTGTATTGCGCAAAGCGGTTCATGGTGCGTTGAATGACAACGTTGTTGTTCAGAATCTGCGGCTGGCCGGAGCCACCACGAATGCATTCCACCACCTTGTGCATGTAAGAATCTTTGAGCTTGGGGTGGTAGAGCAGGGTCAGGGTCGGCTGGATGTTTTTCATCTGGATCTGCGTTTCCAGCAGCAGCTCTTCAAGCTCCGTGCTGGCATCGTTGCCGTCCTTGTCGAATCCGCCGATGGTGATGCTCTGCCCAGTGTGTCCCGAGAGAGTCATGGCGTAGGAGCCGCCCTGATATTCGGCCAGTTCCAGGTGCTTTATCCACTGGAACTTGAGCAGGGTGAGCACCTGTTCACGGCTCATGTTGCCTTCTTCAATATCCTTTTTATAGAAGGGATACATGTATTGGCCATAGCGGCCGGGGGAGCAGGCGCAGGCCATCTGCTCCGTTTCAATGCAAAGATGGATGAACCAGAAGGACTGTATGGCCTCGCGGAAATTGCGGGCCGGGAATTCGGGAACGCGGCGGCAAATTTCGGCAATCTCGAGCAACTCTGCCTTGTTGGCAGCATCGGTTTCTGTTTGCGCCGTTTGCTCGGCCAGATCGGCATATCTGTGCGAGTGGGCGATGACCGCTTCGCAGGCAACAATCATGGAGCGGTACAGCTCGGTCTGGTTGGTACGCTCAAGCGTGGTGGGGCAGTCAAGCAGGCGCTGCTTAAGGTCATCAATGACCCAGCGCATGCCCTTGTTCAGCGCGAGGGGGTAATCGGCAATGCCTGACCCGCTGGCAACGCTCACGTTGTCATAGTATACGCCAGCTTTGGAGTAAGGGGCGGGGTTGAATCCGTACTTATCCTTAAACAGCTTGTTGTTTATATCTATGCAGGTGTGACCGCGCCACGATTTGTAGGTTTTTTCAAGCAACTCCTGAGTTTGCTGAGGGATCTTCATTTCGCCTAGCGAGGCCATTTTGGCCATCTGCATTTCTTCCTTGATCCAGGCGACGTTCCATTCAGGATAAGCGTAAACGCCAGCACGGGTGCCAGTCAGCGTTCCCACAATAGGGTTCCCGTCCAGAAATATCTTTTTTTTGAGCAACACGCGTTCTAACAGCTTGGCCCGCCTGTAGAAGATGTGCTCGCCGTTGAACTCCTGATAAACCTCATCAAGAAACTGCAGCCGTTCCGGGTCCATGGTTTGCGGGGCATTGAGAAGAAATTCCTTAAGGTCGGTCAGGCGGCTTGCGGCAGTGCTCCAGTTGATCGCATAACCCTTGGGTTCGGCTGATTTGCCGCTTTGAAAGGGAACAACAGGCATTGTATACTCCTAACTAGTTTTGCCTTGCATACGCATAGGCAGGTTTTTTGCTTGTAAGAAAACAACGCGTTTATGTGGGGATAAGCACAAGCTGTGCCACGCGCTGGTTTTATTGCCAAAAGCGTTAAAGGGCGGGCGAGCACCTTGTTAAGGCCTGTTTAACTTCACAAAAATGCGTAAGAAAATTTCATAAAAAGAAAGAAATTTGTCTTTTTTAAAAAAAACAGATACTCAAAATAGGCAGCCATGTCGGTTTTTCCCACAAGAGGCTGTTTGGCTAAAAGGATGTGAAAAATGGCACATGACTCAACCCTGCGACGCAGGTTTGCCAGTGTAAGCCGCGAAAGCGTGCTTAATCCGTCCATGCTTGCTATCTGGGATGGTATGAGTATTGGCGTTGCTGTTGTTGATGCAGAAGGAATATGCAGATACATGAATCCGATTCAGCAGCGGATTGATGGATTTGATCAGGTTATTGGTAAGCATATTACCAATCTGTATGTTCCGCATGACATCAAATGTATACCGACAATTGAGTGCCTCCAAAAAGGAAGGCCTATCTTAAGGATGGTATATACCTATAAAACAACAAACAATTTTATGACTCGAACTGTCACGGATTTCTTTGCACTGTTTGATAGTGGTGTTAAAGATGGCGTTATTGCGTTTACAAGTTGGCTTGGTGAAGACATTCTTGGTAAACTTGGCATACGCAGAAATGAAGGACGGAGCTGTAATAAACCGCAGACGTTGTATTCATTCAACGATCTTGTTGGGAAGGATCAGGTTCTTGTGGCGGTGATTGAGGCCGCGCGTGCAGCAGCCCATTCAAGCTCGCCCATCATGATCTGGGGAGAAAGCGGCACTGGCAAAGAGGTTTTCGCTCAGGCCATACACGCAGCGAGCAGCAGGGCGGCCTTTCCTTTTGTGCCAGTTAACTGCGCGGCTATTCCAGAAACGTTGCTCGAAAGCATCTTGTTTGGCACCACCAAGGGCACCTATACCGACGCCTCAGATAAGCCCGGCCTTTTTGAAGAAGCCAACCACGGCACCATTCTGTTGGACGAGCTCAACTCCATGCCGCTTGGTCTGCAAGCCAAGTTGCTACGCGTTTTGCAGGAAAAGCGAGTCCGTCGACTTGGATCGAGCGAAGAAATTTCTGTCGATGTGCGGATTATCAGCGTTCTCAATCAGCATCCGCTTGAGGCGGTGCAGAGCGGCGTACTGCGCCGAGACTTTTTTTATCGCCTTGCGGTGGTAAGTTTGGCAGTGCCTCCATTGCGCGAAAGGCGAGAGGATATTCCCCTGCTTGTCAAATCTGTGGTGGCAAAGACGGAGGGCGGCAATCCGGTTAGTATTTCCAACGAGGCCATGAGCATGTTCATGGAATACCATTGGCCTGGTAATGTCAGAGAGCTGGAGCATGTGATTGAGGGCAGCCTGGCAATGATGAACGAAGAACGTTCCATTGATCTCAATTCGCTTCCAAAGCATTTTCTTGAGTTCTACCAGAAAGACCGCAAGGAATCAGCGGGCGTACCCGTAGAACAACTGTCGGAAGCAGCCTTAATTATTGAAAATAATCATAGAGAATTGTATTACGACTATAGCATGATTCAGAGAGGTGCAGCTGTTTCGCTTAAAGAATGCATGAATGCATACGAATCTTCATGCATAAATAATGTGTTGCGCATCACTGGCGGGAATGTCGCCAAGGCCGCGCGGATGATGCATCTTACGCCAGCTGGATTGCGCTATAGGATAAAGATGCTGAAGATTGATGATTCTTTCTATTAGATAACTATTTTGCATCTATGTAATAATTTTTGAATTTCATTTTTTATGAATTATTGTAACATTAATATGTAGCTATGCTAAAATAAAATTAAAAATTTACATAAAATTGTATGATTGCATTGAATTGTTAAAGAGTTCTCAACGTGCACGTAGCAGAAAGGAGAAAATTGATCTTCCGCCAATCTTTCAGGGCGAAAGTCGTAAAATTGCATTTAACAGGCGGGTGCTGTGACCATTTTGCATCAGTACGCAGGATCCATTAATCATATCTGGGTTATGCCGTCCTGCAGGTCAAACTGTTCAGGTCTTTCACACTTCAGTCATTTGCGCGCTAGAGGGCGAAGTAGTTGTGGAGCGCATATGTTTCTTTTTAACCGCCTCAACAAGATTCAGTCAAAAAAGGAATAAAGCTACAACAGCTTGTAGGGCAGGAATTCCCAAAGAATCCCTACCCTGAAATCACGACGCGGTGTTCTACCTGCCGTCACCTTCCGGCAAAGCCAACTTGCCGTTGCCTTCAAGTGTCGTGTTGCCTTTGGCCTCTATCTCTTCAGCCGCAAAAGCCGCAGCAAATACACCTGCGATTCCTGCCACCATGCCACCAATAAATATCCAAGTTTTGCTCATGTTTTTGCTCCTTTTATTCTTATAAAATTGCAGGAGGCGGGTTATTCCCGCCTCCTGCATGCCAGCCTGAGAGGGGCTAGTGGTCCCAGTTATTTTTGATGACCTGAAGTACAGCTATCACAACTGGTATCCAGCTAACATAGTTGTTCATTTACCCTCCCTGCGTTTAACAGCGCGGGGTGCGCCGTTTTTTGTTAAGCGTAAGAAACGGAATATTCCCGTCCGGTACCAAGGTCTGAAATCGAGGGGCACCATCATGCTACACCCCCCTTTGAGTAATGCAGCCTGCAGCAGGGCAAACATGGCAGGCACCGGATCGGGCAGGTCGTTGACCACCCTGCTGGTGTCCGGCAGTAGGTGCGTGATGTGTTCATTCCGAATGCCAAGGCCATGAACTTCAAAGCCGAGTTCTTGGGCCACCCCTATGGCATTGTTCGCGGCCAGCGGGTTGTCCGGCATGCCGTCAGTGATAACCAGGATCATCTTGCGCTGTTCCTTTGAGGGGCAGCATGGTGCAGCACCCACCACAGAGCCCCAGCTAGCGGTGTCCCGCCAGAAGCTCGAATGTCGAACATAACTGGCACCGGTTGCCCGTGCCGCATAATGGGGAATACAGAGTTTGTGACCGTTGTGGCGGGGAAAGCCGTTCCGCCGGGTTCACTCCACGGAGATGCCTCAGTGCTGTTGCCACTGCATAGCAGGCCCGATTGGCAAGATTAATAGGCGTGCCAGCCATGCTTCCGCTCACATCCAGCAGGACATGAACAGCGGTGTTAATGCCTTGATGTTCTGACTCTTTTTGGAAAACACGAGCATTGCCAACCTGCAGACGGTGTAGCGAATTGGCGTGCAGTGTCCCTCTACTCCCGATGCTGCAACGCTTCTGGGTGTGCGCCTGCAGAAATCCCTGAAGGCGAGTGCGTAGGGCAAGGCTGGCCTGAAGCGCTTGCTGCTTCAGTTCAGCAGGCAAGGGGGCTGTTTGGCGTGTGCCTTCTTCAGCGACAGTCAGCGCGTCGCCTACGGACTCTACGCTGCAATTGACAAGCTCAGGCGCCATAATTTCCCCGATGTGCTGGGGTAGATATTGCGCCTCCGCATGAAACAAGGCATTGAGCGGTGAGGCGCTCAAAGCCCGCAAGGGGGCGTCTGCTTCAGGCGAAAGGGCGGGATGCCCCTGTCGCTTAATTTGTGTGCTGGAATCGTTGGTCTTTTCTGTCGCCGATGCTTAATCCTTTATCGTTCGTGTTGCCTTTGCGCAGTGATTCCCCGTGGATTCGTTTGTTTTGCGTGGTGCTTTCGTGGGGCATGCGCAGTTGTTGTGATGGTTTCCACTGTCGGATGCCCTGGGCGATCTGCCTCGCGTATTCAACCGCTGCCTTTGTACCCGGGCAATGGATGTAGACCTTGACCAATATGGCATCCAGGGCTTCTTTCAGACCGGGGAAGTGCTGCTCCATGATGCTTGCCGCGTTTTGGCGTGCCGGGGTCACCTCATCCACATCCCAGGCCTTCCCCGTCAGCAGTACATAGTCCAAAGCAGCAAGGGCCGGGGAATCATCCCCGGCCCTTGGCTGTGCTCGTTCTACAAAGAATCGTCGTATCAACCAGTTCAGGTTTTTCCGGCAGCCAGGGAAAATGCCTGACAGCTTTTTCTCAACGCGCCAATCTTCGAGGCAGTTGAACAAATTAAAGGTCACAGGATCAAGGTTTGCAACTTTCAGCTCATTAAAATCAGTGTGCCGTATATGGGCAGCCTCATGGTCAGTGAACCCTTTGGCCAGTGCTAGCAATTCAGGCTCACAATTCATAGGAAGGAGGGCAAGAAAATGACCTTGCCGTTGGTGCAGGCCGCCATGCCGCCGATATGAACCTGCACCCCGTAGCGATCACCTAGGATGGACGCCACCAGGGGCAGGCAGTTAAGAACGTCTTTTGTGCGAATCATGGTACCCCACAATAAGAAAGCCCGAACTGGGACTATGATTATTCTGTTCGAGGACGATGAAGCCAGGACAAATCACTAATGAGGTTCACTCATAGTGAACTGTGCGATCCCCTAGTCCTCTTCACTGCTTGATCGGGTTGATGAGGGTGCTGGCCCCCGGAGCCAAAGGCCGTGAATTAGAATCTCGCCAGCGCACCATTAAAATTAAGCCCTTACTATAAAAATCATAAGGGCTTTTGCTTTGCTCAAATTTTTTCCAACCCTGCTTCCATCCTTTTGGTGGAAGCGAGGCGGCCCCGCAGCACAAAAATTATTTAGTGCCGAGGGTATTCTTGCGGTTAGATGTAAAATACAACCCCTTACGCCATTGATGTCTCACATGCCGTGCAACAATAAAAATTGCTGCAAACACGCAAATTATGACAAATGCGCTTTGCATATAAAACTCCTCCTCTGTACTTCTCTGAAATAGCATTTATAGAAAGAATGCAGTTTTTTTCTATCTATTATATTAAATTGTTAACGTTCATGACGCACCTTTGTTATCCGCAGAGTACCACATTACCACAAGAATTGTGGCGGCCACAGTCAACGCAAAAACAACATGGAGCGCCTCTGCCATGGCGTTGGTAAAAGCCCACTGCGCCGCATGCAGCAAGGCAGGGTCTGCTCCAGTGTGCCGCAGGACAGCAAGGTGGGCAGAAATTGTCTGCTGCACCGCGTGACCCGCCGGGCTTGCGAGTTTTGCCAGCCCCTGTGGCTCTGGTATCAACCGGGCTGTAAGGGCATTGCCAAGAAGGCTCCCAAACAGCGCGATGCCGACAGCGCCGCCAATTTCGCGCGTAAAGCTGTTTAATCCCGAAGCCATCCCGCTTTTTCCTGGCGGCAAGGACGCCAGGATACCAAGGGAAAGCAATGGATTAGACAGTGAGGAACCCACGCCAATCACGCTGACCGCAAAGGCATAAAATAGATACCCCGTGTCAGGCGTGCACAGGCTGAGCAGGTAGAGGCCCAGGGCCAAAGCCAGCATTCCCAGCCCCACGGTAGCGCGTGAACCCAGATACTTTGCCACCCACAGGCTCCGCGGCGAAAGCCAGAACATCACTGCGCACATGGGCAGGATGCTGAGGCCGACAAAAATCGGAGAATATTCCTTGGCGCTCATGAGGTACTGCCCGTTCAGAAAAAAGACGGAGTACATGCCAATGAACGAAAACGCTACGCCAAGCATGCCCGCCCCCAGCCTGCGGTTGCGAAAGATTTGCGGATCTATGAGTGGGTGTTGCCTGTGCCTTTCCACAAGTACAAACAGCACGGCAAAAACGAAAGTCGCTGCAAACAGGGCAAGCACAGGGGCACTGACCCATCCAGCATGTTGCCCGTCAATCAGCGCCTTAAGCAGGGTAAAAACGCCGCACAGCAGCACAAATGTTCCAGGCACATCTATGGGGTTCGGCTGCCCTGCCCGGCGCGGCACCAGATAGCCTGCAAGCAGCCACGCCACCAGAGCGAGAGGAATGGCAAAGGCAAAGAGTGCCTGCCAGTCAAAAAACTGCAAGACAAGCCCCCCCAAAATATTCCCCAATGCTCCGCCAAGACCGCCCATGCCCGTCCACACGGCAATGGCCCGCCGTTGGGCAACGCCCTCCATGGACTGCACCAGCAAGGCCAGGCTATTGGGCAAAATCAGTGCAGCTCCGGCTCCAGCTACACCCCGCCCGCACAGCAGCCAAGGGATTGTGGAGGCCAGAGACAGCGCTGAACCCGCCGCCAGCAACAGCAACCCTGCCATCAATGCTGCCTTGCGCCCGAAGCGGTCTCCCAGAGCCCCGGAAGGGATGAGCAGGCAGCCGAACACCACAAGATAGGTATCCACAATCCAAAGGACCTGGCTTGCTGAGGGTTGCAAAGGACTCGTCGCAATGCGGTCCACAGCCAGGTTAAGGCTTGCGCCCAGGCCAAAAACCAGGGCGGCGCATGCTGACATCAGGAAGAGCAATCCTGCATTGCTCTGAGAGCCGCCCACAGAAGCCCCCGCAGCACTATTGTTGAAAGCGGTGCTGGTCATGAATTTCTTCCCGTCCAGCAGGACTGTTCAAATCCCTGGTAATCACTGAACGAAACGGACACATAGCCGTTTTCAGGCTCGCGCACATATGCAAGGTAGGCTTGCGCGGCTGCGCTGGAGCCGAATTTGCCCATGTCATCGGCTTGAATAAAAGCCCCTGGGCGCAAGTTCGGTTCGACCGTCTTCAGCACATCAAGATAAAAATCCGTCCAGCCATCAAGGTAGAGCATATCCACACGCTCCACGGCGGACAGGGTTTCCACCGCGTCACCTTCCAGAATTGCAACCCAGGGGGCAAGCTCGGCTTCTTCGAGAATATCGCGCGCCACAGCAATTTTCCCGCTGTGCATCTCGGTGGTTACTAGCTTGCCCGCGCCGTTGTCGCGCAAGGCGGCAGCAATATGCAGGGTGGAAAATCCGTGGGACATGCCAAATTCCACAACTACCTGCGGGCGCATGGCCCGGACAAGCGCGTAGAGCAGCCTGCCGACTTCGGGTGGACAGGCAAAGGAACCTTCCGCGCACAAATCCACAAGTTCTTTGTGTGAAAATGGTGTGGGATGATGCGCCATAGCCTTGCGCAGTTGCGCTTCAGCCATGGGGTTAATCTGGGCCTGAAGCGTCCAGGTGCCCTCAATAACGTTGCGCACGGTGGGATTGTTGAGACTGTTCATACAAACTCCTTTCAATATATGTCTATGTGGTTCTGGCAAGGTTACACCGCACTGGGTGCGGCGTGGTTGCTCAGGTTAAAGAAGCAGATATTGGCCCAGATCATTGGCTGGATAAGGTCATCGACCATGACGAAAAAGCAGACTGTGCCGACTCCAACCGGCCCGCCAAGTAGCCAGCCTGAAAGCAGCAGCGAGCCTTCGATAAGGCCTTTACCAATCCAGAACGGGATGCTCCGCCGCCACGACATTGTCAGGGCCAGCAGGTCGATGGCTCTGATTCCGAAGTTGCTCATGATGATCAGGGCGGAACCGTAGGCGCATAAAAATCCACCTGTGATCATGGCGACATAGGAGTGCAGGATTGTATACTGCGCCCAATCCAGAGCCATCTGACCGTCAATAATGCTGCCGCAAAAAAAGAACGTTATGAGCGGGGAAAGCATGACGCGCGTCTTTGTCCACGCTGCAATCAGGAGCAGGCACAACAGAGCTACCAGGGTTTGTATGCCCACCGTCATGGGCATATGCGCCATCAAACCCAGGGCAAAGGTGTCCAGGGGGTCTGTGCCTAGGTTGGAATGAATAAAAAGATACGCGCCCACAGAAAAGATCAGGCAGCCTGATCCGTATAGGGCCAGACTGCGGCCGAGGAGCTGTTTGTGTGTATTTGTGACAGACATTGTGGCCTCCATGAAGTGATGGAGGGACACTAGACGAAACCAATAGTTGCATATATGCTCTTTATGAACAGATATATTTAACCTTGGTGCAACTATGGATTTGAACCTGCTGATCGCGCTGGACGCCCTGCTTTCCACTGGCAGCGTTACTGCTGCTGCCGAACGAATGGGGGTGAGCATTCCTGCCATGAGCAGGACGCTGAACCGCATCCGCACCCTGGTGGCTGACCCTGTTTTTGTGAGGGCCGGGCGCGGGCTTGTGCCCACCGCCAAGGCCGAGTCATTGCGAAGCGGCGTGCACGACCTGATTCTTCAGGCGCAGGCACTGCTCGAACGGGCGGAAAGTTTTGACACCCGCTCATTGCGAAAGACAGTTACCATCCGGGCTGATGATGGCGTAGGCAGTTTTTTGGGGCCGATCTTTTTGCAGATGCTGCATGAGGCCGCGCCCCTTGTTGACGTACGTTTTACGGCACAGGGGCAGCAGGATGTGGCATCGCTGCGGGAGGGCTTGATTGATCTCGATATTGGCGTCATTCCCGACCTTGGGCCGGAGATTGTGCGTCAGCGACTGTTGCATGATTCGTATGTGATTGTTGTCCACCAGGGGCATCCCCTGGCACAGTTAGGTGTGGTGACGGCAGAAGCGTATGCGGCATGCAGCCATGTTGTTTTTTCGCGGCGGGGAATCGCACGGGGCCCTGTGGATGTGGAACTGGACAAGAAGGGACTGACACGACGGGTTTGCGCCGTGGCCGCTTCGCTTGCGGAAACAATTGCCGTGGCACGCGGGACAGACCTTGTGGCATCCGTGCCGGAGCGGCTTACGCAGAATCTGCGTCAGGGAATGACCGTGCTGCGATTGCCGGTTACAACACCTGCCGTACAGATATCCCAGGCTTGGCATCCGCGCTTCAGCACAGATCCGGGGCATCAGTTTTTGCGTGGACTTATGCTTCAGGCTTGCACTGCGACAAAGATCGCGGGGACTTTTTGACCTTCGCTTTCATAGTCTTGACTGTCGGAAGTACCTTCGAGCGCACAGTTTTTTAATCAACCTGCACGTAAGTCTAAACTTGTACAGATGAATTTTGAGGAATATTTTTCACATTCCAACAATGATCATTTGTATATACAACTGTGACATTGTGCTCATAATGTTTTAATTTTATTAAATTTGTTCATTAAATCATCTTTTTTCTATTGTAATTTTTTCGTTATTGTAATTTTAATGGTTATTATTTGACATTTATATGGTCATTGAATTGGATGTGATGTGTTATGTATGATTTTTAAATTGACCACTGTGGAGTGGTGATTATTTTATTGATATTATAATCAATTTTTAGAATTACTTCTTCAAATAAAAGTTCTGGAGGAAATTTCCCCCCCCATATTGCTTGGCAGCGAGCATTGGCAACTCATGCCCAAAGACTTGTCGAAAATAGTCGTTTTGCAAACCGCGTTGCTTGAAAAAGTCAGCAAAGGTATGCCGGAGCGAGTGGAATGTTTTACCAGAGGCCTCGCCCAGTGTTGCGCTCACAATTGCCTTGAATTGCTTGCCTGGCTGTTTGCCAAATTTAACTGCGCCTTCGGATTTCTTCAGGTCGGGGAACAGTCTGATATGCTTTTTCTTCACAATGTCAGTGTGATATTCAAGTAGGCCAATTTTTATCAAATCAGGGTGGATGGGGACAATTCTTCGTGCATTTTTGTTCTTCAGCAGCTTGGGCCTGCCAAGTTCATCAAGCCCGTTGCTGTTGATGTCGATAACCCAGATTCCTTTTGCGTGGCATTCATAGATGTTGGCACAGTGAAGCTGTGCAATCTCCTCGAGGCGCATGCCAGTGAAAAGGGCAATCAGAGGGATCCAGTAATAAGAGGGGATTTGAATTCCTTTCTCGCGAATTTGGGATGCGCAAAGATTTTTGTGAGCTCGTCGGCGGAGAACGCCTGACGCACAATAGCCTGTCGGCTGTCCTTGATCTGAAGATGGGTTGCCGGGTTGGCGTCCAATAGCCCCTCGCGCACATACCACGCAAGCATGCTTCCAACAGCTTCCACAAGAATGTTGACGGTTGTGACGCTCAACGTATCTTGAACTTTCAGGTCGAGCAGCTCCTGTATGCTTTTATCCCTGAATGCCTTAATTCGTGAGCGGTTAGGTGGGAGCTTTCTCAACGTTTCGCGAAAATTCCGCATATCCAAACGGGTAATTTCTTTGATGTGCTTGTCGCCAATAATGGTCAGAAATTCTTCCAGGCGTCCCCGGTGGTCCCTCACGCTGTGCTCACGCCATTCACCGTCCTGAAGTTTTTGGCCGATGTACCGTTCCATGGCTTCAGAATAAAGAATTCCTCCCGTCTGCTGCTGGTGAACGTGCGTAGGCACCTCCAGCAAAGCAGGTGGCTCCTGTGCTGTGCATGAGGTGTCGCAAGGCAACTTGCCAAAATCGCGCCCCATGACTTCTTCTTCCATCAAGAAATCGCCTTTGGTACGGGCAATGTCGATGCGATGCCGGGTGATCTGCATCTCTTTGTATGCTTTCACTATTTGCAGATAGTTTTCCCCTGCAAGCTCATTTCGTGTGAAAGCACCGGAACGAAGCAAGTCAACAATGCATTCTGGCGCAATCTGCTCAAGCAGTTGTGGTGAGTTACAGTGCAGGAGTAGTTCTATTTGAGACGTCCTGAGCTGGTCGTACGTGATGTCGAGCTTTCCCACAGAGATGTTTTTACGTTCTGAAATGTCTGCGTGGTCCTACTCCAGCAAACGCTGGAGCAAGGATATTCATGCAGCGGCGTATTTCCTTGTAGTCCAGCATAAACCCCTCAAGAATCATATTGCCAATTTCTGCGGACAGCATGCGGGCGCGAAATCGCGCAATCCTCAGGTAGGACGTTTGCAGGCTCACGCGCAGCTCGGCCCGCCCAAGTGATTTTCGCAGGTTGGCGGGAAAGGCATATCGAAAATAGTAGATTTTTCTTTTGCAATAAAGATACGCAGGTGCTGACTTTTTGTCATCACCCTGGTTGCTGGCGACGGCAGGCAAAAGGCTGGAAAGGACAGGAAGAGGATGGGGCATGGGGTTTTCTCCTGGCAACGGCAAAACGGGCTTGCTCCCAATTTTGTCGTGCCTTTGACCCCGCGCTTTGACCCCATAAGCTCCCAAGGGCGGGTTTTGGTGGCTCTACCTCAAAGACGGGGGCATAGCGTCTCCAAGAAAAAATGGGCATACCAAGCAAAGCCGGTATGCCCACCAGGGCAACCTTTATTTTCCGACCAAAGAAAAGAAGAGAAGGCCCTGTGGAACAATTTTTAATTGGCTTGCGGGATTTTGCAATCGAAAAAGTGGTGAGTCGTACGCCCCCGGTTTTTGAGGCCAGGTGGACGGGCAAGAATACGTGCCCGCACTGCGCAGGCGAAAAACTACGCATCAAGGACTCATTCTGGCGGACGATCCGTAATAGTTTTATTCATGGAAGGGCGTCACGCCTGTTGGTTCGCTGCCACAAATACCGATGCGAAGAATGCAGTAGATATTTTAATACCAGACTTGCAGGCATAAAAGTGTGGAGCAGAACAACAGAACTGCTCAAACGCAACATATTTCAAGCCTACAATAAAGGGATTTCCTGCAAGGATATCGCCGACGAGCACCGCATAGGAGTAGCCAGCGTGGAGCGCTACTACCACCAGATGATGCAGCACAAGAGCAGCCACTGGGCAAACCGCACATGCCCGCGCATTCTGGGCATTGATGAGCATAGATTTACGCGCAGACAGGGCTTTGCGACCACCTTTTGCGACTTGGCCCGCCGCAGGGTATTTGACGTGGTAAAAGGGCGCAGTGCCGCCGATATGCGCGATTTTTTGCAATCACTGCAAGGCCGCCATAAAGTCAAAATGGTCTGTATTGATATGAACTCTGCGTATCGGCGACTTGTGCGGGAGTGGTTTCCCAATGCGCGCATTGTTGCGGACAGATTTCATGTTATCAGGCTGGTGAATCAACACTTTTCAGAGCTGTGCAAGGCAATTGATGAAAAACAACTTGCTTATGGGCGAGGCGGTATGATGCGTCTTTTGCTGACTCGCCGTGATCGGTTAACAGACTTACAGAAAGAGCGGTTACGAACATACTTTGCTTGCAGACCGGACATTGAATCGCTGTACGAATTTTTGCATGACACAGCTGATTTATTGCGTGTGCGGGCGCAAAGTGTCGATTCGTGCCGCAGGTATGTAGCTGAATTATTAGATAAAATTGAGCAACTTCGAAAAACTAGCTTCGCGCCGTTGCGTACCTTGGGCAAGACGTTGCATAATTGGCGGGAAGAAGTAGCCCGAATGTTCCGTTTTACCCGGAATAATGGCATCACAGAAGGCTTTCACCGAAAAATGAAGTTGATCCAGCGGCGTGCGTATGGCTTTCGCAACTTCGAAAACTACCGCCTGCGTGTGCGCGTTTTGTGCTGCTGAAATGGCTGGGGAATCGTTCAGAAACCTGTCGGAAAAACTGCCCGCTGAAGGGGCTTGCCTCCGTCTTTGGTGTAGAGCCCCATAAGCTCCCAAGGGCGGGTTTTGGTCTGGTGCCTATGCTGGGCACAAGCCAAAAAAAAGAGTCGTTACAGGCTGTTGCTTGTAACGACTCTTAAAAGATGGTGCCGAAGGGGAGACTCGAACTCCCACTCCCTTGCGAGAACTAGACCCTGAACCTAGCGTGTCTACCAATTCCACCACTTCGGCGCGAAAATGTGTTTACGCTAACGTGGGGAGGCTGGCAAGCCTTTTTTTTGATTTCGGCAAAAAAATCATGGCATCGGGGCAGATAGAAGGGTGCTTCAGTTCAAATCGGCTGTCAGGGCCGATTTTTTCGTATTGTCTTGCCCTCGGTGTGCTGCAGGCCCCTCGCTTGTGGGGCTGTCGTATCGCCATAATCAGCAAGATTGACGTAAGCAGCTGCAGGCCCCTCGCTTGCGGAGTTGTCCCCCTGCTGGTTGCTGTCGGCAATGCGGCGCAACTGGTTGCGGTTTTGCCGCCTGCCGCAAGCCCTGCGGCAAGACTGTTCCGGCAGCAGGTTGTTCCTGGCAAAGTCATTGGCCCGCATATTGCAAAAAGCTCTGGCAAGAGTCGTCAGGCTCGGGGTAGACGGCGGCGCAACTTTTCGGCGCTGCTGCCAACACAAGGAGCTGCTTATGCAAGCAGGCATGTTTAGCGGGCTTTTTGCCGCGTTGACCACAGAACACCGTATGAATTTCATCGCCAATAATTTGGCGAATGTGAACACGCGCGGCTACAAGCGGGAGACCCTGTCGTTCAAGGACACTATGCCAACCTTTGCCTTTGATGAGATTCGGGAGCCGATTTTGAACCTCAAATCGACGCCGCTGTTTCCCGAACCCATGAATGCTGCCAGGGTGCGTATAGCCGTATCAAATACGGATTTTTCGCAGGGGGCCATGCAATATACCGGTAATGATCTGGACGTTGCCATCAACGGCGATAACGCCTTTTTCCGGGTCACTACGCCCACGGGCCAGTACCTGACGCGCAACGGAGCCTTTGTGCTCAGCGGCGACGGCATCCTCATGACGCCGCAGGGCTACACCGTGCAAGGGGCGGGGGGCGTTATCGGCATTCCACCCGGCACGCGGCATGTGCAGATCAGCGGCGACGGTCAGGTGCTTGCCGACGGCAACGTCATTGATCAGTTGACCTTGGTAAGCGTTAACAACCCGCAGAATCTGGAAAAAATGGGCGGAAACCTCTTTCGCCCGCGCGACGGAGTTCAGGTTGTCGAGGGCAATGCCTACGACGCAGGCGCCCGTGTAGAGCAGGGATTCACCGAATCCGCCAACGTGGAAGTTGTGTCCGAAATGGTCAACATGATTGAAGTCCAGCGGCAGTTTGAAGCCTACCAAAAGGTAATGCAGACATCCGATACGCTGGACCGCGCCGCCAACGAAAAAGTTGGCCGCCGTCAGGGCTAGCAGCTGACTGTTTTTACAGGCAACCGGCAGCCTCGTCGGTTTAGTACAAGGAGAAATTCCCATGATGCGATCGCTTTGGACAGGCGCCACCGGCATGGTGGCCCAACAGCTCAATATCGACGTTATTTCCAACAACCTGGCCAACGTCAACACCACGGGTTTTAAAAAGAGCCGGGCCGAATTTGAAGACCTGATGTACCAGACCATGCGCATGGCTGGCGCCGTCACCGAGGGCGACAACCGTCTGCCCGTGGGCATACAGGTGGGCATGGGCACTCGCCCCACTGCCGTGCACAAGTTTTTTACGCAGGGCGACTTTCAGAACACCGGCAACACGCTGGACGTGGCCATTGAAGGCGACGGCTTTTTTCAGGTGGATGTAAACGGCGAGCTCATGTACACGCGCGCCGGTTCGTTCAAGCTCAATCAGGACGGCACGGTGGTCACGGCCAACGGCTACATCCTGCAGCCGCAGTTTGCCGTGCCCGCGCAGACCAAGACCATTTCCGTCTCGTCTTCGGGCCACATCGCGGCTCTTGACTCGCAGGGGCAGGAACTGGCCGGGGCGGAAATTCCGCTCTACACCTTTATCAACCCGGCTGGTCTCGACGCTCGCGGGCGTAACCTCTACACGCCCACACAGGCATCAGGCGACTCCACCGAAGGCGTGCCCGGCACAGACAATGTGGGCACGTTGGCTCAGGGCTTTCTGGAAATGTCCAACGTCGAGGTCGTGGACGAAATGGTGAACATGATCGTGGGCCAGCGCGCTTACGAAGTAAACTCCAAGTCCATTCAGACGTCAGATTCCATGCTGGGCATAGCTGTACAGCTCAAGCGCAGTTAGGGGTGCGTTATGCGGTTTTTGCGGGGCATAAGGGCAATATTGGGCAGCCTTGGGCTGCATGCGGGGGCGCCGACACGCAAGGCTCCGCGCGGTGCGGCCTGCGGGCTTGCCTGCGCCATGCTTTGGGGTGCGATCTTGCTGCCGCCTGCGCCTACGGCGTATGCGGCTCCGCAGAGCGGTGTTTCCGGCGCCACATGGCAGGATAACGATCGCAACCACCGGCGCTCGCCCAACCAGATTGTGACCCAGCTGCGCACGCCGCAGCAGGCCCAGGCGGGGCAAATGCCGCTGCCCGACGACGCTCAGGATCAGCGCGCCGCCAAAGCGCGCAACCAGCTTGCGGCGGGCGAGGCCCCCATGGCGCAGGATGGCCAGCTCAACATGCTTGGCCCCGGCGATTGGCGGCTCAAAATATTGTCGGCCGCAGTCACCAATTCAGAGATGGTGCTGTTGGGGGATATTGCCGTTCCGCTGGGGCAGATAGCCCCAGATATCTGGGGGCAGCTGCGCACGCAGCAGCTTTGGCCAGCGCCGCCCGAAGAAGGCAAGCCTTTGCAGATCAACAACTCCCGGCTTGCCCATGCCCTGAGGCAGGCGCTAGGCAAGGAAGTGGCCGGGCGCTGCATCCTGCCCAGCTCACTGGTAATCCAGCGCGGCGGCCTGGTGTTTCACGAGGAAGACCTGCGCTCCTATGTTGTCAAAAGCCTGACGCCCCAGCTTGCGGCCATGCCGGGCGAGGTGGAGCTGAGCGATTTTCGCCTGCCGGATTATATTTTTCTGGCCCACGCGCAGCAGCGGGTGCAACTTGAGCCGGGCAAGCTCTCGCCGGGGCGCGTACCCCTGCGCTTTGCCGTGCAGGAGGTTGACGGCAACGTGCTGCGGCGCATCTCGGGCACGGTCAACCTCACCCTATGGATAACGGCCCCGGCGGCTTCACGTCCAATGAACAAGGGTGAGGCCCTGGCTGCGGAGTCGGTAACCTTTATGAAGGTCAACGCCAGCCAGCTGCGCGACCTGCCCTGGGACGGGCGCGGCGGCCCCTGGCAGCTTAACCGCTCCCTCAATACGGGCGAGCCAATTTTGCAAAGTGATCTTGTGAGCCAGCTGATGGTCAAGCGAGGCGACGTGGTCAACCTTGTGTATCGCAAGGGTAATCTGCGCATAGCCACGCAGGCCCAGGCTCTGGGCGACGGCGAGCCGGGCGCAACCATAGCGGTACGAAATCTGCAAACAAAAAAACAGGTCTACGCCATTGTAAAAGATGGCAGCACTGTGGAAATCCACTAGCGCTCAAAGGTGAAGGAGAGGAAAATGCAGGCACGTTACTTGATACCCGTACTGGCGCTGACCTATCTGTTTTGCGTCGCCTGCGGCGGCAGTCCGACCCGGCGGCCAGCCCTGCACCCGCCGGTGACCCCGCCGCAGGAATACCGGCAGGAGGGAAATGCGGCCAACAACCCCGGCTCGCTTTTTGCCGCCAGCGAGTCAGATACACTGTTTGAAGACAGCCGCGCCCGCCGCGTGGGAGATATTGTGGTGGTCAAACTGGTGGAAAACACCAAGGCCCAGAACAAGGCCGAAACCACAGCCTCCAAAAACGGCTCCAACGATTACCAGGTTTCGGCCATGTTTAACCGCGATCACGCGGGTTTTATCCCCTTTGTACCTGTTGGGCCGCAACCGGCGGTGGGGCTGCCCGTGCTGAATACGGGGTCTGTCAGCGGTCTGACGGCAACGGGCAAGACCAAGCGTGAAAACTACGTCACCACCTCCCTGGCCA
Organism: Desulfovibrio desulfuricans; assembly: GCF_004801255.1. Taxonomy (NCBI): domain Bacteria; kingdom Pseudomonadati; phylum Thermodesulfobacteriota; class Desulfovibrionia; order Desulfovibrionales; family Desulfovibrionaceae; genus Desulfovibrio; species Desulfovibrio desulfuricans. The sequence goes on along the minus strand of NZ_CP036295.1, from coordinate 2,305,879 downwards.
CGCGCGTGCTGCGCGTGCTGCCCGGCGGTCTGATGGAAATTGAGGGCGCGCGCGAGATCAAGGTAAACGAAGAAACAGAGTATATGGTTGTGCGCGGCATGATCCGTTCAAAGGATGTCGGTGCGGACAACAGCGTGCTTTCCACCCAGATTGCCGATGCCAGTATCGAATATTACGGCAAGGGCGTTCTGGCCGACAAACAGAAGCCCGGCTGGTTCACGCGGCTTATGGACAATATCTGGCCGTTCTAGCTGGCTTCGATCACCTCGGATGCAACTGCACACCCCGTCGGCGCGAGCGCTGGCGGGGTGTGTGCGTATGGGGATGCTGCGGCAGGACAATCAGGCAAGCTTGCCGCCAGCGGCCTAAACGCCGCAAAGAGACGGGCTGCGGGGGGCGAAAAAAAGTCGATTATTTTACACTGATATTTTAATAGATTAACAATGTTGATAAAAATAAAATGCAAAAAATATGTGAAAAATTGCGCAGCTCCTTGACCTAAAATTTCTTCCATTCTATGTTGTTGGCAGTTCATAAAGACCGTTGCCGCAAAGGCAAAACGCCGCCGGGCGCATTTTTTTGCCCATTTGTCCGGGCTGTCCCGCCAAAATGAAAAAGCTCCTGAATCTTGCGATCCAGGAGCTCCGGCGGAGAATGGAGTACAACATCCCCGCAGGCTTCTGCCAGCTGCGGAGTTTTGCATGCAAGTGCCAGCGTCAAAAGGCGCTGACGTTCTTGCTGGTTTTCCAGCCTCCTCCTGCGAACCAGACTGTTCTGCCGCAGTCAGGTTCCCTACCAAGCCCCTCCGTTTCCGACGGGGGGCTTTTTATTAGCATGACCGACGCAAAACGCCAAGTCCCGACCTTTATGTGCTCCCTCCTTGATAAATAATTAACAATTTCATATCGCCTTCACTGGCTTTTGTAAAAAATACCATCGGTTGCGCACGGCTGTTTGCGTTGAGGGCCATCTGGGACCGTGCGCCTCTGCTGGTTGAGGGCCTGTTTGTCCCTGCCGCAGGCGTATGCTTGGGCCCATATGCGGGGCAGGCCCTGCAGGCTGTATTGCGCACGTTGAAAGCAGGGCGTATAGTGTAGAGCGTTTTTCGCAAACTTTAACCCTGCGGCGGCATGCCGCTTGATATGACTGTACATGAAATTCGTGCGCGGCTGGCGGCTGACAAAGCCACTGTGGGTACATGGCTGCAACTGCCTTCGTCCGACGTGGCCGAGCTGATGGCCCGCGCCGGTTACGACTGGGTTGCCGTTGATATGGAACACGGCTCGTTTGGCCGTACAGGCCTGCCGGATATCTTCCGCGCCATCGAATGCGGCGGCGCCGCGCCTTTCGCCCGTCTGGGCGAGGCCAGCAAAACCCAGATAAAGGCTGCGCTTGAGGCTGGCGCTCAGGGGCTTATCTTCCCCATGATCGAGAGCCGCGAGCAGCTTGACCGCGCCATTGACCTTTCGGTGTACCCCGGTCAGGACAGCTGGCGCAAACCGGGCGAAACCGCGCCCGAATACCGTGGCGTGGGCTACTGCCGCGCCAACGTGTTTGGCAAAAAGTTTGACGATTACCGCGCCAGCCGCGCGCCAGAAATATTTTTGGTAGCCCAGATCGAACATATCCGCGCGGTGGACAATCTCAAGGCCATCCTGGCGCATCCGCGCCTTGACGCCATCATGGTTGGTCCGTACGACCTCTCTGGCTCCATGGGCCTCACCGGTCAGTTTGACCACCCTGACTTCAAGGCGGCCATGGCACGCATTGCGGCGGGGTGCGCCAGCGCCGGGGCGCGCATGGGCCTGCATATCGTGCAGCCCGACCCGGAGGAGCTCACCCGTCAGATTGCGGCGGGCAGCCGTTTTATCGCATATGGCATTGATTCGGTCTTTTTGTGGCGGGCGGCTGAGCGCCCCAATTAGGGAGAACAACTGTGAAAATTACCGTATTCGGCGGGTCTGGCTTTTTGGGCTCGCATATCTGCGACAAGCTTTCTGAAGCGGGACATGCCGTAACCATTGTCGATCTGCATCCCTCGCCCTGGCTGCGCCCCGACCAGACCATGATTGCCGGCAATATTCTGGACGAAGAAACCGTGAACAAGGCCGTTGCCGGCGCGGACATGGTCTTCAACTACGCGGGCATCGCCGACATCGGCGAGGCCAACAACCGCCCGGTGGACACGGCGCGCATCAACGTGCTTGGCAACGTCATGGTGCTTGAGGCCTGCCGCAAGGCGGGCGTGAAGCGCTACGTTTTTGCCAGTTCCCTGTACGTGTACGGCAAGTCCGGCGGTTTTTACCGCTGCAGCAAGCAGGCCTGCGAGCTGTATATCGAAAACTATCAGGCCATGCACAACCTGCCGTACACCATCCTGCGTTACGGCTCGCTGTACGGCCCGCGCTCCGACCGGCGCAACGCCATCAACCGCTTTGTCTACGAGGCGCTGGCCACCGGCGGCATCACCTACTACGGCGCTCCCTCGGCCCTGCGCGAATACGTGCATGTGGACGACGCCTCGGCGGCCACCCTTGCGGTGCTCGACCCCGAGTTTGAAAACCAGAACATCATCATTTCGGGCAATCAGCCCATGCGCGTGGGCGACCTGTTCAAGATGATCGGCGAAATGCTGGGCAAAGAGCTGACCATAAGCTATCAAAACGACCCCAACAGCGGTCATTATCAGGTCACGCCTTACGCCTTTATGCCCAAGGTGGGCCGCAAGCTGGTTCCGCCGCTTACGGTTGATCTGGGGCAGGGCATCCTGCGCGTCATGGAAGAAGAACACAAGGAAATGCACCCCGAACTGGCTTCAGAAGGCGGATACCTCGTACCCACTGACGACTAGGGCCTGTCCCATGGGCAGGTTTGCGCCGGGGGCGGTCCATGGCCGCGCGGCGATGATTCGGATGCGATTTTTGAAACCACAGCAATTATTTTGAGGCCACAAGGAGCCGTAGATGAACATTATTGCCATCATTCCCGCACGCATGGGTTCCAGCCGTTACCCCGGCAAACCGCTTGCCCTCATCCACAATGTACCCATGGTGGGGCATGTGGCCTTTCGTACGGCCATGAGCAAGACTCTTACCGCCACCTATGTGGCCACCTGCGACGAAATCATCGAAAACTACTGCAAGGACGCCGGGCTCAAGAGCGTGATGACCGGCGACCACCATGTGCGCTGCTCCACGCGCACCGCCGAGGCCCTGTTGAAGATTGAGGCCGCCACCGGCCAGAAGGCCGACATCGTGGTGATGGTGCAGGGCGACGAGCCCATGGTGCGCCCCGAAATGATCGACGCCGCGGTGGCCCCCATGCTGGCCGACCCCTCCATCAACGTGGTCAACCTCATGGCCGACATGGACACCCTTGAGGAATTTGAAGACCCCAACGAAGTGAAGGTGGTTGTCGACCACTTCAACAACGCGCTCTATTTTTCGCGCGAGCCCATCCCCTCGCGCAAAAAGGGTTCAGACAAGGTTCCCATGCGCAAGCAGGTCTGCATCATCCCCTTCCGCCGCGACTATCTGCTGCACTTTAACGAACTGCCCGAAAGCCCGCTGGAAATTTACGAATCCGTGGACATGATGCGTATCCTTGAGCACGGCGAAAAGGTGCACATGGTGCCCACCGACTGCCGCACCTGGAGCGTGGATACACCGGAAGACCTGGCCCGCGTGGCCCGTCTGATGGAAGGCGACGACCTTATGAAGGGATACCGCAAATAAATGGCGGGCAACCTCCAGTCTTTCCCTGCGCAAGGGGACAAGCCCGTTTCCGGTTCTGAATGCGCATGCGCCGCAGGAACAAAACCCTGCGGCGCTGCCGACACGCCGGCGGCGGGGCAGTCAGGCCGGTCGGCGGGCAAGGCCGCACAGCCGGGTCACCACGGTGCGCCCGGCATCGGCAGCAGGGTTGCCGCAGCGCTTGAAGAATTGTGGATTGCCGCCTTCGCCTGGATTCCCACCCCGCTGGGGCTGGCCGCACGCCTGCTTGCCTGGCGGTGGCTCTTCAGACATTGCGGGTCGGCGCGTTTTGGCACCGGCCTGAGCCTTGCCGGTTGCCGCAACATGCATCTGGGCAACGGCGTACGCCTGGGGCGCGGCTGTTTTGTTACGGCCAGCGACGGCGAGCTTGTGCTGCACGACAACGTGGCCCTTTCGCCCAACGTGCATGTGGGAGCCGATGCGGGGCGCATCGAAATCGGCGCGCATACCGCGGTGGGGCCGGGCACGGTTATCCGCGCGGCAAACCACTGCATCGCCCGCAAGGACGTGCCCATCATGCAACAGGGGCATGTTCCCGGCCAGATTGTAATTGAAGATGACGTGTGGATCGGCGCCAACTGCGTCATCACCCCCGACGTGCGCATTGGCCGTGGCGCGGTGGTGGGCGCGGGAGCTGTGGTAACCCGCAACGTGGCCCCTTTCAGCATTGTGGGCGGCGTGCCTGCCAAGCTTATCGGCATGCGTGGCCAGGGCGGCCAGCAGCAATGGGACTGACGGGCGCAAATCTCTACGCGCTGCCCGACACGAACTGATTAAGGAATTTTATGTCACTGCAATGCCTTGTGTTTGATTGCGACGGCGTCATACTCGACAGCGTACCTGTAAAGACCCGTGCTTTTGGCCGCCTTATGGAGCCCTTTGGCCCCGAGGCGCGAGACCGCTTTTTGATGTACCACAAGGTGCACGGCGGCGTGAGCCGTTACAAAAAGTTTGAATGGTTTTTTGCCGATGTGCTGGGCAAAACCATCACGCCTCAAGAGTCGGAAGCCCTTGGCAACCGCTTTGCGGAATACGTGCTGGATGAGCTGCGCCGTTGCGAGCTCATACCGGGCATCCAGGAGACTCTTGACTCCTGGCGGGGCAGGCTGCCCATGTTCGTCTGCTCCGGCGCGCCGCAGGAGGAAGTTCTGGCGGTGCTGCGCGAGCGCGGGCTGGACGGATATTTTGACGGCATACACGGCTCGCCGCCAGCCAAGGCCGTGCTGCTGGGGCAGATTGTGGCCCGGCAGAAGCTTGACCCCGCAGATGTGCTGATGGTGGGCGACGCCCCCACAGACCGCGATGCGGCGGAAACCGTGGGCACACAGTTTTACGGCGTGGGGCCGGAGCTCAAGGGCGGCTCGTTTGCCTGGGGCGAAGACCTCACGGGTCTTGACGCCTGGATATCCGCCAGGGCCTGAACAACAGCAGCATTGCATATTCGCAATACTTTGCAAACCGTTATGAACGTCCCGCCAGCCGAGCGGGACGTTTACGCATATCCGCCTATGAAAAACATCATTTGTACCCTGATGCTGGTTTTGAGTCTGGCCATGCTGCTGACCGCCTGTAAATCGGACAAGAAAGAAGAAGGCGACAGCAAACCGGCGGAACAGTCTGCTGTTGCGCCCAAGGCGGAAACCCCGCCCGCTGTCGAACAACCGCAAGAAGCCAGCCCGCCGCCCAGTCCTGCGGAGCTGGATCGGGCCGACCGTCTGGTGGCTTTTTCCAATGCCGCCTCCACGGCTCTTGCGGCGGGTCGTTACGCGCAGGCCGACGTGCTCATCGCCTACACCAAGTATTATCTTGCTGAGTGGCAGCTGGCAAAACGTCCGGCCATCAACCCTGACGGGGACGACGTTTTGGCCCGCCGTCTTGTGCCGCCTGTGGGGTTGTTCACGCCCGAGCAGACAAAAAAAATGGCGGCCAGCGTGCAGGACATGAACAAGGCCATCGCCAGCATGCGGGCCGACTACCGCCAGCTTGAAAAATATGTGGAAGACGCCACGGTGCAGGATGACGGGGCAAAAGGCCGTTCGTTTGGCGCAAGCATAGCCAAGGCGCATGCCGCCTTTGTGGTTGCGCGCGATGCGTTTATGCAGATTGTGGAGGGCGAAGCCGCACCGGCGGAAGACATGCTGTTGCGCAATCATCCACTGAAGAGGCAGATTCAGGCTGCGGAGCGCATTTTTGCCGTTTTTGGTAAAACCGCCACATTACTGACGCCCGAAAAGCCCGACCGGGAGGCCCTCCAAAACCTGCGGCAAGAACTGGCCTCTGCTCTGGCCGACGGCGGCCGCCCGCCCTTTATGGCCGCGCCTGATCTGGAACGCCGCTACCGTGGCTTTCTCAAGCAGGCAAGCAGGTATGCGGAGCTTTTTGACAACGGGCTGGAAGGGGAGTTTTACGCCCCGCTGCGTTTTGAAATGAACAACGCCGCTCTGGCCAGCCGCGCCGCTTATAATGACTTTGTACGCGACGCCAACCAGATGCGTTGAAGCACCGTGCCCGAGTTGTGCGTCAATACCCTGACTGTGGCGCGCGTCTCATATATAATATGTTGTAATTTAACATAAAATTATCATTGGCAAGCCATTTGCAAATTGAATGCGACGGGTGTCATGCACCCGAACATCCATCTGATCTGGAGGTTCAGCATGTTCTTTTTGCTGGGAGGCCACGAGAAAAAGAGCCGCAAGGCGGAGAGGCCAGCGGGCGCTTCTGACGGCAGCGACCGAGTGCGCGAGGTTTTTCTTGCCGGACGTTTTCCTGTGGTGACGACGCATCAGGTGGAGGGCCGCCGCATCGCCAAGGTGCTGGGGCTGGTGTGCTGCCGGGGGTTTGATTCGGACGAGGCCTTTTTTGGCATGGCGGCGCGCGCCATGAACAAGGGCGCTCAGGCCATCGTGGGCTATAACGAAAACGTGGCCTTTCACCCCGACGGCAGCAAGTATTTTTCCTGCTTCGGCACGGCAGTGATGTTTGAATTTGACCCCGCCGATCCGGAATCATTGCCGCTCATGCTGCAACAAAAATTCAAGGCTCAGGAACAATCTGGCCTCAGCGAAATAATCTGAGCAAGCCGGAACACCATACAGCAAAGGCCCCCGTTCAGTTTGAGCGGGGGCCTTTGTGTTGCGCAGGCAAATTCTGCAAAGGCCGTCGGTCTTTCAGGGGTAAACCACGTTTACCAGGGCGAGCCCTTGCGGCGGGGCGGTAACAGCTGGCACTGACCGGCGGTCGCGGGTCGCGAGCAGGGCTGGTACGCTGTGCGGGGCAATTTTGCCCTGACCGCAGGCAACCAGCAGGCCCGCCATATTGCGCACCATCTGCTTGAGAAAGCCGTCAGCCGTGACCACAAAGCGCAGCATGGGCGCGTGGGGGGGGTAATATTCACAGGGCGGCATGGCGTTCAGTTCGGCCTGCAGCACAGTACGTTCCGTACTGTCCACGTCCGTACCCACATTGCGCAGGGCGGCAAAATCGTGACGCCCCAGCAGGTGGGGCAGGGCCTCGTGCATGGCGTCAACATTGAGGGGGCCGCATTTCCAGACAAAGGGGGTGAGCTGCGGGGGCATAAAGGTCTGCTCCTGCCACAGCTGGTAGGCATAGGTTTTGCGCAGAGCGTCCTTGCGGGCATGAAAATCGGGGGCCGCCTGCTGGGCGTGCAGCACGCGGATGTCGCGCGGCAGCACGGCATTGAGGCTGTTGCGCCAGTCGAGCCCCGTGCGGGTATCGGGTACGTCGCAGTGCACAACCTGCCCGTGGGCGTGAACGCCCGAGTCGGTACGCCCTGATCCGTAGGCGCGCACGCTCCGCCCGGCAATGGTGCGCAGGGCCGCCTCAAGCTCGCCCTGTATGGTGGGGGGCGGGCTGGGTTTTTCCTGTATCTGCCAACCGCTGTAACGGGTTCCTACGTAGGCCACCAGAAGTTTGAGGCGCATCAGTCGGGGATCCTCATACGGGTGATGAGCTCTGTCAGTTTTGCGGTTTTGGCGGGCGACACGTAAGTGAGTATTTCGCCCGACTGCTTGGGCGACATGCCGGAAAGAATGCGGATGGCCACGCGCTCGTCCATGCTTTCCAGGGCCTTGGCCGCAGCCTTGGGCTTCATCATGGAATACGTGAGCACCAGACGGTGAACTTTTTCGTTCTCGATGCCTCTGGCCTCGCGGATCATGTCCTGCATCTTTTTTTCGGTATCCTGAATATCCTTGAGGCGTTGGTCCATCTGCTGGCGCAGCACAAGGATGTCCTGCTGCTGGCGCGCCAGATCCTGCGCCTTGCTGTTGGGGTCGTTGGCGTAGGCGTTGGGCGGCGTCTGCACGGCAGGCACGGGCAGCGAACCGGTATTTTGACCTTGCGGCAGGGCTGGCAAAAATCCGTCATTGCCGCCTGCGGCGCTGCGCTGGGGCAGGGGAGCGCCGTCTGCGCCTTGCCCGCGCGGTATGTTGGCCGGGATGGGCGGCGCGCCAGGTACTGAAAGCGGCGCGGTCTGTTCCGCAGGGGCAAAGGGCGACTGCCCGGTGGAAGGAGCCTGCGGAACAGGCATGTCCAGAGCGGCCGCGTGGGCGGCCTGCACGCTGCCAAGCCCAGGGATGGGCAGATGGCTCAGTCCCAGGGCGTCCAGCCATTCTGATTCGCTGGCGCGATTGGGTTTGGCCGAAACAATCAGGCTGCTGGAGGGCGCGGAGGTTCCCGGCTCTGCCTGCGGGGCTGACAGAGCCTGCGGCTCTGGCAGATTGGGCGAAAACGTCTGGCTGGAAGCGCTGGCGGCAGATGGCCCGGCTGCGCCGCCGGAGGCCGCCGCACGGATAAGAGGCGCGGGCATGGCGGCGTCGGGCAGGTTGGCTGCATGCCCGCCCTGCGGCTTGGCAGCGGCGGCAATGCGGGCGGCGGCCGCGCCCTGGGGGACGCTTTGGCCAGCCTCGACCTTGTCCGTTACAGTGGCAATGGCAGCATCAAGGGACGATCCCATGGCCGACAGCGATGAGCTGACGCTCTGGGCAATGCCGGAGGATGCCGGTTCCGCCGCTGCGGCGGTTTGTGCGGCTTCCTGCCCGCCATGGGGGCCGGTTTCGGCCACGGCGGGTGCGTCCTGTCTGGGCGATCCGCCAAGCCAGGACGGCGTGGGCACATCCAGCAGCAACAGGCCGAGGATGGTAAGCTTTATAAAGCAGAGCACCGCCAGCCAGCGGAAAAGCTTAGAGAGCCGGAGCTTTGTAGCGGAGTGTGGCTGTTTCGTCATTGACGCGTTGCTCCTTCAGTTGTTCCTCACGAAGATACTGCTGCTTCTGGCGTTCCTTGAGCTTATCCAGCAGTTTTCGTTCAATGGCGCGGGCGGCAAGCAGCTTGCGGGCTTCATCCACCAGCTGTTCCTGCATGCGGGCCTGCAGGGCCGCTTGGGCCACGTCGCCCTTCAGCCCCTTGACGTACTGCTCAAGCAGCCAGCGCTCCTGCTGTGGAACAAGGGCTGATTCAAAGAGGTGGTCTTCGCTCTGGCGCAGCTCGGCCTTGAGCCGTTCAAAAAGCTCCCGCGCTTCTTCCAGAAGTTTCTGCTTGTGGGCCAGATCAACCTTGGCTTCTTCCTCAAGCTGCTCCCGGTAGTCGAGAACTTTTTGCATTTTAAAATGAAAGGGCACGCCGCACCGCCTTGTTTTTGACGCCCGTACTGTCCATCTGCTGAATTTGCAAACAGCGGGCCAACCTGTCCCCAGTTGGTGCGGGCAGGGCAGGCCCTGACGGCAATGGCGCGGTCTTGGCGGTTATTTGATGTTCAGGGCCGCAGCGTGGTTTACAGGGCCGCAACCCTTGCCGGGGGCATAGCTCTTGCGCAGCGCGAGATTAAGAAACTCCTGCGCTCTGGCCACGGCCGCCTGCAGGGGCAGGCCGCGTCCAAGCCCGGTGGCAATGGCGGCGGAAAGCGTGCAGCCAGTGCCGTGGTTGTTGGCGGTTTCAACCTTGGCCTGGGGCAGGTGTTTGGGTCGCTCGCCGGGTACGCACAGGCAGTCGGTCACAACGATGGAGCTCTCCATGTGCCCGCCCTTGATAAGCACGGCGCGCGCGCCCATGCCCAGCAGTTTTTCACCTGCGGCCTCGGCGTCTTCAAGACTGTTGATGCTCATGCCGGTGAGCATCTCCGCCTCCGGGCGGTTGGGGGTCAGCAGGTCGCAGCCGGGCAACATTTCTTCCACCAGCGCGGCGACGGCATCTTCCTGCAGCAGGCGGCTGCCGCTCTGGCTCACGGAAACAGGGTCGACAACCAGCGGAAAATCGCGGCTGCGCAGCTCGCCAGCCACTGCGCGGATAATGGGCGCTGAAAACAGCATGCCGGTTTTTGCCGCCTTGATGGAAAATCCTTCGAGCACTGTGCGCAGCTGCAAAAGCACAAAGTCCGCGTCGGGCGCATGGATGCCCGTAACGCCAAGCCCGTTTTGCGCGGTCAGGGCTGTAATAACGCTCATGCCATAGCCGCCGAGGGCCATGATGGTTTTGATATCTGCCTGAATGCCTGCGCCGCCGCCGGAATCAGAACCGGCAATGGTGAGGATGTTTGGGGGAGTAAGCATACATAGCCTCTCTTGCAATGCTACGTGGTTATCCTGTCATTATACCCTGACGCCCTCTGAGGCGCAATGCAGGCTGTTTCGTCAGGTATCCAGAAACTCTCTGGAAAATGTCTTCACACTGCAGGGAAGCAATGCTAGCATTTACGCGCGATAAACGGAAATGATGGCTTTGCACGCCGTTTTTGAGGCGGCTCGCCGCAGCAGGACGGATCGCCTTGTTAGGAGAATTTATGAAATTGGAAAAAAAAACGCTGAACGTGCCGGACATCATGAACATGCCCAAGCCCGCCCCTGCCCGCGCAGGCGCGCGCAAGGCGGTGGTGCTGGCGCTACTGGCCGTGATACTGGTAAGCGGCGCGGCCATCTGGCTTACGCGGGACAAATCGACCCGCGACCAGTGGCGCGAAAAGGCCGCTGACGTCATCGACAACGCCACCAGCGGTACGCTCCTGGCCGGCGTGGGAGACGTGCTGCGCGATGGGCCGCCGCCACCGCCCGTCTCGGTAGTAAGCCCCCCCACCTCGCCGGGCACGCTGGCCGGGCAGACCGTGCAGGGCAGCGTAGCCGCCCCTGTGGACGGGTCGGCAGCCGGGCAGTTTGGTCAGCAGGGCGGCGTGCAGATGCCGCAAAAAGTTACGGAAGACAGCCACGTGCGGCTGGAGTTTGTGGAAGATCTGGCGGCCTTTATTGTCGCCCGCTTTAAACCCGGCCCGCAGAGCGGCACGCTGAACCTCAGCGTGCAGGCGCTCAACCAGCGCTACGGCGTCAAGCTCGCGGGCACGTCAGACGGCAAGGGCGGGCGCGACGCGCTGCTGCGGTACGCCTTTCAGCCCACCATGCTGCGCGGCCTTTACAGCCTGTATGCAGACCGTTTTCTGGATGCCGTCAACCGCGATGCGGCCGCCAAGGGTTTCACTCCTGAGCAGGTGCGCCAGCTGCACATGACCATGGCCGGGCGGTTTGTGCTTTTGGCCGGGGCGCTGGAGGGCGTGGCCTCCGTGCCCAATCTCGCCGCCCGCATGCGCGAGGAGGACAAAGCCTCGCAGGTGGCGGTGGACATAAACGCCCAGATGGCCGAGGCGGTGTTTGCCGTAGATCAGCTGCGCGAAAACAACGCCTCCGGTTCTCAGATTTCTACGGCGCAGATGCGCGTTGACGGGCTGAGCGCCCGTTATCGTCGGGCGCTGGAAGAACGCGCCGCCCATCAGCGCACCCTTGTGGCGGCCATCCGTCAGGGCGGCGGGCAGGCGCTGGATGATGATTCCCTGCTGTTTGTGGCCCAGTGGGTTGACCGCCGCCTGCATGCCGACCCCCAGGCTCTTGCCGCTGTGCAGGCCTCGGCGGGCGTTTTGCGCGATCTGGCGCGGCGCAGCGCCCAAACGGCCACGGGCGCGCCGTTTTCGCAAGGAGGGGGATCGGCTGCTCCGCAGGGCATGCAGCAAGGGACGCATCTGACAGCGCCCCCGGCTGCGCCCCCGGCTGGGTCCCCGGCTGCGTCCCAGTCTGCGCCCCAATCCATGCCGCAAAGCGCTCCGCTAGGGGCTGGACAGACCGGCGCGCAGGTGCAAACCGCGCCCGCGCTGACCCCTCCGGCCAATAGCGCCCCCGCGTTGACCGCGCCTCAGGCCGTGCCAGCGCTGCCAGCAGAAAACAGGCAGAACGGTGCGTTGCGTGCCCCTGCAGCCCGGACCGGCGGGCAGCAGTAATGGGCAAGGCCGTATTGTTTGTCGGGGGCACGCGCAGCGGCAAAAGCGGTCTGGCCCAGCGCTGGGCCGAGGCGCAGGCTCCGTGGAGGCTGTACCTTGCCACGGGACGCGCCGATGATGCGGAAATGGCCGCCCGTATCGCCCGGCACAAGGCGGAGCGCGGTCAGGGCTGGCAGTGCAGCGAAGAGCCGCTTGACCCGGTGGGCCTGCTGTCCGGCATTGGCCTGGCTGGAGCCGGTCAGACGAAGGGAGCCGAGGCCCCTTCGCCCGGCGTGGTGCTGCTTGACTGTGTGAGCCTGTGGGTGGCCAACCTCATGGCCGCCGACATGACGGAAGCCGACATCCTTGGGCGTGTGGACGCGCTGGCGGCTGTTGTTGCAGACTGCCCGCTGCCGCTTGCTCTGGTAAGTGTTGAGGCTGGCCTTGGCATGGTCGCCATGTCGAGTCTTGGCCGACGTTTTCAGGATACGCTGGGTCTGGCCAATCAGGCGCTGGCCCGCGTGTGCGACACCGTACTTTTTGTAAGTTGCGGGCTGCCCCTTGCGCTCAAGGGACAGTTGCCGGAGGAACTATGCTGAATTTTATGGGGCTGCCCGGCAGCAACGCCTGGAGTGCGCGGGCCTGTGCCCGCATGACCATTTTTTGCGCAGGCCTGTTGTTGTGCGCGGCGGTTGCATGGCAGCCGCGTACCGCCCTTGCCGCTGCCGACCCGCGTCAGTGCGTGCTTGAGGCGGGCGCTGCGGTGGACAAATCGGACGTGACCGCCTTTGAACGGCAGGTGGATGTGGACGCCATACTTGAGCAGGCGTTGAATCTTTTTGTTCGCCGCGCCCAAGACCCGGAGGCCGCAAAGGATCTGCCGCCCATGGTTGCCCTGCTGTTTACCCAGGCGGCCGCCAAGGAGGGCAACGTGCGCTCCCTGCTGCTCAACGAAACACGGGCCTTTGTGCTCAACGGCATTTCGTCCGGGGCCTTTGCGGGTAAAAAGCCCTCTGGCACTGCGGCGCAGGGGTTGCTGGCCCCGCTTTTTGCCGACGCCTCCACCGGTCGCAAGGAAATCAAAAGCGTAGGGCAGGCGCGCCGCGACGGCGACGGCTGGCTTGTGCCCTTTGTGGTGCACGACGGCGGCAACGGCGAGTCGTATGACGTGACGGGCCGCGTTGCTCCGGTGAACGGCGAGATGCGGCTGACCTCGGTGGCCAACATGGAATCGCTGCTGCGCAAGGTGGCGGCGGAGAGCCGCGCTGTTGAGCCGTAACCGGGCCGGGCGTATGGAGCATCCTTCGTAATGTTTGACGGATACTAAAAAAGGGGGCCTGCGCCCCCTTTTTTAGTATTGCAATGACCAGTGCCGCTACTGCGCGGGCTGGTTTTTGTCGTCTTCGTGCTTTTCGGGCCGCAGGGTGCGGCAAATGGGCTGGGCAGTGGCCCTGCCGGAGAATATCTCTTCGGCGGTGGCCGCAAGGGCCTGGGGCAGCACCTCGTCCACATGATCGACAAAGACGATCTCGAGGTCGCGCAGCACTTCGTCCGGTACTTCCTTGAGGTCTTTTTCGTTGTCGTGGGGCATGATCACTTTTTTAATGCCGCTGCGGCGCGCGGCCAGCAGCTTTTCGCGCAGGCCGCCAATGGGCAGCACCCGGCCGCGCAGCGATATTTCGCCCGTCATAGCCACATCGTTGCGCACGGGTATGCCCAGCAGGGCCGAGGTGATGGACGTAGCCAGGGTAATGCCCGCCGAGGGGCCGTCCTTGGGCGTCGCCCCTGCGGGCACATGCACATGGATGTCGACCTTGCGGTGAAAGCGCGTGTCGAGGCCCAGCACTTCGGCCCGCGAGCGCACGTACGAAAGCGCCGCCTTGGCCGATTCCGTCATGACCTCGCCCAGCTGGCCGGTGGTCACCACCTGGCCCGAACCAGCCATGAGGCTTGTCTCTACCAGCAGTATTTCGCCGCCGCGCTGGTTGTAGGCCAGGCCAGCGCACACGCCGACCTGCGGCTCGGTTTCACGCTCGTCGTGACGGTATTTTTTCACGCCCAACAAGGCGGGCAGGCTCTGCCGCGAGATGCTGACGCATTTTTCCGTATTGTCGTCTTCCACCAGCTTGATGGCGGTCTTGCGGCAGAGGGCCGCGATTTCGCGCTCCAGGTTGCGCACCCCGGCCTCGCGCGTGTACGAGCGGATAAGCTCGAGGATGGCGTTGTCCGACACGCGGATGTTGCCCTCCTTGAGGCCGTGCTCCTCGCGCTGGCGCGGCAGCAGAAAACGGCGGGCGATATGGCGCTTTTCCGTTTCAAGGTAGCTGTTGAGCTCGATTATTTCCATGCGGTCAAGCAGCGGCACGGGGATGGAGTGCAGCGAATTGGCCGTGGTGATGAAAAAGATTTTGGAAAGATCATACTCCAGATCAAGGTAGTGATCCATGAACGTATTGTTCTGCTCGGGGTCAAGCACTTCCAGCAGGGCCGAGGCTGGGTCGCCGCGGTAGTCGGAGGTCATCTTGTCCACTTCATCCAGGCAAAAGAGGGGGTTGTTGAACTTTACCCGCTTGAGCGACTGGATGATCTTGCCGGGCAGAGCGCCCACGTAGGTGCGTCGGTGGCCGCGAATCTCGGCCTCGTCGCGCACGCCGCCGAGCGAAAGGCGCACAAAGTCGCGCCCTGTTGCGCGGGCCACAGACTTGGCGAGCGAGGTTTTGCCCACGCCTGGGGGACCCACAAGGCAGAGGATCGGGCCCTTGAGACCGTGCGAAAGTTTTTGCACGGCAAGGTATTCGAGTATGCGTTCCTTGGGCTTTTCGAGGCCGTAGTGGTCGCCGTCCAGAATTTCGCGCGCCTTGTCGAGATTGATGTCGATCTGCTTGAGGTCGTTCCAGGGCAGGTCAAGAATCCAGTCCACATAGTTGCGCACAACCGTGTATTCCGCCGCCGAGGGGGGCATGCTGCGCAGCTTGCGGGCTTCGGAAAGAGCCTTTTCGCGCGCTTCTTCGGGCATATCGCGGGTCTTGAGCTTTTGCTCTATTTCGTCAACTTCGGCCTGGGGGTCGTCGTCTCGCCCCATTTCCTTGTTGATGGCCTTGATCTGCTCGTTGAGGTAGTACTCGCGCTGGTTGCGCTCCATCTGCACCTTGACGCGGTTTTTAATGCGCTTTTCAACCGTGGCAAGGGCCACCTCGCCCTGCAAAAGCTCGTATGCGAGCTCGAGGCGCTGGGTGGCGTCGTCAATTTCAAGGGCTTCCTGCTTTTTGCGGTAATCGACCTTGAGGTGCGGGATGATGGCGTCGGCCAGGGGGCCGATCTCCTGCAGCGCCAGAATGGAGAGCACCGCCTCCTGCGAAATTTTTTTGTTGTTCTTGCCGTATTCTTCCAGCGCTTCGTGCACGGCGCGCACAAGGGCTTCGCGCTCTTCGGGGCGGCTCTGCCTTTCGGCGCGGCGGTGCACGCGCACCATGGCGCACTGTTCGTCTTCGTGCAGGTCTTCCCAGGTGGCGCGGTACACGCCCTCAAACAGCACCTTGATGGTGCCGTCAGGCAGGCGCAGCATCTGCAGCACCTTGCTGACCACACCCACGGGCGAAAGGTCCTGGGCGTCGGGCTTTTCAAGCTCGGGCTCGCGCTGCGCCACCAGAAAAATCTGTTTGCTGTACGTGCTCTGAGCGGCCTCGATGGCCTTGATGGAGGCTTCGCGGCCCACAAAGAGGGGCATGATGGAGCGGGGGAACATGACCACCTCGCGCAAAGGCATGATGGGCAGTTCAGTGTAGGCGTCAGAGCCGCGCATGTCGTCTGTCATATATTTCCCCTGAAAAAAAGCCGGACGGCGGTCAGCGCCGCCCGGCGGAACTTTAAAGCGGTTACCCCTGCAACGCTGCACGCATCAGGGGTGAAAGTCATGCCCTTGTGGCCGTCAATGAGCGCAAATTGCGCGCGTGGGGCTGTGGGGCGCAAGGCCGCTTGCGCAGCCCTGTCGGGGCGTTCAGGCTGAATGCCCCGAATTTTTTTGCCAGCGGCGAGGCCTTTTGCTGTCGTACTGTGCCGCTTTGTCGGCAAGTATGCAACAGGCGCCTTGCAGCCGCTTTGCAACGCGGTTTGGCTTGCGACAAATCCGCTGTAACCCAGCGGCAGTGCCGCTGCTGGCATCCGTCCGCGCCCTTGCGCGTGGCGTAGGGCGCGGGCGGGTCCTGGGCTAGGAGGCCTTGTCGCCCCCGGCCTGGGCCGTGGAAGCTTCGGCGCTGTCGGCCTTGTCGCCAAACAGCAGCACAGGCTCCTTGCCTTTATCAATAACAGCCTGATTAATCAGGCATTCGCGCACATTGGGCAGGGAGGGCAGCTTAAACATGATGTCGAGCATGGTACGCTCCATCACGTTGCGCAGACCGCGCGCTCCCGTTTTACGTTCAATGGCCTTGGCGGCAATGGCCTTGAGGGCATTGGGCGTAAAACGCAGGTCGACATTCTCAAGCCCGAACAGCTTTTGGTACTGGCGCACCAGAGCGTTTTTGGGTTCGGTAAGGATGCGCACCAGATCCGGCTCGTCCAGCTCGTCCACATGGGTGATGATGGGGATACGGCCCACAAATTCGGGGATAAGGCCGTACTTCACAAGATCCTGCGGGTGCACCTTGTCGAGCAGCTCGCCAAGGGGCAGCTCCTTGCTGGCGCGCATCTTGGCGCCAAAGCCCATGGCTCCGCCGCTCATGCGCCCGCCCACGATCTTGTCGAGGCCCACAAAAGCGCCGCCCACGATAAACAGGATGTTGCCCGTGTTCATGCGGATAAATTCCTGCTGGGGGTGCTTGCGCCCGCCCTTGGGAGGAATATTGGCCTCGGTGCCTTCGATGATCTTGAGCAGGGCCTGCTGCACGCCTTCGCCCGACACGTCGCGGGTGATGGAGGGGCCGTCGCCCTTGCGCGAAATCTTGTCGATTTCGTCAATATAGATGATGCCCTTGCTGGCGGCATCAAGGTCGTAGTCGGCATTTTGCAGCAGCTGCACAAGGATGTTTTCCACATCCTCGCCCACGTAACCCGCTTCTGTAAGCGTGGTGGCGTCAGCTATGGCAAAAGGCACGCGCAGCACGCGGGCCAGCGTTTTGGCAAGCAGGGTTTTGCCGCTGCCAGAGGGGCCCACAAGCAAGATGTTGCTTTTTTCAAGCTCCACATCGTCGCCCAGGGCGTTGGCGTAAAACACACGCTTGTAGTGGTTGTGCACCGCTACCGAAAGGATCTTTTTGGCTTCGTGCTGCCCGATGACGTACTGGTCAAGGCGGTCCTTGATTTCCTGGGGCGAAAGAAGCCGCTCATCGCTTTGCGGGCTTTCCATCTGGTCGCGTGCGATAATTTCGTTGCAGGCTTTGACGCATTTGTCGCAGATGCTTGCGCCGTCCTGCACGATGAGATTGCGCACCTCAAGCTCGCTGCGTCCGCAAAAGGAGCAGCGCAGAGGTTCGCTCACCGTGGGTTTATCGTTCTTGGCCATATTACTCGCTCTTTTCCTGAGCCATCTCGTTCCGCGATACCAGCACGCGGTCAATAATGCCGAGTTCCTTGGCTTCTTCAGGCGTCAAAAAGTTATCGCGCTCGGTTGCCTTGACGATGTCCTTGTAAGGGCGTCCCGTATTGTCGGCCAGCATGCGATTGAGGCGTTCCTTAAGGCGCAGCACCTCGCGCGCGTGGATTTCGATATCTGTGGCCTGACCCTGAAAACCGCCCGAGGGCTGGTGAATCATGATCTGGCTATTAGGCAAAGCAAAACGCATGCCAGATTTGCCCGCAGCCAGCAAAAAAGCGCCCATGCTGGCGGCGCGGCCCATGCACACCGTAGCCACCGGCGAGCTGATAAAGTGCATGGTGTCGTAAATGGCAAGACCAGCGGTGACGGAGCCGCCGGGGGAGTTTATGTAAAGGTAAATTTCTTTTTCCGGGTCTTGCGATTCAAGAAAAAGCAGCTGGGCGCAAATGAGGGAAGCGACCGTGTCGTTGACCTCTGAGCCAAGCAGTACAATACGGTCTTTGAGCAGGCGCGAATAAATATCATAGGCCCGCTCGGAGCGGCCAGTGGTTTCGATAACCATGGGGACAAGCGACATATAAGCCTCTTGGCGCGGCTTGTGGGCCGGTTGCTGCGGCGAGGCCGCAAAATAAAACCAAAAGGCGGCCTTAAGGCCGCCTCCCTTATACATCAGTTAGTTCTGGGCGCTGGCGGGTGCGCCCGGCGCGGCGTCGGCCTCGGCGGTTGGAGCCTTGGGCTCCACTTCGGTCACCTTGGACTTGGCGTACACCAGATCCATGCCCTTGTCTGCCAGCATGCGGTCACGCAGCACAAAGATCATGCCCGAACGCTCGTAGCTTTCGCGCAGGGTCTTGAAGTCTTCGCCGGAGCGCATGCTCATCTGGTAGATCTGAGTGTTGACCTCATTGTCGGTAACGTCAAGACCTTCTTTTTTGGCTATGGAGAGCAGCAGAACCTGAGCGCGGGCCAGTTCTTCAGCCTGGGGCTGCACTTCCGCACGCAGTTCTTCCATGCTCTTGCCAAGCGAATCCATGCTGCGGCCCTGACGCTCGATGCGAGCGGCCATGTCGCCCAGAAGCGTGCGCACCTGGGTGTCAACAAGGGTGGGGGGCAGTTCAAACTCGACCATCTTCAGCAGGCGGTCAAGCAGGGTCTTTTGCGCGGCGCTCTTGTTGAGGTTGGCGCGGCTCTGGGTGTAGCTGCCGGTGATGGCTTCGCGCAGCTTGTCGACGCTTTCAAGGCCGACAGTCTTGGCGAGCTCGTCGTTGAGTTCGGGCAGCTTGCGTTCCTTGATGGCGTGAACGCGTATCTTCATGGTGACGGTTTTGCCAGCCAGATCCTTGGCCAGAAAATCTTCGGGGAAGGTGATTTGGCCTTCGCCTTCTTCGCCATAGCGGATGGTCTTGACCAGGGCTTCAAAGTCTTCAAGTGCCTGACGTTCGCCAAGGGCCAGATCAAAGCTTTCGGCCTTTACGCCTTCAATGGGCTGGCCGTTTTCGTAAGCGGCAAAGTCAATAGTGGCAATCTGGCCGTCCACGGCGGGGCCTGCGCCCTCAACGGGCACGAGCTGGGCGCGGTCGCGGCGGATGCGGTCGATGACTTCGTGAACTTCTTTTTCGTCCACGACCACTTTTTCCTGCTCGACTTCCAGCCCTTCGTAGGGGGGCAGGGCGAAGGTGGGCAGGGTTTCAAATTCGATGCTGTATTCGTAGCCCTTGCCGCGCTCAAAGGTACCCTTGGCGTCTACGTCCACTCCGGCGACGGGCGTCACGTCGAGCTTCTGCATAACGTCGTTGATGTGGACGTTGATCAGGTCCTGGCGGGCTTCTTCATAAATTTTGTCGCGGAAGCGCTGCTCGATGACCGACGCCGGAACCTTGCCCTTGCGGAAACCGTCCACCTGTACCGACGTTTTGTACAGCGCCACGGCGCCCATGATGGCTGCTTCCACTTCCTGGGCTTCGGTGGTGATGACGACCTTTTTTCTGACCGGCGAAATGTCTTCTGCGCTATATTCCACGAGGGACTCCTTTTCTGGTGAGGTAGTTGGTGCGAGAGGGGGGACTTGAACCCCCATACCAATGGTGCTGGATTCTAAGTCCAGTGCGTCTACCAATTCCGCCACTCTCGCAAAGCGTGTTTCCATAGCACACTTGCCGGTGGGCTGCAAGCCGTGAACCGCGCACCCCTTGCCGGGCGCTTATGGGGCCGCTCTGCCGTGCGGAGAGGCGTTAGCAGAAAATCTTTGCTTATAATAAGTCGTTATGGCGTTTGGGCAAGCAATTATGCAAAAAAAACTTGAGTCTTCAGGGCAAGTGCCCCTGAAGCGGCAGCGGGCCTGTGCAAAGGGCAAGACGTCAGCGTAAGATCAGGGCCGCGCCGTCCGTTCCGGCTTCGGTCACTTCGCCCACCTCGCAGGCCAGATCGCCCCCGGCGAGCAGCAACTGGCTGGCCTGCCGCACAAGCTCGGGCGCAACAGCCAGCAACAGCCCGCCCGATGTTTGCGCATCAAAAGCCAGGCTTGTCAGCGCCTCATCCACCGTATTGTCAACCCTGGTCGAGCAGGCCCAGTAGTTTCTGTTTAGATGGCTGCCTGCAGGTATGAGGCCGTCGCGCGCGTATTCAAGCGCGTGCGGCATGAGGGGCAAGGCCTCGGCATGCAGCACCACGGTCACGTTAGAGGCCAAGGCCATCTCAAGGGCATGGCCGCCAATGCCAAAGCCTGTAATATCTGTTGCCGCAGCAATCTTGAGGTCGCGCACAACGGCCCCAGCCACGCTGTTAAGGCGTGAGCACCAGCGTGTCACCTCGGCCTCGCTTTCTTCGGCATGATCCCAGCGGGCCTTGACTGCGGTGGCCAGCACGCCCGTGCCAAGGGGCTTGGTGAGCAGCAGCTTTTGCCCCGGTTTAAGCCCGTCGTTGCGGGCCATGTGCGCTGGGTCGATGATGCCCGTAACCGCCAGCCCGTACTTGAGTTCGTCGTCCTGCACCGTGTGCCCGCCCGCCAGCACCGCGCCTGCTTCGTTCATGGCGTCGAGGCCGCCGCGCAGGATGTTTTCAAGGATGCCCTCAGGGTCGTCCTCTGCCAGCGCCTGCGGAAAAAAGGCCACGTTCATGGCGCTCCACGGCTGCCCGCCCATGGCGTAGACGTCAGACAGCGCATTGGCCGCCGCAATGCGGCCAAAGGCAAAGGCGTCGTTGACGATGGGCGCAAGAATATCCACGGTCTGCACCAGAGCGCAGCCAGGGGGAACGGTCAGCACCACGGCGTCTTCGTTCCTGGCGCGGCCAGCGAGAACCCTGGCCTCAAGGTCAGGGCGCGTAGCAGACGGCAAACCGCGCAAAAGTCGCTCCAGGGCCCCTGGAGCCAGCTTGGCGGCTCAACCGGCCGCGCGGGCTTTTTCCAGCAGTTTCATGCTGCGCTCCCTGGTAGTGTGATGTTCATCTGCCAATTATGCATTGTTGAAAGCAAAAGGTCAAAAAGCCATGCATTGACGCTCAGGGCATAATAGGGTGCAATAACCATCGGGTTTTTTATTTTATCCCCCTGCGGAAAAAAGAGGAGAAGCTCCATGAGTGCAAGCCGCAAGTGCAATTGGTCTGGGATGCTGTCGGTTCTGGTTTTCTCTCTGGCTCTGCTGCTGCCGCTGCGGGCTCAGGCGGCTCTGCATGAGGGGTTTGTGCATGTGACCGGCGTGTGCGAAAACGTGATTTTGGAAATACGCTATTTTTCATCCTACAATTTTGTCGGCAAGCGTATTGACGGCTATGTCGGGCCGCAGGCCATTTTGACGGAGCCGGCGGCAAAGGCCCTGTGCAAGGCCGCCGCAAGCGCGGAAAACAAGGGCTATACCCTGAAAATTTTTGACGCCTACCGCCCGCAGGCCGCAGTGGACCATTTTGTGCGCTGGGGCATGGACGCCGCCGACACCCGCATGAAGTCCGTCTTTTACCCGCAGGTGGACAAGGCCCGCGTGTTTGACCTCGGCTATGTGGCCACGCGTTCGGGGCATTCGCGCGGCAGCACCGTTGATCTGACTCTGGTGGACAGGCAGAGCGGCAGGGAGGTCGATATGGGCTCGACCTTTGACCATTTTGGCGAAGCCTCGCACCACGGGGCCAAGGGGCTGACTGCGCAGCAAGAGGCCAACAGGGCCGTGCTGCTGGGGGTGATGGAGCAGGCGGGCTTTAAGAGGTACGAAGAAGAGTGGTGGCATTATACCCTCAAAAACGAACCCTATCCCGATACCTATTTTAATTTTGTGGTGGAATGACGGCACCGCATAAGGTAAACGATTTTTCCTTTTCATACGCAATGTTGCGGCGTAGCATGCACAGCAATGTTCTACTAAAGGATATGCTGTGAAAATTGTTGTATGCGCCAAAAAAGATCTTGCCGGCTGTGTGGCCCTTAACAGGTTGTTGGCTGGTCTGGTTCCGCAGCACGAAGTTTTTGTGGTGCTGTCAGATTACGTGCTTGATGCCGAGTGCAGCAATGCCTATGCGGAATGCCTCGTGGGCCACGAGCGGGGCATGGTGCTCGACCATATACTGCCGTGGCTCGAAACCCGGTTTCCTCAAGGCAATAGCGCCGTATGTCAGACGTATCTGGGGTTGCAAAAACGTTACGGCATCCCCATGCAGATGTGGGGGCCCATGAAGTCTGCCGAGTCGCGGCAGCGCATGCGCGCCCTTGCGCCGGATGTGATTATATCCTGCCGGTATGATTACGTCATTCCAAGCGAAGTTATCGACATGCCCCGCCTCGGCACCTATGGCATGCACCCCGGCGCGCTGCCCGACCTGCAGGGTCTGTGCAGCCCCTTCCGGGCCATGGAGCATGGGCATGCCCGCTCTGGCTGCACGCTGTTTCACCTCGACGCCGGGCTGGATACAGGCCCTATTGTGGAAATAGGCTGGTGGCCCATAGACTATGGGCGTTGCCTGCTGTGGAACTTTGTGCACACCTATTTTGCGGGTATTGACACCCTGCTGCGTCATCTGCCGCAGCTGGAATCCGGGCAGGAGCTGACCACATACGCCCAGCGGCCTGAGGGCAGGCAGTATTTCAGCTATCCTACCGAAGAAGAATTTAGGCGGTTTACAAAAAAGGTCGCACCGCTGGTGCGGTCACAAGATTACCATGAGGTCTTGTCGTGGTTTTTGCCCGGCGGGCTGGCGGATGCCGCCATGCCGGAACTGCGGGCCATGGTTGAGTCGCTGCCCTGTTCGCGGGCCGGGTCGCTGTCCACAACCCAGGCTCATTCCAGGGCCAGCGCCGCCAGTGCGGCGGCAGGCCGGGAGGCCGAAACCGATGCCGGGGCCTGTCTGGGCAACATGATCAGCTCGATGCCGTCTTGAGTTTCCACAGCAGGTGAAACAGCAACGCCAGCGCGCAGACAATGCCGCCCATGAGCAGCAGCGCGCTGGCTGAGGTCATGACGCTGACGGCAAGGCCAAATATCACCGGCCCGGCCACCTGCCCCATGCGCTCAAGCCCTCGGTAGACCGAGGCGGTTTTTTCCCTGCCAAGCCTCTGGGCCGAGGCCAGCGTGAGAATGCAGATCATGGAAGCCGGGGCTGCCAGGCACTGGGCAAGCCCCAGGGTTATGACAGCGGCGGCGGCTCCGGTCATGCCCGTGCCCTTTGCCGCGATCAGCAGCGTAATGCCAGACAGCAGGCCTGTAAGGGTCAGAAATATGGATTTATCTTTTCTGTGGTCTATCCACCGGCCCAGCAGCGGGCCGGCAGTGATAAAGCACAGCCCGTAGAGCATGAATATACGGCCAATGTCCGACTGGTCCACATGCGCGTTTGCCAGCCTGAGCGGCAGCAGGTAGTGCAAAAAGCCCGTCAGGCACATGGCGGCGGGAATGCCCACCAGCAGCAGCACAAGGTGCATGCGCGGGTCTTGCAGCAGCTGCATGCAGCCGGAAAACATATGCCCGAGAGCTGGCCTGGTCGGGGATGCGGCCCCGGTTGCATCCTGCGCGGCGGCGGGCTCCTTGCCCAGCATAACCGTAAACAGGGCCAGCAATATCGTGCAGGCCGCCGTGGCAAGCACCGCCTGAAATGAAATATGGTCGGCCAGCATGGCCCCGGCGGCGGAGCCGCAAATGCTGCCCGAAAAGATACCCGCAAAAACGCTGGTAAGCCCGGCCCCGGCATTGGCCTTGCCCAGGGTGCCTATCTGCCCGGCCATGAGCACCAGCCCAAAGCCAAAACCGGCGGCTATGCGGCCCAGAATAAGCAGATGCAGGCTGTTGGCCATGCCGCCCATCAGCAGCCCTACTGCAGCCGCCAGCGTGCCGGCGGCAAAGACCTTTTGCCAGCCGTACCGCAGCGAAAATCCGCCCGAAAACAGCAATGCCACGCCCGCGCTGACCATCTCGGCCGAGATGGGCAGGCCAATGGCCACATCGCGGCTCAGTCCCATGAAAGGCTCGTAAAGCTGGCGGGCCAGAAGCGGGATAAACGATATGCCCATATCGTAGCCCAAAAAGAACACAAACCCAGCAGCCCGCAAAGCCTGCACCGCGCGTGACCGGTGCGTGCCCTCAAGCTCGTTAGCCATATCGCCGAGGGGCAGGGTGCGCTGGGCGATGAGCCCCAGCAGTTTTGAAAGCTCAAGCAGCAGCAAAAAGCTGATAAGCAGCGACGCGCCGAGGTCGAGCGCCAGAGCGGATATGCGCGCGGTTATGGCCTGCGGGCGCAGGGCCAGCTGAAGGCGCAGCACTTCCTGCTTTTGGTGGAAGCGGCTGGGCCAGTATGTATTGAGAGATTTTTCGAGCGTAAGCGAGGCGTCGGGCACATGCCCGGCAGAGGCAATGACCGTCCCGTCGGGAGACAGCAACATGGCCCCGGCCAGCTCGTTGTTGGCCGCCAGCAGCTGCTCCAGCGCCTGATCCTTGCCCCGCAGGCTGGCAATATCCACGCCTTTGTGGATGAGGTACTCAAAGTCGCGCCCCGTGGCCTCCGCCAGTATGTCGGCCTTTGTTCGGACGGCCTGTTTGACGTAGGTGTCAAACAGCGCCAGCGTGCCGCAGGCATAGAGCAGCTGCGCCGTGCCGATGATGACAATCAGCATTCTGGTCATGCCCGAAAGGCTTGTGCCCACGGTGCGCTGGCCGGTGAGCAGGCCGAGGCGGCCAGCCAGAATCAGCCCCACCACAATGCAGGCCGCCGCCAGCAGCAGCGACGACAAACGCAAAAAGTCTTCGGTAGCCGCGTTGATGCGTTTGCCGTCAATGTCCAATACCAGCCAGCCCACAGGAGCTTTGTTCTGCAGGGGGATGGCCAGGCGGTAGCCCTGGTCGGTCTTGAGAGCGGCCTGCGGACCTGCAGCGTCGTCGGGCGACAGGGCCGCAGGGTCGAGCTTGCGCGGTTGCGGGCTGGCAGGGTCAAGCGCCGGTTGGGAGTACAGCACCTCGCCTGCGGCGTTGACCACAATAACCCGGTTTATGCCCGCCGTGTTCTGCCCCTGCTCCGCCAGCATTTCTTCCATGCCCGCGAACGAGGACAGCGGTTTGCCAAAGCGCATGCCGCGTTCTATGTCGCGGGCGAGGCGCTCGGCCCCGCTGCGGTACCCCGACAGAACCATGTCGGTTGCCAGGGTGTTCAGCGTTGAAACGGAGAGCAGCACGTTGAACCCCAGGGTAACCAGCAGGACCCCAAGCCCGAGAAGCAGGGCATTGATGCGCAGTTTGCGCGTTGCGCGGATAAGCACAGGGCGATCCTTACGGCGTGCCGGGGTGCGGCTGGTTGATGGTTTCGTGCAGTTCGTCGGCCGTTACCAGCACGTCAAAGGGAAAATCAAAACCAATGGCCTTGGCTGTGGCAAGGTTGAGAGCGATGGAAGGTTCGGACTGGTCGAGCATGGGCAGGTCGCGGGGTTTTGTTCCGCTGAGGATGGCGTGGGCCTGCCCGGCCAGCGCAATGCCGCTGGGGCCGAAGTTCCAGGTCGAAAAGCCCATGAGCGCCCCGGCCTTGACGTATTCGGAGCCGTCGCGGGCAAAGGTGGGGATTTTCCACTGATTGAGCTTTTGCAGCAGGGGGGCCATACCCTCGCCGCCGAGGTCAAAGCAGTTCAGCGGGCCGATAAAAAAGGCGTCCATGCCCTGCTTGCGCAGTTCGTCCAAGCCCTTGCGGCATTCGTCCGGGCTTTCGGCAGAGGACAGCCCGTCGTAGAGCACCAGCGTAAAGCCCAGCTCCGAGGCAATGGCCTGGGCGTCGCCCAGGGCCGCATACACGCGGCCTTCCTGACTGTTCTGAAACATGATGCCCATTTTGTGAAACCGCACCACGTCGTAAAAAACGCGAAACATGGAAGACCAGCGGTCAACCTCCACCCGGCAGGTAAAGTTGTCCACGCCCGAATCCTGCGCGCTTTTGACCACGCCAGCGGCAATGGGGTCGGCCATGCCCATGCCCAGTATGGGCAGGCGGCCATCGTTGACAGCCAGCAGCGCCTTGACGGCGGCTGTGCCCATGCCCACCACAAGGTCAATATCCTTGCGCTGCAGCAGCTGCCGGGCAAGCTCGGGCAGGCGACGCATGTGTTCCGGCTCCCAGCCGGGGCTCAGGCGGGCATTTGCCGGGTATTCGCAGCGCATGTCGTCGTACCTGGCCATGCCGTCGCGAAAGGCGTTCCAAGTATTGTCAAACAGCCAGAAGGGCCCGGCCTCGAGGTAGCCGATGCGCATGACGGGCGGGTTGGCGAGGGCTGGGCTGACCAGGGCAAGGCAAACCGTCAGCGCAAGCAGCGCTAACGCCGCGCGCATGCGGCAAAACTGGCGGGAGAGCTTGAGGCCCAAGGACATGGAAGAGTTACGAGCTGATGCAAAAAAAAACATGCCTACCGCGCCAAGTAAAAAGAGTGCGTGTTTGCGCCAAGCCCTGTGCGGGTCAGCAGTGCGTGGGCCTTTTGCGGCCCGAAGCGATCACAAGCAGCAGGCCCACAAGCGGGGTCAGCAGGATACTGGCAAAAAAGTTGCCCCAAAAACCCAGCCGTGAATTGATGCCCAGCAGACCGATAAGCAGGCTCAAAACAAAAATGGTAATGAACAGTGGCACGACGGGCCTCCTTTACTGTCGCACCGGGCCGCCCCGGTGGGGTTGCAGCAGTGATTTGTCCAGCCGCTGAATGTAGTCTGACACGCTTTCGCCCGGCGATATCCAGCCGAACCCGTCAGACGGGGATTGCTCCGTCCCCTTGTCCTGCCGGGCTTCTGACCGGGTATCCGGGCGGACGGCATTGGGTCTGCCCATGTTTGATCTGGCAGCATCTGGCCTGGGGGCGGCTGATCTGGCAGCATCTGGCCGTGAATCTGTGCTTTTGCCCTGCGGGCCCTTTGACGGGTCGGGTTTGCCAGCGTCGGGCTTTGCTGCCTCTGGTTGGGCTGCATCCTGTTTGCCGACTGTTTGCGTGGCCGTCCTGGAATCCGCGCCCTGGGCGGCGGGCTTGCTTGCCGGGTCAACCGGAGCCGCGCCAGCTGGCGAATCGGCGTTGAGGATGACGGGCAGGCCGTCCTTGCCGCCGATAACAACAATCTTGGCGTTGGACGACGAGGCAAGATCCTTGGTGGCCTGAATGCCCTCGTAGCGCAAAAAGTTTTGCGTCATATGCTCGTTGACCAGCATCTGATACGCCTTGATGCCCTCGGCTTCAAAAATCTTGCGCCGCGCCTCCTGCTGCGCCTCAAGCAGAATGTACTTGTAGCGCAGGTAATCTTGCTCGGCCACGAGTTTGCGCTCGATGGAGTCGCGCAGCACTTCGGGCAGGGTAATGCTTTTGACCACAAAGCCCTGAATAAGAATGGGGATGCGGCCCATTTCTTCCACAGCGTCCACAAGCATCTGGTCCTGCAGCTCCTGCCGTGCGGTGGAGTAGAGGTCGTCGGGCCGGTAACTGCCGATGGTTTGGCGCACGGCCGAGTTCATGATGGGCAGCACAACCTTTTCGCGGTAGTTGGGGCCTATCTCCTGATGCAGCGCGGGCAGGCGGTCGCGGAAAAGCTGGAAGCGCAACGAGATCTGCACGTTGATGGTCAGACCGTCCACGGTGAGCACATCGATGTTCTGCGTTTCTTCCTGCACGCGTACATCATAGATGTACATGATGTTCCACGGCTGGATAAGGTGGAGTCCTTCGTCGTAGGTCTGCTGCAGCTGCGTGCCGCCGCGAAAGCGCGCGTAGAGCACGCCAAGCTCGCCGGGCTTGATGGAAATGACGATGCTCGGCCAGAGAAACAGGATGATCAGCGTGGTAACCACGCCCGCGCAGATGATCCTTATGCGGTTGCGGCGCACCATGTCCCGTATGCTTGCACAGAGGCTTTTCATTGATCCAACCGGTAGGTTTGCTGTGTATATCGCGCAGAGCCGCGCCAGAACATATCAAGCGTATAATCTATGCACTGCCGTTCAAACAGGATGCAGCGTTCCTTGTCATCCTGCGTCTGCCCCATGCAGATGTTGTAAAGAATGGGGCAAAGATCAACATTGAGCACAAATTCTCCAAGGTTGGGGCGAGAATGGATGGATTTACGAGCAAGATGCACGATGTTTTTAACGTATTTGTTGTTGCAGATCTGTATGCGCTGCCCGTAGTCGTGGTTTTTTTCGTAGCATCTGAGCCTGTTTTGTATGGTCTGCGTGTTTCCGGCGGCGTTTATTTCAGAGGGCAGAGTGTCGCGCACGTTGTCGTAGAGCTCGCGCACCAGCTGGATGTTTGAATTGCCGGTAAGGTCCTTGGCCTTTGCCGCAAGGGGCAGGCACAGGCACAAGCACAGGCACAGCAGCGCCGCAAGGTGCCTGTGCAGATACGTCAGCGGGGAATTCATGCCGATGCCCCTTCGTCAAAGGGGTCTTCCACAAATCCGCCTTCGCGCATGGTCAGCACTCTGTCGGCCACATGGAAGTAGCGGTCGTCATGGGATATGGCCAGGATGGTTCCGCCCTGCCGGATGATGTCCGGCAAAAGTTCTTCGTAAAAATAGCGGCGAAATACTGGGTCAAAGTCTGCGGCGACCTCGTCGAACAGGTAGATATGGCGTTTTTCGAGCAGCGCGCAGGCAAGGGCCAGGCGTTTGCGCTGCCCGGCGGAGAGATCAAGTGTAGAAAATGTGCCGTCTTCAAGCAGGGTTACCTTTGTTTCCATATGCAGGGTGCGCAGTACGTCGGTGAGCTGGCCGGCGGTAATGCGCAGCCCCAGGGGGCGTGAAAACAGGTGGTAATCTGTGGGCACGATGGTAAAGAGGTTGCGGTACGACTCCATATTTACGTCTGAAAGCATGGCGTCGTTCAAAAATATTTCTCCGGCCTGGGGCGCGTACAGCCCGGCCAGCACGTTCATGAACGTGGATTTGCCCGACCCGTTGCCGCCCCGTATGAAGACCATTTCGCCCTTGCGCAGCTCAAACGATTCAACGTCGATGCCAAACAGACGCAGCCCGGCGCGGTCGCGGTAGTCAAAGCGCACCTGGCGCATGGAGATGGAGGTAAAGTCGGGCACGGCGGGGTCGGGCTGCTGCCAGCGGGCGTTAACGCCAGAGGTTTCAAAGGGCTCTGTTACAGAATCGATCTGCGCCTCCACGCTGGCCAGCTCCTGCAGGCTCATCTCGACTTTGGCCATCATGGGCACGGAGGTGATCAGGCTGATGAGGGGGCTCAGGCTGAACATGCACAATACCAGCAGCGAGGATGTCTCCGAGGTTTCAAGCCCGAGAACCTTGGGCATGATGAACAGTATGAGCCCGAGTATCAGCAGGTTGAACATGGCGAAAAATGAAATGCCCAGGGCGTGTCTGCGTTCGGTGGCGTCGCGCGCTTCAGAGGCGACGGAGAGGTCGGGGATGATCTGCTCGCCAAAAAGGGCAGTTGTTCTGGGTTTGTGCATCTTGAGCTGCAGCAGGCCCGCGTACAGGTCGCGCAGACCCGCGCAAAAACGCTGGTCGGCCCGCATGGCGGGCCCCATATGCGCATGCACGCTGTTGATGAGGTGTAAAAAAATCCAGAACCCCATGCCCAGCAGCACAAAAATGCCCAGAGTGCCGGGTATGGACACGGTGGCCATTTTTACAAACGAAAGCGCCACCATAACCGTATTGGCCGAGGCCGCCACAAGCATGCGGGCGGCTTCGACAACCATTTCGCGGCCATCCAGCAGGGCTGACTGAATACGGTTTTTGTCCAGCTTTTCATATTCCAGCAGCGAAACGCCGCGCAGCTTGGCGGCAATGCGCATGCGCCACTCCATGATGCCGCGCAGGGCAATCTGCGCCGAGCGGCCCGTAATGTGCCGAAACAAAAAATAAAATGCGGTAAGGCTGACCAGAAAGGCCAAAAAAGTATGGAACTGCAGCCCGTCATCCGAAAGCTCTTCCAGACCCTGCAGAACCGAAAAAACGGCAAGCCCTTGCATGATGCCAGAGCCAAGGCACGCGGCGACAATCTTGTTGCCCTCGTCGCCAGCCTGCTCCCACAGAAGTTTGAGAAAAAGCGATTTTTTCAGTTGCAGCATGTGGTTCTGTGGCCCCGGTGTTCAGGTGTGCCGCGCCGTGCGGCATGCCCGGCGGTCTGTTTGCCAGCACCGGCTGTCGCGCGGTTTTTGGGCAAACACAACGTATGCGCTCCGCCGCTGAGCGGCCATGAGCGCAAAAATGGCTTATAAATCCTGCAGGCTGCCGATATCGTGCGGCTTCTGTTCGCCGCAAGGCAGCCAGAGGGCCAGCCGTCTGGCCCTCCGGCTTGCGTCAGATTCCCGAAACCGGTCAGGGGCTGCCGTATCTAGGCCGCGTCGGTGCTCGTTTCTTTGGCGGGCGCTTCAGCTTCGACCGCAGCGTCTTTCTTTACCTTTTTTTTGATTTTGCCGATAAACGACTTTCCTTCTTCAACCTTTTCCTTGAAGTAGGTTTTGGCTTCTTCGGCGTCAAAATCAACGAGGCTGCCGCCCTTTCTGAAGTGGCGGTCAAAAACCCAGCCCAGAGCATAGGTGGTTGTGCCGCCCATGAGACTGATGGTGGCCGCGCCTGCGGTGATGCCGATGACAGGCAGGCTCTTGAGCAGAGAGGCGGCCAGGGGCACGCTTGCCGTGGTCAGAATGCCGCCGCAGAGCGACGAAATGATGGATTTGACGCGTTCCTTTTTAAATTCGACGCCGTGGGCCTTGGCCAGAGCGTGGATCAGTTCAAGCTGCAGGGCGGAGAGGCCCAAAAAATCCACCAGCGGCACCGGCACAAAGCCAATGCCAATGGCGCCGTAGACGCGCTTGCGAATGATGGCGTCCACCGATTCCACCGACGGGCAGGCGCATTCGCAGGTTTCTTCCGTCTGGCAGGCAGCCTGATCTTCAGCGCCGTCAACAGTGTTTTCCAATGTATCTTTCGTCATGTGCAACCTCGATGAAATCGGTTTCAGGGTTACGGGAAAGTTATTGTACGGCGGGCGTTTTATCAACGCCAGCCAGGGTTGCGTCAAAAAGTTCGTCTGCCGAAATAAGCAGAACCAGCGGCAGATCCATGCCCATCTTTTGCGCCGTCACAAGGTTGAGCGCTATCTTGGGCGTGTAGGCCGCTTCCTCGAGCTGCGCGTTGGGCGGCAATAGGCCCAGCTGCGCGGCCATGTGGTCGGCGTAAAATTTGCCCAGCGGGACATAATCAAGGGTGGAAAGCCCCATGAGCGCGCCCCGGCTCACATGCACGCTGCCGTCGCGCGCAAAGGTCTTGATGCCCTTGGCGTTGAGCGTGTCAAAGATGCCCTGCGGGTTGGCCTGGGTCCAGTCAAAGCAGTTGAGCGCCGAGATGTAAAAGGCGTCGATGCCCTGACTCAACAGGCTGTTTACGCCTTTTGCGCACGATTCAACGCTCTCGGCCTTGTCGAGAAAGGGGTATTCCACGAGGGTAAAACCGCGATCGCGCGCCACCTCGCGGGCTTCGCGCACATTGGAGTACGAGAGCCCCTCGGGGCTGTCGTGGTACATGATGCCAAGACGCCGAAAGGGCCGGGCCTCGTGAAACAGCGCAAAGACCTTGAACCATTTGTCCTTGGTGTAGCGGATGGTGAGGTTGGCTGCCCCCTTGCCGGTAACGCTGTCAACAATGCCCGCGCCAGCAGGGTCGGCCACGTCCACGCTCATGATGGGGGTTTTGCCGTTGTTTTCGGCCAGCAGGGCCTTGGTAGCCTCTGTGCCCATGCTTATGATCACGTCTATGGCGGGGTTGGACATCAGCTTGCGGGCCTCGGCGCGGTACACGCTGTTGGGGGCGTCCCAGCCGGGGCTGATGTGAAGGTCGTCGGGAAACACGATACGCGCCGCAACGCCGCGCTGTTGCAGAGCCTTGATGATTTCTTTTTGCAGCAGGCTGAATTCCCAGTAGGGGCCAGCCTCAAAATAGGCTGCGACCATGGGACGGCCGGGTTCTTGCCATGTCGCCGGGCTCTGGGACTGGCCGGGCTGCAGCGCAGGCGCTGAAACAGCTGTCGCGCCCAGCTGGACGGCCTGCACTCCGGCGCACAGCGTCATGACGCAAACGAGCGCTGCGGCAAGTATGGCGAGTAACGATCTGAGGCGGCTGCTCATGGAACAATATACCTTTGACGCGTTCTCGATAACGCAGTGCGTCCGCAGCACGGCGGCTCTGCCAGGACAGTACGCGACGCCTTGAGCTGTCTGGAAGTGTAAACCCAATTATGACGCGGGCGTAAAGCCATGCGCGCATATTTCAATATATCAGAGAAAAAGCGGTATCGTCCACATGAATTTGGGGGCGAATGCGGCGTGATTGCGTGTTTTTTTGCGCATGCGACGCAGCCGGTCAGACATGATGCACCTCTATGCGCAGGCGCGGGACCTGGGCGGCCACGCTGCACTGGTAACCGTCGGCAACGGCTAGGTCGCGGCAGGTCCATTGCCCGGTTGCCAGCGTGGGCGCAAGGAGCACCCAGTTGTCGTCCTGCTGGTCAATGCGCACGCAAAAGTTCTGCAGCGGCGTGCTCAACCCTGTGCCCACGGCTTTGAGCAGGGCCTCCTTGCGCGTCCAGCAGCGGTAGAATGCCGTTTCAAGCTCTGTTTCGGGCAATGCCAGCAGGGCCTGCCGTTCCTGCGGGTGCAGTTGGCCGGTCAGCTCGGCCGCATCCGGCAGGGGGTGCATTTTTTCCACATCGATGCCCACAGGGGCGCTGCGGCACACGGCCACCCACACCATGTCGCCCGAATGGCTGATGGAAAACTCAGCTGTTGTCAGCGGACAAAAGGGCTTGCCATGGGGGTTGCGGGCAAAGTCGTCAACCATGCTTTGCCCCGTCTGGGCGTGCAGCATGCGCCGCGCGAGCGCCC
The DNA here is from genome assembly GCF_004801255.1 of Desulfovibrio desulfuricans. Classification (NCBI taxonomy): domain Bacteria; kingdom Pseudomonadati; phylum Thermodesulfobacteriota; class Desulfovibrionia; order Desulfovibrionales; family Desulfovibrionaceae; genus Desulfovibrio; species Desulfovibrio desulfuricans. Next base: position 2,272,985 of record NZ_CP036295.1, on the reverse strand, counting down.
GGCCTGCCAGGTGACGGGCCGCGTCGGCAACCTGGGCAAAGCGTCTTGCCGCGCGTTGTTCGCAAACGGTGGTGAAGGGGCGGCAGCAGTCGGGCCAGGCAGCCATATCCTGCAGATGCAGGCCCACGCACAAAACCGTACCCGGCTCTGCGGTCGGCACGGCCCACTGACCAAACAGCCGCGCCAGCATGGTTATGCCGCCAGCGTGCGCGTGAGGTGTTCGGCCAGCTCCTGCCAGTGGTTCTGCAGGTAAAAATGGCCGCCGCTGAAGGTGCGCACGGTGCCCGGGGCGGCAGACAGCTTTTGCCAGTGCAGGGCGTCGGCCTCGGTGATGATGTCTTCGCTGCCCAGCACGATGTGTATGGGCATGGGCAGGGGCGGGCAGGGGGCTGGCTGCCAGCTCTCCACAGCGGCAAAATCCGCCGCAAGCAATGGCTCGATATAGCTGCGAAATTCATTGGAATGCGCCACGTCTGGCGGCGTGCCGCCCATGCGCAGCACATGGTCCCACAGCTTGCCCGGCGGCAGCTGCGACACCGGCCCGGGAATGCCCGTATTGATTTTGTCCGGCGCGTGCACCGAAGAAATAAAAATAGCTTTTGGCAGCGGGATGCTGGTTTCGCCTGCCAGCCGTGCGCACACAAAGGCCAGCAGCCCGCCCATGCTGTGCCCAAAGATGGCGTAGGGCCTGTTGAGGGCTGTAGGACGCATCTGGGCAAAAAGGTCGCGCCCCATGGCCTCCATGCTGGTGGGCAGCGGCTCGCGAAAACGGCGGCCCTTGCCCGGCAGATCCAGCGGCCTGACCTCGATTGCAGCAGGAAACAGCGCGCCAAACTGCGCAAAATAGGCGGCATTGCCCCCCGCATGCGGAATGCAAAACAGAGTTGTGTCAGCGTGTTGCATGTTGTTAGACCTACAGATCAACCCAGCCGGCGTCGTCATCGAGTTTTTGGATGATGATGCGCGAGGCCTGTTCCTCATGGCCGATGCGGGCGTGCATCTGCTTGAGGATAATGTTGCCGTCGCTGATGCCGCAAATTTCAAGCTTGCCGATGTCGTGACCGATTATGTACTTGAAGCGTTTGCCGTAGCCGCTGAGCAGCGCCTTGGCCTTATCCACAATGGCGATGCCCTGTTTGAGCGGCAGCTGAAAATGGTGCCGCACGCGCGATACCGGCATGCACTGATAGAGATAGTAGGGGTTTACGCCGATGGCCAGCAGTCGGTTCATCAGTTCGGCGATGTCCTGCGCCGTGTCGTTTACGCCCCGCAGCAGCACCGCCTGATTGTTGATGACGGCCCCGCACAGGCGCAGTCTTTTTATGGCTTCTGTGGATGTGGGGGTTATCTCGCGGGTGTGGTTGTAGTGGGTGGCGATGTACAGGGCCTTGCGTTCGGCAAAAGCGCGCAGAACCTCGATGAGGGCGTCGTCAAACAGGCGCAGGGGGTATGTGACGGGAATGCGCGTACCTATGCGTACAAAATCCACATGGTCTATCTCGGCCAGACCGGCCAGCATTTTTTGCAAGACCGGGGTAGCGAGGGTCAGCGGGTCGCCGCCCGACAGGATGACGTTGTTGATCTTGGGGTGGTCGGCAATATATTGCAGAGCCCCGGCAAAATTGCGCAGGGTCTGCTGGTTTGAGTGCCCCACGATGCGACGGCGGAAGCAGTGCCTGCAGTGCATGGCGCAGCATTCGGTGGTGACCAGCAGTGCCGTGCAGTCGTATTTGTGCAGCACGCCGTTGCCCTTGTCGTGCTTGTCGTCGCCATAGGGGTCGGCAGTGGTCGCGCCCATGGACCCGGCAACCACCAGCTCTTCGGCATCGGGAAAGCACATGCGCCGGATAGGATCGCGGGGGTCGTTTTTGTCGATGAGGCTCAGATAATAGCGGGGAATGTTGATAGGATGCACTTTGGCTACTTCACGCAGGGTTGCCTCCTCAGCGGGGCTGAAAGAAGCGTATTCTTTCAGCTGGTCGATGCTGACAACATTGTTGGCAAGTTCCTTTTTCCAATCCATGCATTTCCAGCAAGGTTCTGCGAGCATTATTCTGGCCTCGGTTTGCGACTGGATTTCTGCGAAGCTATATTTATGAAAGAACCGTTGCCTGCCGGGAGGTTTCATGGGGAAAAAACTCAGAGGACGGGTCTTGCGTTCTGGTAAGAATTTACGGCAAAAATTGTCCAAAGTATATGTAAAACTTGCCAATATGTTCACTGTAGGCTATTTTGCTCGGCATGGCGCTATGATCGAAAAGCCGCAGTGGGGGACGGAATGGCAAAGTTTGTGCCTTTAACCGGTTGTCAGAAGGAACTGTGGCTCTCGGCAAAGGCGGCGTTGTCCGACTATGCAGAAACTTCCATCAGGGGTTGCTACCGTATAGACGCCATGCTCGACCCCGGGTTGCTGCGTCAGGCCATACGGCGTACGCTCCACTTTACGCCCCTGCCCGCCGCCGTCCTGTGTCAGGACGAAGAAGAACCTCGCTTTCTCATAGATGGTGAAGAACACGAACCCGACTTTCGGGTTCTTGATGCCGCCGCGCAGCCTGACCCCAGCGCTGCCGCCGACCGCATGATCGACGAGTTCTTTGAAGAGCCGGTAGAGAATCCCCTTATCCGCTATGCGCTGGTGCTTACGGGCCCGGCAAGCTGCATCGTTGCCATCAAGTGCTCGCACGTCGTGCTCGACGGGCTGGCCATCTTTTTTCATATTGCGGTTATTGCCAATGTTTACACGGCCCTTGCTCGCGGCGAAACTCCCGACCTCGGCGAGCCGTGCCCCTGCGACGAAGCCTATCTCGAAGACCAGGCACACTGCGCCTCGCCCCGCTTTCAGAAGGATATGGCCTTTTGGGAGGAGCACCTTGCCCGCCTGCCCGAAAAAAGGCTGCTGCGCGCCCTGCCGGGTCGCCCCGACGTGCTGGGCGATAGCCGCCATCACAAGTACATTCTTTCTGAAAAAGCCTCGCGTGAAGCCTCGGCGCTTATTGCCGCGCACAAGGTCAGCCCCGCGGTCTTTTTTACGGGCATTTATTCGCTGATCGTTTCATTCATGAGCGGCGAAAAAGACATCGTCGCCCTTGCCCCCGTGGCCTACGGCGAGCGCAAGGTGCTGCACCGCCGGCAGGGCGCTATGATGTCGCTGCCGCCTCTGCTGGTCAACGTTACCGCTCACGAAACCTTCGCCAAACTGCTTGAGGCCGTCAGCGCCCAAAACACCTCGTTTTACCGCCATGTGCGTACGCCGTATCAGCTGGCGGCGCGCAAGCTTGAAGGCCGCAATTTTGCCTTTCTGGCTGATACGTTTGTCAATTTTTTGCCCAACACGCCGCCCGGCACGGCGGAATTTCCCATTGTTGAGGCAGCGCAGCGCCACAGCGCCAAAGAGCCGATTCTTTTCGGCATCCTGGTTATGCAGGAGCTGTGTTCGGGCTGTTTTTCGCTCACCGTGCGCAACAGCCGCAACCACCTGAGCGACAGGGACGTGGAGCGCTTTGTGGCGCGGGTCGAGTGCGTTATCGGTCAGCTGGCGGCCGGGGTCGAGCCGCCGCAGCTCGACTATCTGCTGGATGAAGAAAAGCGCGAGCTGGCGCAGTGGCGCGTCGGGCCTGCGAGGCGGTACGACATCCGCTCCCTGCCCGAACTCTTTGACGCCGCGGCAGAGAAGTTTGCCGAACGCACGGCGGTAAAGGACGAGTGGGGCAATGCCCTTTCTTACGCCGAGGTGCGCGCAAATTCCCTGCGCTGCGCCGCATGGCTGGCGGAGCAGGGCGTTGGGCGGGGCGGCATTGTGGCGGTGGAGGCCGAGCGCACGGCCAACCTGCCGGAGGTCGTGCTGGGCATCCAGAGGCTGGGCGCGGCGTATCTGCCCATAGACCCCAAGGCGGCCCCTGACCGGCGGGCTTATATAATAGAAGACGCAGGGGCGGACATTACCCTTGACCTCGACAATGCGGCTTACCGGCAGTCGGCCATCATCCCTCTGCCGCAAGCGCCAGCAGCCAGCGACGGGGCCTACCTCATCTATACGTCAGGCTCTACGGGCAAGCCCAAGGGCGTGCTGGCCCCGCACGGCGGCTTTGCCAACATGATTCAGGGGCAGATAGAGCTTTTTGGCGTGCAGCAGGACGACCGCGTACTGCAGTTTGCGCCGCCCATTTTTGACGCCTCGCTTTCAGAGATGTTTATGGCCCTGCTGACCGGGGCGGGGCTTTATCCTGTGAGCGACCCGTGCCGCAACGCGCCGTGGACCCTGCGACAGTACATGATCGACAATGATATCAGCGTGGCAACCCTGCCGCCCTCGTACCTCAATCTTTTTGAGGGCGAACCCTTTCCGGGTTTGCGCGTGCTCATCACCGCGGGCGAACCCCCTGTGGCGGCGGACGCCCTGCACTACGCCAAATCACTGCGCTATTTCAACGCCTACGGCCCTACAGAAACCTGCGTATGCGCTGCCATGAAGGAGGTTTCGCCTTTTGAGCCGCAGCCCATTGGCGTAGGGCGGCCCATCCCCAATGTGACGCTCTCCATCCGCAATGCCGAAGGGCGCGAGCTGCCAGCGGACATGGCGGGCGAACTGTGGATCGGCGGGGACAGCCTTGCCCTTGGCTACCACAACAAGCCGGATATGACCGGGCAGCGGTTTGTACGCCTGCCGCAGGAAGGCGGCGCGCGGTTTTACGCGTCGGGCGATCTGGCGCTGTGGTCGTCCAGGGGGGAGATTCTGCTGCTGGGGCGCGCCGACGATCAGGTAAAAATTCGCGGCAACCGAGTGGAACTGGTCGAAGTGGCCTGCCTGCTCGAAAGCTGCGAGGCCGTCAGCCAGGCTGCCGTGCTGGCGGTTAAGGATGCCGGCGGTCAGACCAGCCTTGCCGCGTTTTTTGTGCTCAAATCGGGGGCAGCCATCGAATCCGTTGTTTCGTGGAGCCGGGACAACCTGCCGCCGTACATGATTCCCTCCGCATGGCATGTGCTTGAGGCCATGCCAGTGGCCCCCACGGGCAAAATTGACCGTAAGGCCCTGCATGCCATTGCCAGGCAGGGCGAGACGCAGACAAGCGGGCAAAGGCAGGTGGATGCGGGCCTTGTGAGTATTTTTGAGCGAGTGCTTGGCCGTACCTACAACCCCGCCAAAAGCTTTTTTGATCAGGGCGGCAACAGCCTCAACGCCATGTCCCTGCTGCACTCAATCCGCAAAACCTTTGATGTGGATATTTCCTTTCGCAGTTTTGCGAGCTGCGAAACCCTGTTTGATGTGGAGGCGCTGCTCGGCAATGGCCGGGTCAAATCGACCGGCGCCCGCCAAACCGCGCCCATGAGCATGGGACAGTACCGTATCTGGGCGTACCAGCAGGTCAACGAGGGCTCAATTGATTACAATATGCCTCTTCTGCTTGAGTTGCGCGGCGACAGAACGGCGGATTTTCTCGAGGGGCTGCGCCGGGCCGCCAACGCCCAGGAGCTTTTTCACTGCACGGTGGCGGGCGATATAGACAATCCCCATTTTCAGAGCGGCAAGGACGAGGTGTTCCTGCGCAGCGTGGCTTTTGCCAACGAGCGCGAGGCCGCCGTTTTTTTTGACGAGCAGATTCATACGCCCTTTGATCTGCGCGTGGAACTGCCGGTGCGTCTGGTGGCGGCCGCATTGCCCCACAGCGTGCAGGTGCTGGTGTTGGTGCACCATGTGGCGGGCGATGGCGAAACCCTTGAGATACTGCTGCAAAATGCCCTGCGCCATCTGCGCGGCGAGCCGCTTGTACGCGGACAGCTCGCGGCGCAGGAGGCTTTTTGCCGCAGGCAGAGCGCCTACGCGGCGTCGCCCGCCTGCGCGGAGGATGCGGCGTACTGGCAGTTGGTGCTTACGCCGCCGGTCGCCCCGGTAAATGCGGCAGCCGGGGCCGCCAGCCGCACCGGAGCCATGACGGGCATCGATATTGATGCGGCGACCGCGCACGGCTTTGAAATGTTGGCAAAAAACGCTGGCGCAAGCGTACTGGCCTGTTTTGTGGCGCTGGCAGGGCGCACCCTTTGCCAGCGCTTTGGGCGCAAGGAGCTGCTGCTCGGCGTGCCCATGGGTCTGCGAGAAACGCAGGACGAATTTTGCGCAGCCGGGTTTTACGTCAACACCGTGCCCCTTCGCGTACGGCTTGAAGGGCAGCAGGACAGCGCCGCCCTGGCGGAAGCGTCCCAGCAGATGCGCCAGGCCATCGAGCACAGCCGTTACGGCGCTGCCGACATCGTGCCCGAATTTTTGGCCACGCACGCGCATTTTGAGCCGCTGAGCGCTCCCGGCATCGAGGTTCGCAGGCTTGGGCTACAGCTGCGGGCCAGCAAACTTACAGCCAGCTTTACGCTCGTAACCGGGGCCGCCTCGCGCATTGTGCTTGAGTACGACGCCGGCTGCGTGGCGGATGCCCCGGCCCTGCTTGAAGAGCTTGCGCAGAGCATGCGCCGCGCCTGCGCGGGCCTTGCCCGCCGCAATCCACGGCAGATGCTGGCCGATGCCTGGCGCAAAATTTTGCACCCCGGCTCCACAGGAGCCGTAGCCGACGACAGCGAATTTTTCCGCGAGGGCGGCGACTCCATCAAGGCCATCCAGATAACGGGCATTCTGCGCCGCAGCGGCATCACCGCCCTGAGCGCGCCCGACTTTTTACGCAAGCCCCGCTTTGCGGATATATGCGCCTTGCTGCAAGACGGCGTAAGCGCGCCAGTGCCAGCCCAAAATGTGGATTACACGCCGGTTGTCCCTGGCGAGCGGGTGCCCCTGTTGCCCTTTGCCCGCCATTTTACGGCGGCGCATCCCCTGCACTGGCGGCAGTTTTTTATGTTGCTGCCGCTGGAAATACGGGCCGGGGTGCCGACAGAGGGCATTGAGTCATGGCTCGCCAGCCTGCCCGCAACCCACGAGGCCCTGCGCATGGCCTTTGCGCCAGACCACGCAACGGTGCTCGCCGAGCCGCAGGCCATCCACCTGCAGTGCCGCGAATACGGACAGTCGGTGGAGCAGACAGCCCTGCTGCGCGAGGCCGTAGCCCGGATTGTCGCCGGGCTGAACCCGGAGGACGGCCGCACCCTGGGGGCTGTGCTTGCCCGGCAGGGCGACAGACGGTTTTTGGTGCTGGCGGGTCACCATCTTGCGCTGGACGCGCTGTCGCTTGAAACGCTGCGGCAGGATTTTATCCATTACTGCCGCACAGGCGATTTGCAACGCGAGTCTCACGGGCTTGCTCTGCGCGCCCGCGAGGTTGAGCGCCTGCGCGCGTCCGGGGTTTTCCCCAGCAAAGAACAGCGCGCCCTCTGGCTTGCAGCTTGCGCCGTACCGGCGCAACCCTTGCGCGCCCGGCTGCCCGAGGGGCGGGACAAAGCCGCCGAGCGCGTCAGCGCGGCTGTGTTGCTTGAGGGGTTCCGGTTTGAATATTCGCACGACGCCAAGGCCGATCTGCTGGCCGCGCTGGCCTGCGCCCTGCATGCGCAGGGGCAAAGGGCCACCGTGCAGGTAACGCTTGAGAGCCACGGGCGCGACGAACTCCTGCCCGGTTTTGACGCAAGCCGCAGCCTTGGCTGGTTTACCGCCGTATGTCCCATGCCCCTTGAACCTGCCGCCACCTGCGCCCAGGCCCGCGAAACCGTGGGGCCATGGCTGGCGCAGTATTTCACCCCAGAAAACTGCAACGCATATGGATACTTGCGGCAGGATGAGCCCGATACGTTCGACTATGCGGCGCAGATTGCCTTCAACTATCTGGGTCGCATGACGGGCCAGCCCGATGACGAGGCCGAGCTGGTGCTTTCAGCGCTTGCGCCGGGGCTTGTACCCGGGCTTGTGCACAGCGAGATGCGGGCCGAAGCGCCGCTGGAGCTTTCGGTATTTTTTGACCTGCAGGGCGTACTGCATCTTGAGGCCTGGTTCAGCCCCCAGTGTCTGCCCGCAGACTGGGTCGGCGATCTGCTCGACAGCTGGCGCGAGGCCCTCAAAACCCTGCCTGCCTACCTGCCGCAGCAGACGCTTGACGCCATCTTTGCCGCCAGCGGCTGCACGGCTGACGAGGTGGAGCACATCGCCCAGCCAGACGGCGGGCACGAGCCGCTGCTGTACCAGTCGATGCTGGCGCAGTCGGGCGTATACACCCAGCAGGTGGAATTTTACCTGAGCGGCAAAGTGGACATCTTTGCGCTCATGCGGGCGTGGCAACTGCTCACGGCCCGGCACGAGAGCCTGCGCTCGCTGTTTCCCATGCCGGTGGAGGGCGAGTTTTACCGTCTGGTGCTGCGCAAGGCCCGCACCAGCATGGAATACCACGACTTTTCGCACCTGCCGGAGGCCGAGGCCGAGGCGGAGATGCAGGCCCTGCTGCGGGCGGAGCGTCAGCGCGGCTTTGACGTGCAGCGCGGGCCTCTGCTGCGGGCAAGGTTTTTCCGCCGTGGAGACGACGGCGCGGTGATGAGCTGGTGCTTCCATCATCTGCTGATGGACGGCTGGTGCATGGGCGTGCTGCTGCGCGAGCTTTTTGCCCTGGCCAAAACCGAAGGCGGGTCCATAAACGCGCGTTTGCCCGAGCCGTTTCCGCTTGAGACGTACAGCCGTTGGCGGGCGCAGTTTGACGAGCGGGCAGCGCGGGCCTACTGGGCCGGGCTGCTGCAGGATTTTGCCGGGCCCACAGGCGTGGCGGGAGACGTCACGGCCAAGGACGGCGGCGATAGCTCAGAATTTACCGAACCGCAAACCATGGAGCTTGAGCTGGACGAGGCTTTGACCGCCGGTCTGCAGGCGCTGGCCACGGCCGAGTCCGTCACGCTTTCCGCCTTGGTGCAGGCCCTGTGGGGCATAGTGCTTGGGGCTGTCAACCAGGGCAGCCGCGATGTGGTTTTTGGCGTGGTCACCTCTGGCCGACCGGCAGAAGTGGCGGGCATCGAATCCGCTGTGGGGCTGTTTATCCAGACCTTGCCGCTGCGCGCCCGCTGGCGGCCCCATGAGCCGTTTGGCGAGCTGCTGGCCTATGTCAAAGAGCAGAACCTGCAGCATATGCGCTACGGCTATGTGCCGCTGGCGGCCATGGGCAGAAACGTGCTCGACCATTTGATGGTTTTTGAAAACTATCCCGTGGACACGAGCTTTGACGAGGGGAGCGTTGAGCTGTGCGACATGCGCGGCTTTGAAAAAATCCCCTACGCTCTGGGTATTTCGGTTATCCCCGGCGCACGGCTGCGCTTCCGCTTTTTGTACGATGCCGGGCGGCTGTCGCACAACAGCACCCTTGCCCTGTGCAACGGTCTGCATGCGGTGCTGCGGGCGGCTGTGGCTGGCGGGGGCCGCCCATGCCTTGATCTTGAGGCTGCTGCCGCAGCTGCTGTGACGGATGTGCCCGATCAGCGCAAAGCCGCGCCCACCAGTGCCGTTGCAGCAAGTGAAATTGCAGCGGCTGTCATTGCGCCCGCTGCAGTAGCCGGAGGGCAGGATATTGCCTCGCTGGCCGAGACCGTGCGCGAGGCCTATTCCACAGTACTGGGCCAGCCGGTTGATTCTGTAGACACCGACTTTTTTCAGCTTGGCGGGCACAGCATCTCGGCCATGCGTCTGCTTGCCAGCCTGAGCAAAAGCCTGTCGGTTGCCATCGGCATTGAAGACGTCATGGGCTACCCCAGCCCCCGTGCCCTGGCCGTGCGCATCAGCGCTCTGGCAGTGCCGGATGCAGTTATTCCGCGTATGGCGGGGTTGGAGCGCTACCCTCTGTCGCCCGCGCAGCAGCGTATCTGGTTTATGCAAAAGCTGCACGAGAGCGGTCGGGTATATGTGATTCCTTTTGCCGCGCGCCTGCGCGGCCCGGTGGATGCCGTGGCCCTGCAAAATGCCCTGACCCTGCTTGAAGAGCGGCACGACGCCCTGCGCATCCGCGTGGCGCTGGACGCGCCGGAGCAGACGGTCGCCCCTGCGGGCGGCCTGCGGCTTGAGTGTTACGACACGCCCTTTACCGAGGCCGTCTATCTTGGCATGACGCTGCCGCTGGGCGCGGAGCGGCCCCTGGCCCGCGTGGCCCTGTTCCGGCAGGGTGACGACAGTCATGTGCTGCTGTTCTGTTTTCACCACATTATTTTTGACGGCTGGTCGGGAGAGATTTTTACCCGCGAGCTCAACGAAGCCTACGAAGCCGTGTTGCAGGGCACGGCCCCGCAGTGGCGACCTCTGGAACTGGATTTTGCCAGTTACGCCCTGTGGGATTCGCAGCGCGAACCAGGCGGGCTGGAGCCGCTGTGCAACGACCTCACACCTCTGCCCGAGCGCCTGCGCCTGCCGCTGGATTTTCCCCGGTCTGCCGTGCAGCGCTTTGAAGGGGATGTGCTGATTTTTGATCTGGGGCGCGAGCGCAGCCAGGCCATCAAACGCTGGGCGCTGCAGGGGGAGTTGACGGTTTTTCCCGTACTGCTGGCGCTGGTGGACGCCTTTTTGCTGCGCCACACCGGGCAGGACGACGTCATCTTGGGCTGCCCGGCCGCCAACAGGGAGCACGAGCAGGTTCAGGGTCTTGTAGGCCTGTTTGTCAACACGCTCGTGGTGCGGACGCGTATGAACGCCCAGGGCGGATTTGCGGAACTGGCGCGCACGGTGGACGCAGCATTCCGTCACGCGCTGGCGGCGCAAAACTGCCCCTTTGAAAAGGTCATCGAGGCCGTGGAGGTAGAGAGAAACGCGGCCCGCAACCCGCTGTTTGACGTATTTACCGCGCTGGAAGACGCCAGCTGGAACGATTTTGGGCGTGCGCCCCTGCACATGGAGGCCCTTGGTCTGCCGCACCAGTGCAGCAAGTTTGACCTGAGTTTTTACTTTAAAGAGCGCGCGGACGGCGGCTACGAAGTGCATCTGGAATACTGCACCGAGCTTTTCAGCCGCCGCACGGTCAGCCGCATGGCCGAGCGTCTGCGCATTTTGGCCGATGCTGTTCTGGCTGACGACGCAAGCCCGCTGCTTGATCTGGATATTCTGCCGGAGCAGGAACGCGCCGAGCTTGCCGCCTTTAACGACACGGCCGAGCCATTTGATCTGCAGGCGGATATGGACAGCCGTTTTTGCGCTCAGGCGGCGCGCACGCCAGAGGCCCCGGCTGTGATCGACGCTGCGGGCGCGGCTGTGTCGTATGCGGACTTTGACGCGCAGGTGGAGGCCGTAAGCCAATGGCTGCGCGGGCAGGGCGTGGAGAGCGGGCAGTACGTGTGCGTGTGCTTTGAGCGCTCGCCCCTGATGATGGCCTGCATTTTTGCCGTGCTGCGGCTTGGCGCGGTGTATGTGCCGCTGGCTCCCGGCATGCCTGCGGAGCGGCTGCGCCCGGTGCTGGAAGACCTCGGCTCGTGCGCAGTGATCTGCGATGCACGTTTTGCCGGGGTGTTCCGCCAGTGCGGCCAGCAGGTGCTCACGCCTGCTCCGGAGGTTATGCATGCGGCCAACGCCGGGCATGGGGCAAACCCGACGGCGCAGCCGCTGCCGCCAAACGCCCCTGCCTATGTGATCTTTACTTCCGGCTCCACCGGGCGGCCCAAGGGCGTACTTGTGGAGCATGCAAGCGTGGCCAACCGCCTGCTTTGGATGCAGTCGCGCTTTGCCATCGGGCAGGGCGACGTGGTGCTGCAAAAAACCACGGTTGCCTTTGATGTTTCGGTCTGGGAGCTGTTTTGGTGGTCCTGGCAGGGTGCAAGCCTTGCCTTGCTGGGGCCGGGGGCGGAGAAAAATCCCGCCCTCATTGCGCAGGCCATAGAAACCCGGCGCGTCACGGTGCTGCATTTTGTGCCGTCCATGCTGCGGGCGTTTCTGGATTATCTGGATGCCTACCCGGCTGCGGCGCGCAAACTCCATACCCTGCGCTATCTGTTTACCAGCGGCGAGGCCCTGCCCCGCGAGCTGGTGGCCAGGTGGAACGCCCTGGTGGCTGCGGAACAGCTGCACGCAGAGCTGCACAACCTTTACGGCCCCACAGAGGCAACGGTGGATGTTTCGTGGCAGCCCTGCCTGCAGACGCCGCCGCACGCCGTGCCCATTGGCCGCCCGGTCAGCAATACCCGTCTGTATGTGCTTGACGAGCGCAAGCGGCCCCAGCCACTGGGTGTAGCGGGCGAGATTTATATCTCCGGCGTGCAGGTGGCCAAAGGATACGTAAACCGGCCCGATCTTACGGCCCAGCGCTTTATGGACGACCCCTTTGCCCCCGGCAGCCGCATGTACCGCACGGGCGATCTGGGGCGCTGGCTGGCCGACGGCAGTATTGAATACCTTGGCCGCAACGACGATCAGGTAAAGATACGCGGGTTCCGCATCGAGCTTGGCGAGGTCGAGGCGGCGCTTGCGCGTTGCAAGGGCGTGTCACAGGCGGTGGTGCGGGCTGGCCGCATTGGCGAATATGCCGCGCTGGAGGCCTTTTTGTTGCCGCAGGGCGGCGCGCGGCTCCAGCTTGCGGACCTTCGGTCAGAACTTGCGGGGCTGCTGCCCGAATACATGCACCCCTCGCTGTTTTATGTGCTGGATGACATTCCGCTGAGTCCCTCGGGCAAGGCCGACCGCAAGCGTCTGCAGGGCACGCTCCTGCCCGCGCGCTCGGCTGACGCCGCACGGCTCGCTGCATCTGGCGGCAATGCTCGGGCTGACGCTTTGGCAGAATCACTGCCAGATACGCTGCTTGAAGCCGTGCGAGGCGTGTGGCGCCAGGTTATGCCCGAGGTTGCGGCCGGACCTGATCTGGGATTTTTTGAAGCGGGCGGCAATTCGTTGCTGCTGGTGCGGCTGCACACCCTGCTCGACAAACAGTGGCCGGGCATATTTACGCTGGCCGGTCTTTTTTCTGAAAGCACCATGCGTGCGCAGGCGGCGTTTATCGCACGGGCGCATCCTGCGGATGCGGCGGCGGTGGCCCTCCGCGCAACCTCTGCGCCCATCGCCATCATCGGCATGGCCGTGCGGCTGGGCGATTACGCCGATCTGGCGAGCTTTTGGCGCGACCTGGCCAGCGGCAGGGACATGAATGTGCCCATGCCCGAAAAGCGCCGCAGTGAAACACGGCAGATATTTGATGCCGTGGGTCTCGCCTTTGACGAAGCCCGGCTGCGTGAGGCCGCGTATCTTTCGGATATTTCTTCTTTCGACTACCGCCGGTTTGGGCTTTCGCCCAACGATGCAAGTCTGCTGGATCCGGCCCAACGCGTGTTTCTTGAAACAGCCCTGCGCGCGCTGGACGACGCGGGCTACGGCGGCAGTGCCCTTGAAAGCGCCGATGTGGGCGTTTTTGCGGGGGCAAGCCCGGTACGTCTTTTCCAGACGGCAGTGACCAGAGCCTTCCCCGATCTGGCGGAGCAGACGTACCTTATCAACGTGCCCTCCAACGTGCTGGCCCGCCTGAGCTACATGAAAAACTGGCACGGGCCTGCGGCCAGCGTGGATACCGCCTGCTCGTCGGTGCTGACGGCGCTGCACCAGGCCTGCCGCAGCCTGCGCGACGGCGAGTGCGCGTTGGCTCTGGTGGGCGGCGCGCACGTCATTGACCTGCCCGTCAAGGCCGATGCGGCCTTTGCCATCGAGTCGGCCTCGGGCCGCACCAGAACCTTTGACGCAGGCGCGGAAGGCGTGGGCGCGGGCGAGGGCGCGGCGGTGTTTCTGCTCAAGCCGCTGGACGCGGCCCTGCGCGACCACGACGCCATCCACGCGCTTATCCCCGGCAGCGCCGTCAATCAGGACGGCAAATCCTCCAGCATGGCCGCCCCCAACCCAGAGGCGCAGGCCGAGGTCATAGCCCGCGCGGCGCAGGATGCGGGTGTCTCGCTGGCCGACATTCAGTTTTTTGAGGCCCACGGCACGGCAACCGTGCTGGGCGACCCTGTGGAAATTGAGGGCCTGCGCAGGGCTTTTGCCCGGCAGGGAGCAGCGCGGCGGCAAAAAGCGCTCATCGGTTCGGTCAAGGGTAATCTGGGGCATCTGGACGCCGCCGCAGGCGCTGCAGGCCTCGCCAAGGCCGTGCTGTGCATCGAAAACGGTCTTGTGCCGCCGCAGCCGTATTTTGAGCGTCCCAACCCGCATATCGATTTTGAGGCAGCTCCGGTGCGCGTCGCTCAAAGGCTTGAGCCGCTGCCAGAGCAGGAGCGCCCCTGGCGTTGCGGGGTCAGCTCTTTTGGCCTCAGCGGCGTGAACGCGCATGTTATCGTGACCGAGCATCAGGCCGGGCCGCTGCCGCAGGACGACGGCAGCTGGCAATGCGTGGTGTTCTCCGCCCAGGATGAGGCCGCGCTGCATGACTACGTCCAGGCGACGGCCGCGGCGGTTGCGCGCAACAACCACTGGCCCCTGCACGCCATTGCCGCCACGCTGATGACCGGGCGCGACGCGCTGCCCGTGCGGGCCGTTGCCGTTGCCAGCTCGCGGCAGGATCTGTTTGAGCAGCTTGAAGCCGGGCTGACCGCCGTGACCGTGTCCGCCGCTGGCCGACAGGCGGCAACTCGCCAGGCGGCAACTTGTCAGGCGGACGCCCCTCAAGGCACCGCGCAGACGGTCGGGGGCGCGTTTTTTGCCGGTCGGGCCGAAGCCCAGGCTGCCGCCGCCGCGTACCTTGCCGGGGCAAACCTCGTGTGGCCCCCGGAAAAACCCGTGTACAGGCTGCACCTGCCCGCGGCTCCTCTTGCAGGGGCAACGCTGTGGCCCCGTTTTGCGGCAAAATTTCTGTCTGCGCCTGTGGTTACCCCGACGGGCAAGGCCTTTGCCCTTGCCGTGGACAGGCCGGATTTCTGGCCCGCCGCAGAGCACAACGTTGACGGTACGCCCCTGCTGGTGGGCATGGGCCTGCTGGATTGCCTGGGTTGGGTCGGCGGGGCTGCCCCTCTGAGCGTTGGCGATCTGCGCTGGCGCAAACCTGCGATCTGCGGCCCCGGCTGCCGCGTGGCGCTGCTGACGCGACAGGAGGGCGACTCTCTGTCCGTGGAGCTGCACAACAGCCAGCCCGGCGCAGGGCGCACTGAAAACTGGAGCATAGCCGCAAGTGCGCGGCTGACCTTGATGACCGCGCCGCCCACCCACCCCGCGCCGCTGGATGTGGAAGCGCTGTGCAAAAATCTGCGCGAGGCTGAACCGCAGCCCGTGCCGCAACCCGTGCCGCAAAGAACGCCGCAAAATGGGCCGCACGGCGGGCCGCAGCTCAATGTGAGCGGCCGCTGGCAGTGCCGCGAGCGGCTCTGGCTCTCGCAGGACGGCAACACCCTGCTGGCCAGGCTTTGCCTGCCCGAGGCCTACAGGGGTGATTTTAATACCTTCCGCTGGCATCCGGCCATGATGGATATTGCCGCCAGTCTTGCCCTGCATGATGTGCACGGCTTTGTGCCTGCGGCATGCAAAGCGGCGCGCCTGTATAGCGCCATTACGCCGCAAGTGTACGCGCTTACACGCATTACCGACCGCCAGCCGGGCATGATCACGGCTGATTGCGTGGTGACGGATACCGCTGGCCAGGTGCTGGTGGAACTCAGCGGGCTGGTGTTCATGGTCCTGCGTCAGGTTGCGGACGAACGGCCAAGGCCTGAGCTGTACGCGCTGGGCTGGGAAAATGCCGACCTTGCCCCTTTGAGCGCCGGGCATACAAAAATCATGCTGCTTGGCGGACAGGGCGGGGTGCTTGCGCCAGCCCTGAAGCAGGCTCTGGGTACGCAGGTTGCTGCGCAGGGCATCTGGCCCGTGCAGGCGGACGACGCCCGCGCGCTTGCCAATGAAGTTCTGGATGCGGATATTGATCATTTGCTCTGCCTGCCCGACTCGCAGGATGCAGCACAGGACAACGCCTGGACGCTCTGCGCCCTGCTGCAGGAAGTTTGCCGCGGCGGTGCGCGCCGTCCCCTGCGGGTGACGGTTGTGGGCGGCGGGGCCTTTGTGCCGGATACTCCGCCCGACACGCTGCATCAGGGGCCGTTGCACCAGGGGCCGTTGCTCTGCCTGCCGTGGGAGGAACCCCGTATTTCATGCGCCTATGTGGAGCTTGAGGCGCAGGCCGACGCGGCATCTGCAGCGCTGGCTCTAGCGGCAGGTCTTGGGCGCATTGACGGGCCCTATGTGGCGGCTGCCGACCGCGCGGCGCGCGTGCGCACGCTTGTCAAATTGCCGTCTGCACCTGCATCCGGCCCTGGGGCCGGACCGGTGATTACCGGCAAGGGCTGCGTGGTGATTACCGGCGGCCTTGGCGGCATGGGCCGCACGCTGGCGCGGCAGATTAACGGGCACTGCGGCGCGCGCGTGGTGCTGCTGCACCGCAGCGGTCAGCTGCCGCCCGATATGCTTGCCGGGGAATCTTCCCGCAGACCGTTTACGGCGTACCAGTGCGACGTGACGGACGCCGCGCAGGTCGAGGCCGTCTTTGCGGCGATACGCCGCGAAGTTGGGCCCATCCAGGGTGTTATCCACACGGCGGGCGTGGCGGGCAGGGGATATCTGCTCACCAGCCGCAGGCAGGATTACGAGGCCGTGCTGGCCCCCAAGGTGGCGGGAACCTGGAACCTGCACAATGCAACCCTTGGCGATGGACTTGCCTTTTTTGTGCTGGCCTCGTCGCGTACAGCCCTGACGGGTGCACCGGGGCAGAGCGACTATACGGCGGCCAACGCCTATCTCAACGCCTTTGCCCGCTACCGCCGCAGCCTGGGCCTGCCCGCCCTGTCCATTTGCTGGAATACCTGGTCGGGCGTGGGCATGGCTGTCCGCGAGGGGCTGGCTCAAGGGGCGGAAGCCTCGGGCATGCTTGATCCGCAGCAGGCCTTTGAGGTGCTGGCGGTAGCCCTTGCCAGCGGCGAGGCAACCGTGGTCGTGGGCATGAGCGGCGAAAACGCGGCGGATTTCAAACTCAACAATCTGCCCGGCCAGGGCCGGGCCGCGGGGCAGGGCGGGTCTGCGGCAGCAGGCGAATCCGTCCTGGCTACGGGTTCTGCTTCCGCCAGCCGCGCCGCTTCGGTCAGCCCGTCGCGGGCCGCCGCCAATGTGGGCGAGGCCGCGCTGCTTGAAATTATCCGCGACTGCCTGGGCTATGACAAGCCGTTGAGCCGGGAGGACGACTTTTTTGATCTGGGCGGCGATTCCATTGCCGCCACGCGTATTGTCAACCGGCTGGAAAAAGAGGCTGGTCTGGCCCTGAGCGTGTCCGATCTGCTTGAGAGCGATACCCTGGGCGATATTGTGGACCGCGCCCAGGCCCTGCAACAGCCCGCGCAGCAAAAACAGAAAGCCGTGGAGGCAACGCCCGCGCTCGACAGGTATCCCGTGGGCAACGAGCAGCTGGCCATCCTGTATGCAGACATGGTCAGCGAGGGAGACCTTGGCTTTAACCTGCCGGTATTTCTTGTTATGCCGCACGATGTGGACGTGCCCCGGCTACAGGAGGCCCTGGCGCGGCTGGTGGAACGGCACGAAGTGCTGCGAACCACCTTCTGCGATTTTGAGGCGGAGCGCCCGGCCATGGTTATTCATCCATTTGCGGGTTTTGAGCTGGAGCAGAGGCGTGTTGCAGATCTTGCGCGCAAGGATGCGCTTATCCGGCCCTTTGACCTGCGCAGGGAGGGGGGCTTCCGCGCCTGTCTGCTGTTGACCGACGCGGGCGAAAGGGTGCTGTTTCTTGACGTGCACCATGCCCTTGGCGACGGCAGAACCATGTCGCTGCTCAACGTTGATCTCTACCGCCTGTATCACGGTTTGCCGCTTGAGGCTGTGACCGCGCAGATGAAGGACATCGCCTGGCGGCAGGTCACGCATCCCGATGCCGAGGCGGCGGCCTACTGGCAGGGAATTTACAGCGGCGAGCTGCCGCGTCTTGATCTGCCCGCGTCGTATCCCAGGCCGCGTGTGCATACGGGTCGGGGCGGCATGTACGAGTTTGAGCTCGCGCCAGAACTGGTGCAGGGCATCAAAACGCTGGCCCGCAAGGAAGGGCTGACAAACTATCAGGTTTCGCTCTGCGCCTGGAGCCTGCTGGCGCAAGCCTACACAGGCTCGCAGGATGTGGTTGTAGCCGTGTCGGTGGACGGTCGCGGTGAGCACCTCAATACTGCGGGCATGCTGGCCTCTGTGCTGCCCCTGCGTTTCAGCCTGGACCCCGCCCGTCCGCTGGGCGAGCATCTGCGGGCCACCAGACAGACAAGCAACGAGGCCATGCGTCACAGGGGCTATATCCTCAACAGCCTGCTGGCCGATTTGCGGCAGACAAGCTGGCCGGACAGATCGCCCTTGTCGGAGATCATACTTTCGTACATGAATTTTGAATTTGCCGCCGAGGGGCAGGGCCTGTTTGAAACCCTGCGTTTCAGCAAACACGCCAGCAAGACGGATCTTTCGGTCTTTGCAAGCGACACGGGCGCAGGCATAGGCATTGCCCTTGAGTACTACGCCGACCTGTTCAGCGAGGCCGATGTGCGGCGCATGGCCAGCGACTATGTGCGCATTCTTGAGCTCATGACCACCAGCGCTCTGGACGAAACGCTGCGCTTTGCCCCTGCGCCCCTG
This sequence comes from Desulfovibrio desulfuricans, assembly GCF_004801255.1. Lineage (NCBI taxonomy): Bacteria > Pseudomonadati > Thermodesulfobacteriota > Desulfovibrionia > Desulfovibrionales > Desulfovibrionaceae > Desulfovibrio > Desulfovibrio desulfuricans. Next base: position 2,254,477 of record NZ_CP036295.1, on the reverse strand, counting down.
CCTGCCGCCGATGGCGACAGGGCCGGGCTTGCCCGGCATCAAACTACGGTTGCGGCCTCGCTGCGCAGGGCGATATGCACCCTGGCGGCGCAAAAGGGCGCGAGCCATGAAGCTGTGATGCTGGCGGTATTTGCGGTGCTGGTGGGCAGGGTCACCCAGAGCGAGCGGCTGACGATCGACGTGCCGCCGGGCCGTACCGTCGCCTTTGGGCTCAGCGACAATATGGAGTTTGGCGACCTGCTGGCCCGCACCCAGGCGGGTCTGGCGTCGGGGGCCGTAGCCCCTGGTTCCACAGACCCCAGCGCGGCGGCGCGGCCCGGTCTGCGGCTGGGTTTCGCCTACGCGCCCCTGGCATCAACCGCGCCAGTTGCGTCCTCCGCAGCGGTCGCCGGGGCGGGCTACGCCTGCGCAGATTCTCCCAGCACAAACCTCCCCTTCGCTGGCTATGGCCTTTTTTGCCAGGTTCGGGAATTGTGCGACGGCTTCGCCTTGAGTTTTGCGTACGATCCCAGGCAGGTTTCCGCAGAAACAGCCGGGGACTGGCTGGAGTATTACGGGCGTTTTCTTGAAGGTATCACCCAAGAGACTGCATAATGAAACTATCTGATTTTTCTTTTACCGCGCCGGATAAAAAAGCAGCCAGCGCCGCGCCCGCAGAGACCAGACAGGCCGAAACGGAGCACGCCTCGCTTGAAAGCCTGTTTCGCAGTCTTGCCGCAGAAAATGCCGATGCCGAGGCTCTTGCCAGCGGGGGCTGCACCCTGAGTTTTGGCGAGCTGAATGTCCTTTCTGAGCGCATTGCGCGATTCATTATGGAGCGCGGCTATGGGCTCGAGGCTGTGGTGGGCGTGCTTTGCGCGCGCGGCGCGCGGTATCTGGCGGCAGCTATTGGCGTCATGAGGGCCGGGGCCGTGTACCTGCCGGTCGAGAGCGAACAGCCGCAGGCGCGCAAAGAGGCCATGCTGCGGCCCGCAAGCCTGATCATCGCCGACAGCGCCTGCCTGCGGGACGCCGAATATTTCCATTATCGCAACCCCGGCATACGGCATGTGCTCTGCCTTGACGAGCAGAAATACGAGGACGCCGCCGAAAAAGGCTCAGGACTTGCCAGCACGGAATACTGGGAGCAGGTGGCTGAAGCGGGCAGCGACATGGGGTGGAAGAGCGACTTTGACGCTACCCCCTGCCCGGCGGACCATCTGGCGGCCATGGCCGCAGCCGTGCTTGAAAAATGCGGGCTTGCGCACAGCCGCAACCGGCGGGTGCTTGATGTGGGCAGCGGCTCGGGACTGGTTGCGCAAACCCTTGCAGCGGCGGCGACGGAATATGCTGCCGTGGATCTGGCCCGCAACGAGCTTGAGCGGGTATCCTGCCGCCAGTCGGGGGCAAAGGTCACTGCCCGCCGCATGGAAGCGGCGGACATACGTTTTATTGAAGGGAAGGAGTTCGACGCTGTCGTGCTGAATGGCGTTGTGGAGAACTTTCCCGGTTACAACTATCTGCGCAGGGTACTTGGGGCCGCTCTGCGGCTCTTGGCCCCGGACGGCACACTGTTTGTGGGCGCGGTGCGCGATCTGGAAACCCAGGACGACCTGCGGGCCGCCCTGCAGGCGTACGGTCTTGCCACGGGCAACCAGACGGGCCTGCTGCGACACGACGCCTCTGGCGAGCTGTTTGTTCCCCGCCGTTTTTTTGCGGAATGGGCCGCCCAGTGCCCCGAGCCGGTGGAAGTGACCTTTACGCCCTGCGTCCTGGGTCAGGCTTGCGACCCTGCCTGCGACCCGGCAGGCGGCCAGGCTTTCCGGTACGATGTGGTCATTCGCCGTGGCGGCGGGCGCAGGCCCGTGCAGCCCTCGCGCTTTGCGGCGCGGCATCTGCCCTTGCCCACGGGTGAGCCGCTGCCTGCCTGCGAGGCGCATCAGGCCGCGTACATCGTGTACACCAGCGGTTCCACGGGCGCGCCCAAGGGCGTGGTGGTCGAGCACCGCAACCTTATGCATATTTTGCGGGCATTGCGGCCCTATGCGGCGGGCTGCGCACGCGTGGGGCTGGTTGCGCCGCTTTCGTTCGACGCTTCGGTGCAGCAGTTGGCGGTTTCCATTTTTTGCGGCAAGAGCCTTTATGCGCTTGCCGACGAGGAGCGCAAAAATCCCTCGCTGTTCTGCGCCTGCGTGCGTCAGCGCGGGCTTGACCTGTGCGATATGACCCCGGCCTTTTTCAACGTGCTTGTCGACTGGCTGGCCGAACGGCGCGAAGTCTTGTCGCTCAAGACGCTGCTGTTGGCGGGCGAGGTGCTGCGGCCCGACGTTATCCGCAAGTTTTACGCCATACCCGGCCATGAGGGCGTGGTGCTGTACAACGTGTACGGCCCTACGGAATGCACGGTTGACAGCAGCGCCTTTCGTATTGACGTGCACAATTATCAGGATTTTACCGCCTATCCCATCGGCAGACCGCTGCAGGACGTACGCATCACTGTGATGGACAAAAATTGCCGTGAGGTGCCCGATTCCGTCACCGGCGAGCTGTGGATATCTGGCGACGGCGTGTCGCGGGGATATCTGGACAACGCGGGCCCCGGCGCATTTGTGGAAAAAGACGGCCAGCGCCATTACCGCACGGGCGACAACGGCTTTGTGCAGAACGGTCTTGTGTACTACCGAGGGCGCGAAGACCAGCAGGTAAAAATACGCGGCAACCGGGTAGAACTTGGCGAAGTGGAAAAAGCCGTGGCGGATTTTCCCGGTGTGCGGCAGGTGGCCGTGGTGGCGGACAGCTTTCGCGCCGGGGCGGAAAAAAGCCTTGCCGCCTATGTGGTCGGCGAGGTGGATATGGCCTTGTTGCGCAGCTACCTTGAGCAGCAGCTGCCCGCCTACTGCGTGCCGGAGTATTTTGTCCCCATGGTGGAGCTGCCGTTTTCGCTCAACCGAAAGATAGACAAAAAGGCCCTGCCTTCGCCCCTTGGCGGCGTAAAAACGCAGGGCGGCCGCAAACCCGCCGGACCGGTGGAAGAAAAACTGGCCGAAATCTGGAAGCGTCTGCTGGGTGTGGATGTAACAGACGCCGACGCAGGCTTTTTCAGCCTTGGGGGGCACAGCATCCTTTCCATCAGGCTTATCGCCATGATTGAAAAAGAGCTGGGCGTACATGTGGCGGTCAATGAGCTGATTACGCATTCGAGCATAGCGCGGCTGGCCGAGCTGCTGGACGGCAAAACCGAAAAGCGCGACAGCCCCGTCATCAGGCTTTGCCACTGCGAGGGCGGCAAAAACCTGTTTTTGTTCCACCCCTTGGGGGGCAGCGTTTTTTGCTACAGCGATCTGGCTCGGCTGCTGGGCCACAAGTACACTGTCTACGCGGTCGAGGCGGCCGGGTTCAGCCAGAAGCGCAGCGCCCTGTCCATTGAACTGCACACTGTCGAGGGGCTTGCGGAGTATTACCTTGCCGAAATACTCAAGGTTGAAAGCCAGAACATCATTTTTGGCGGCTGGAGCCTTGGCGGGGTGCTGGCCTATGAGACGGCCTGCAAGTATGCCGCCATGGGCAACAAACCTGGACCGGTCATCATTCTTGATTCCGTGGCTGACAACAGCCGGGCAAAGCAGATGGCGGCCAAGGACGACATAGAACTGCTGCAGACCATACTGCAGCAGGGGCTGGCATTTGATCCGGAAAAACTGCGCGTCATGCCGCGCGCGCGGCAGCTCGAGTATCTTGTGGAATGCGGTGAAAAAAGTGGTCTTTTGCCGGCGGGTTTCAGCTCTGTGCAGATGGACAACCTGCTGCTGACTTACCGCGGCAACGCGTTGGCGGCGGCGCGTTACGAACGGCCAACGCCATCGGACATCAGGGTGCTGCTGGTGCGGGCGCTGGATTTTGTCAACAATCCGCAGATATTGATCGACGACGACTACCAGGGTTGGAGCCGTTTTTTGAAAAAGGAAAATATTGACCTGCGCTGGACGGAGGGAACCCACGAGTCCATGCTTTCAGCCGGGCTGGTTCCCCATGTGGCGACTCTGATTCTGGAGTATCTGGCGCGGCAATAGATGCTCAAAAAGTATCTATAAAAAAGCTAGAAAATGTTTCGGAGTATTTCTTGATAATGTTGTAAAACTGTTGCCGTTACAAAAAAAGTGGTATTTTGATTCAGGGTGTGCATAATTTTGCTCGTTTGGTTAAAAAATGCACGCTAGAAACGCCAAAAAACTGTTCAGAAGAGTGGTAAATTTTTTTTTTGTTTTCCCCTAAAGTTTTTTCTTGAATTTTATTTGTCGGAGTGGAACAGTCGTCCTTACGTCTGCAAGACTGTTTTTTTTCGGCATTTTTTTATTTTTTGTCCCCAGGCGGGATCCGAAAAGGCGGGGTGCAGCCCAAAACAGCCCCCAACCCCCACACGAACCGTAGCGGCGGCAACCTGCCGCAGAATATGCAAAAAAACGCCACACCCTTGCGAGCGCGCATGACCCGATTTTTTTTTATGCCCGCAGGCCAACAGGCCGGGGCGCAGCCCATGCTAGAGTAGTCGCGCTTATGTGGTGGCGAGTAAATGGAATTATTTATTTCCGTGCTACAGTGAACATGTAATCGTTTTGTGTACCTCGCCCACGCAGCTTACACAGATGGTTGGGCAGGCTTTATTGAAAGCCGATTAGAGTGGGGCTGAAGGATATATTGCCCATGATTTTGCTGGGCCATGCGTTTTTTCGGGCGGTGCAGACGTCGGCTTAATATCTGTTTTTATATCTTGGCCTGTCAATTTAGGGGCGATTTGGTATTAGTTATTAAAAATTAAGTACCTATTGTCTTTGCCCTGGGTTTTCGTATATGAGAACTATGGAGTTCAGGCGAGCAGGCTGGACAGGTCGTATTACCGAGTGCACGGGCAGCAACCCGGCAGGATTTTGTTATGCAGTCTCAAAAAGATTCCAGGTTGTTTTTGCAAAAGCTTTTGCAAAATCCACCAATGCTGCCGTTCGAACCCAAGCTGCTGCCCTTGTTGTTTGCGGTTACCCAGGAGGGCTCCAACGCCTCCGTGAAGTCTGTGGTTGCCCTGATTGAAAAAAGCCCCCGGCTGACGACGCGTGTGCTTGCCGTGGCCAATTCGGCGGCATATGGGCTTGAATTCAAGGTTTCCACCCTGCAACGGGCCATAAGCATCATGGGCCTGCGCGAGGTGCGCCTGTTGGTCTTGATGGTGGGCATGTCGTCGTTTATACGCGAAGCGAAGCTTCCCAAGGCCTTTGATACGGAAAGGTTCTGGAATCACCTGCTCTCTGTGGCGACCATCGCCAGAGCCCTCGCTGAGGTTTTGGGCGGAGCGTCAGGCGTGTGCGGGCCATCCGCCAGAGCTGGCGAGCGTCTGGTGATGGTGCCGGACGAGGCCTATATAGCGGGCTTGCTGCACGATGTGGGCAAGGTTTTTTTGGCAGCTACCCGACCAGACGTATGGGAAAAAGTAGTCGAGATGGAGCAGGCGGAGTCAATGAGCAGCTTTGAAGCGGAAAATGCCGAGTGGGGCATGGACCACGCGCTCCTCGGAGCGGCGGTGCTGCACCACTGGAAACTGCCCCTGGTGCTTACTGAACCCATAAATCTGCACCATTCGCCAGAGCTTGCCACTACTTACAGGATGGAGTCGCACCTGCTGGCAGCGGCTAACTGTCTGGCGCGCGGCAGCCTTGATGCCGCCGCGACTCTCAACGATGAGGTGCTTGCGCACCTGCCCAGGGGTTGCGATCCTGATGCCGTGTGCTCGGCGGTGGTCACGAGCATAGCCAAAGCACAGGAAACCGGTTTTGCTGAACTTGATGCGTAGCCCGTGCCCGGGCCGGATGCGGCAGATGTTTGCTCCCACAGTTCTTGAGGCTCATTATTGAGGCGCGTGCATGGATATTGAAACCGGGCTTGATAGTCTGCTGCACGGGCAATTTGCTGCCGCGCTGACCCAGTTTGAGGCCTGCAGGCAGCAACCGGGGGCGGACAAGCTGTGCGAACTCACGCGCGCCTGCGCCGACCTCTCCGCCTACGCCGCCGCGCTGGCAGAGGGCAATCTGACTGTCCGCCCGCCGCAATCGTGCCGCAATCTTTCGACGCACCTTGAGAGCCTGCACGCCAAGCTTAAACGGCTGGCGCGCCAGTTGCTTATTTTCAGCACCGGGTATCCCATGTCCACCGTTGACGACATGGGCGACCTGTCCGACGGCCTGAATTTTCTTGTCAATCAGGCGCAGACCTGCAAACGGCAGGTCGAGCACGATCAGAACCACGATGTGGAAACCGGCCTGATGAACCGCAAGGCCTTTGTCAGCGGCGTGCGCGATGCCCTGCAGATGCAGCCGGGCAAGTTTGGCGTGCTCTTTTCGTGCGGACTCGATAATCTTAAGTACGTCAACGACACGCACGGCTATGACTGCGGCGACCTGTACATTGCCAAGGTGGTTGAAGCCCTGCGTATGTGCGAAAACGACTCGGTGCTGCTGGCCCGTACCGCAGGCAACGAGTTTGCCGTATACGCCCACAGCTTTGACGACGAAGAAAGCGCCTTGCGCTTTGCGCAGGACAACCGCAAAACCCTGCTGAACACCACCATAGAGCTGCCCAACGAAATTGTGCGCATCCGCGCGTCTCTGGGCGTGGCGGTGTACCCCAGCGACGCCATGACCGCCGACGTGCTGATGAATTACGCCAGCCATGCCATGTTTGAGGTGCAAAACTTCAACCGCGGCACGCTGATGCGCTTTAACCCCGAGGTATACCGGGCCAAGGCCAATATTCTCAGCCGTCAGGAGCGCCTGGACGAACTGCTTGAAAACCAGCTGATACGGTTTGCCTTTCAGCCCATAGTCAGCCTCAAAAACGGCTCCCTTTACGGTTACGAGGCGCTCATGCGCTCCACGACGCCGCATTTTGCCTCGCCGCTCGACATGCTGCAGCTGGCTGAGGCTCAGTCAAAGCTGCCCCAGCTGGAGTATTTGACCTTCAGGATGATTTTTAATTGGATGGGCGAGCACCTCGATTCGCTGGGCAGCAAAAGGATTTTTTTCAACGCCATCTCCGCGCAATACCTGGACGTGGCCGAGCTGAGCAAGCTGCACCCGCGCTACGAGGCCATAAGCCGCAACATGGTGTTTGAAATCATTGAGACAGCCACCAGCGAGGACGGCCTTACGCGCAAAATACGCGAGCTGCGCTCGCAGGTTGCGGCCTTTATCGCCATTGACGACTTTGGCTGCGCCCACTCCAACGCCTTGCGGCTGCTCAATATTTCGCCAGAAATTCTCAAGATCGACAGCTTTTTTATCCGCTCCATACACAAGGCCTCTGCCTCCAAACGTGAGTTTTTGTCCAACATCCTCGTCTACTGCCGCTCCAAGGGCATACTGACGGTGGCAGAGGGCGTTGAAACACACGAAGAACTGGCAACCGTAATTGCCCTGGGTTTTGATCTGGCCCAGGGGTTTTATCTGGCCAGACCAGGCTTTAGCCTGCAGGAGCTGACGTCTGCCCAGATTGAAGAAATCGTCGCCCTTGCCTCCACTGTCGGCTGATTCTTTCGCATTTTTTCCCTCGCCCTCGCCGCACAGTTGCGGCGGCTTACCTCTCTGAAGCCCACGTGGTCTCTTCCGCGCAGACTCCCCTTTGCCGTCTGTAATGCATTATAACGCGCACATGTTGTCTGTCGGCGCGCTGGTCTGCCTTGCGCAGACGGATGTAAAGCGGCTCATCGCCTACAGCTCGGTGCGCCATATGGGCTTTGTGACCCTGGGGCTTTTTGCCCTGACGCAAAATCAGGGCGTACGGCGGGCTGGCTGGTAAAAGGTTGGACGCGCGCGAGGTTGCCATACTGCTGACCATGGCCGTGCTGATTATCGGCATCGGTATTTTCCCCAAGGCGCTGCTGGAATACAGGCACGCCTCGGTTGAGCATCTGGTGGCAGATACCCAGCAGGCATTTGCGGCTTTTTCTGCAAACCAGGCAGGCGGGCCGGGCGGCCAAGGCCGCCGACGGTCGCCAGCGTAATGCGTATTTAGGTCTCCCGGGGGGGCGGGCGGTCGACGGGCCGGGTGTTCTGCGGCGCAAGGGCAACACCATAGGAGCTATCATGACAGCCATATCCGTAGCGCCTCTTTCGGCCCTGCCATTGCTGAAAGACCTTCCGGCCCTGCTGCCGGAGCTGACCTCTTGGTCACGGCCATCGATCTGCTGTGCGGCGACATGTTCTTTCCGCATGAAAGGGCTTTTCTGCAATGGTTGACCGTGGTTGGCGCAATAACAGCGCTTGCTGCCATAGTAGCTGTCTCCGCAGGCGGTGGAGTGACCGTCTTTGACGGAATGTTTTGCGCTGACGGCTTTGGTGCGCTGTTTAAAGCAGTTTGCGTAATGGCACTTGCTTTTACGGCGTTAATGAGCGAAATTTTTTTTTCACATGCCCAATGCGTCAGGGGGAATGTTACTGTCTTGCAGTATGTTCAACACTGGGCATGTGCGTTATGGCCTCGGCTGGCGATCTCATTGTGCTCTATCTGGGCCTTGAGCTTATGGCCTTGCCCATATACGCGTTGGCAGCCCTGCGCACCAGCGATCCGCGCAGCAGCGAATCGGCCATCAAATATTTTTTGATGGGCAGTTTCGCTTCGGCTTTGTTGCTTTTTGGCATGTCCCTGCTGTATGGGCTTACCGGGCACACCGAGCTGGCGAGGATGGCCGCCGCCCTGCCTGTTGTTGCAAACGGGCAGACGCTGCCCGCCCTGGTTGTTGCTTTGGCGCTCGTGCTGGCAGGCATGGGATTCAAGGAGGCAGCCGCGCCCTTTCATGTCTGGGTTTCCGACGTGTTGAAGGTGCGCCCACAACCTTGACGCCTTTATGTCTGCGGCGGCCAAGACGGCCAGCTTTGCCGCGCTTGCGCGAGTGCTGGTTATGGCCCTGACGCAACTTGGCGCGCAGTGGAGCGGCGCTTTGGCCCTTATGGCCGCCTTGACGATGCTGGTGGGCAATATCGCCGCCGTTATGCAAACAGGTCTCAAGCGCATGCTGGCGTACTCGGCCATAGCCCATGCGGGCTACGCCCTGCTGGGGATCGCCGCCTGCACCGCAGACGGGCTTTGTGCGACCGCAGCGTATTTGACCATTTACCTGTGCACGAAGATGGGGGCCTTTGCCATCATGGGCTACCTTGCCGTGTACGGGCAAAAGCTGGGCAATACCCCCTGGCCGACGCCGGGGAAGACCTGGACGACTACGCGGGCCTTGCCGCGCGGCATCAGGCCCTGGCTGCGGCCATGCTGTTTTTTTTCTTTTTTCGCTGACGGGCATCCCGCCGACGGCGGGCTTTATGGGCAAATTCCTGCTCTATAAAGAGGCCTTTTTAGCAGGGTATACCATGACGGTGCTTGTGGCTGCGGTCAGCAGCGCCTCTCGGCCTGGTATTATCTGGCGTGGCAAGACGCATGTACACGCAGGAAGCCCCGGCAAATCACCCCGCACCCGTGCAGACAGCTTCGGGTGGTGCGGGCGTGAGGGCTGTCCTTCTGCGCTGTCTGGCAGGTGTGGTGCTGTGGGGCGTGTTTCCGCAGACGCTGCTTTTGTGGGTGCATGTGTTTTTTTAAGGAATCCGCTTCTGAGGGGCGGTTTCCGGCATTATAATCCGTTGCGCGTGCGCGACGTTGATCGGGAGGAGTTGGAATGAAAAAAAAATGGATACTCTTGGGCCTGGTGACCACGCTGGTGGTGCTGGCCGCGGTGCCGCCATGGCGGCGGACGGCAGCGTGCTTGCCAATGCCATTGCCAAACAGGTGGAAACTGCCCCTGAAACCCTGAATATGCAGGCCGAACCCGGCTATCTGGGTATCCCCGGCGGCCCCAAGGTCAACATGATGCTGGCCTTTGGCTGGGCCCTGTGGGTGGGCTGGATTTTCTCCACCGTGGGCGCTTTTGGCGGTGTTATGGCTGGCGTGGGCCACATGACCGTGCACGGCCTTGGCGCGTATGCCAAGTCTTTTGGCAAGACCCCGCTCAACAAGTCTGTTACCGACTCTGTGCGCGCCTCCAACCAGATGCTGGCCGGTCTCTCCGCTGTTATCAGTACCTTCAGCTACTACCGCATGAAGCGCCTTGTGCTGCCCCTGGGCTTTGCTCTGGGTCTCGGCTCCATTGTGGGCGCTTTCAGTGCTGTTTCTCTGACGGCTGGCAAGCTGAACTTCTCGTCCTATCAGGGCTATTTTGGTCTGTTCGTGCTGGTGCTTGGCCTGTACCTGATGTGGGAGACCTCCCCCGCTGGTCAGCGCTCCAAGGCCAAGGCCAAGGAAGCCGCCAAGGCTTTTGAAGCTGCCAAGTCCAAGGCCGAAGGCGTTGTCGCCCCCACGGGCGTGAAGCTCATCAAGTTTACCTTTACCACCTGCCAGTTTACCTTCTGCGGTGTGGAATTTTCGTTCAACCCGCTGATTCCCTTCCTGGGCGGCGTGGTCATCGCCAGCATCGCGGCCTTTTTGGGCGTGGGCGGCGGCTTTTTGCTGGTGCCCTTTATCACCAGCGTTACCCAGCTGCCCATGTATCTGGCTGCAGGCACCTCCGCTCTGGCCGTGCTGCTCAGCATGATTACCGGCATCACCACCCTCATGCTGCACGGCGCGCTGGTGGACTGGAATCTGGTTGGTCTTGAACTGGCCGGTATTGCCGTGGGTTCCATTGTTGGCCCCTACACCTCGCGTTTCTTCTCTGATATCTGGTTGAAGCGCCTGTTCATCGTGCTGGCCCTGTATGTGGGCACCGACTACATCCTGCGCGGTTTCTTCAACATCAAGATGTTCGGCTAAGCTTCGGGCGCTGCCCGATCTGAGCTGAAAGTATGCATAAGCACTGCATCTCCCTGGCCTGCCAAGGGGGTGCAGTGCTTGCTTTTGAACCCTTGCCGCGCCGTGTGCCGCAGGTGCGCACTGCCCCGCGCGGATAATGGAGCCGCTGAACATATGGAAGAACTCCTGGTCTGGCTTGATCCTTTTTTTGTACTGCCGTACCGTCTGGTGCCGCAGCCCGAAGCTGCCTATTTTTTAGGAACAGCCGCCCTTGCCCTGCTGACGGCTCTCATTGGCATTGCCACCCTGCGCATGGCCCAGCGTATGCACCATAAGCGCCTGAAGCAGCTGCAGGACGACATGCGCCATTACCATGAACTGAGCGAGTCGGCCCTGCAGAATGCGGGCAAGGAGACCTTTAAGGCTGTGAACCGTCAGGGGCACGAGGCCTTTGGGTATTATTTTTCGCTCAGCAACGCCCTGTTTGTGGCCTCGCTGTGGCCTGTGCCCATTGTGCTGGCCTGGATGAAGCTGCGCTTTGGTCTGATAAGCCCCGAGCTGCCTTTCAGCCTGCCGCTTTTTGGCAATCAGCCGAGCATGGTCTTTTGGTTTATCCTTTTTTACATTCCACTGCGTATGTTCAGCAACAGAACCATTACGCGCTGGCAGCTGCGCTGGGCTGCGGCTCCGGCGCAGACGCAGGTTTTTGCCCCGGCGGCTCCCGCAGAGAACCATACCCAACCTCAAGCGGAAACGCAGGCCGAGCCTCGCAACGTGGACAAGCCCTAGCCGGATAAACCTTTCACCGTTTTGACCCGCAGCTATGAGCCCCGCGCAGATTGCCCGGCGGTCAAATGCAGAAGGCCCCGCATCACCTAAAGATGCGGGGCCTTCTGCCGTTAAATGGTCTGGCTTGGTCGCGTGCTCAGGCAAAAAGGTCTTTTACATTATGCGGCTTGCAGCGCAGGTACTGCGCGGGCGCGGCAATGGTCTGCCCCAGGGCGGCAGCGGCGTGCCAGGGCCAGCGGGGATCGTACATCATGGCCCGTCCTATGGCCACCATGTCGGCCTGACCGGTAACCACGATGCCCGCCGCCAGTTCCGGCTCGGTAATAAGGCCAACGGCTATGACGGGCAGGCTGGTCACGGCTGCCTTGACCGTAGCCGCCAGCTCCACCTGATAGCCGGGCGCAAGGTTGATCTTTTGATCCGGCGAAAGCCCGCCCCCAGAAACGTGAATATAGGCCGCACCGGCTTTTTCCAGGGCCTGGGCAAACAGGGCGCATTCCTGCACGCTCCATCCGCCTTCGACAAAGTCTGTGCCCGAAACGCGCACGCCCACAGGAAAGTCGTCGGCAACGGCGTTACGCACGACCGCCAGCACCTCCAGGGCAAAGCGCATTCTGTTTTCGAGGGGGCCGCCGTAGGCGTCCGTGCGGTGGTTGCTCAGCGGGGAGAGAAACTCGTGCATCAGATAGCCATGGGCCGCGTGCAGCTCAATGACGTTATAGCCTGCTCGTACAGCCCGTTTTGCAGCGGCTGCAAAGGATTCTGTCAGACGGGCGATATCTCCGCTGGTGAGCTCGACTGGGGTTTGGTGTCCCGGCGCGTAGGGCAGGGCGGAAGGCGCGCATATTTCCCAGCCGCCGTTTTCGGTCGTCAGGGGCTTGCCGCCTTCCCACGGGCGACTGGTTGCGCCCTTGCGGCCTGCGTGCCCCAGCTGGACGCCCAGCGGCATGGCGGAATACGAACGGATGGCGTCAATCATGGTCTTGTGCGCTGCTTCCTGGGCGTCATTCCACAGGCCCAGGTCTTGCGGCGCAATACGCCCCGGCGCTTCCACAGCGGTGGCTTCCACAATCAGCAGGCCAGCACCGGATACGGCAAGGGTTCCGTAGTGCATGGCGTGCCAGTGCCCCGGCATGCCCGCATCCGCCGAATATTGGTCCATGGGGGGCACGATGATGCGGTTGCTCAGCGTGAGACCCTTGAGTTTGATGGGAGAGAAGAGTGGATTCATGTTGTCCTCCTGCTTATATGGTATCATACTAAAACGCTTTTAATTTGTTAAGCCTCTGCCAGGCGGCGCGTCGGTATTTACATATGCTGACAAACATGGCTCAATCGGCAGAGTTGCGACAGGCGCTGAGCCTGTCCCGGGAGGCTGCATGCGTAATAGGCCGATACGTTGGCGCGTGGTTGCGGATAGAATTCGTGCCTTGTTTTTTTTGTGGCTGTTTGTTGCGGCTGCGGGCGTGCTGGGACTCTGCGGCGGCGCTTGCAGCGCCTGGGCAGATGCCACCGGCGCTGTTGATTCCGGGCTGACAAAACGCCTTGACGCCGTGCTGGACGAAGCCGTTGCGCAAAAAAAAATAGTCGGCGCGGTTGTTGTCGCCGCCCGCAACGGTCAGGTGGTGTACCAGCGGGCCGTGGGCATGGCCGATCTTGAAAACGGCACGCCCATGAGCCTCGATACGCGTTTTCGTCTGGCCTCCATGAGCAAGCCCGTTGTTAGCGCTGCCGCGCTGGCCCTGATCGATAGGGGTATTCTGGGGCTGGACGACCCCGTTACCCGCTGGGTACCTTCCTTTACGCCCATGTTTGAGGGCAAGGCGGAGCAGACCATAACCGTGCGGCAGCTGCTGACGCATACGGCCGGGCTTTCTTACGGTTTTTTGGAGCCCCCGGACGGTCCCATGGCCCAGGCGGAGGTCTCCGACGGATTGGACAACCCACCGATTACGCTTGAGGAAAACGTCTGGCGGCTTGCGGGGGTGCCTCTGTATTACGAACCGGGCACCAGCTGGAAATACTCCCTGGCCATTGATGTGCTTGGCGAGGTTGTTTCCCGCGCGGGGGGCGACACTCTGCCTCTGGTTGTAAACAAGTTTGTCACCGGGCCACTGGGCATGGACTCCACGGGCTTTGTGGCCGACAAGCCGGACATGCTGGCTGCCGCCTATGTGTGGGACGACGGCAAACTTCGCCGCATGGCGGAGGCGGAGACTGTGTCCAACGGCGTATCGGCAACGCGTTATGCGCCCGGCCGGGCGCTGGACGCGCAGGCCTACCCGTCGGGCGGGGCAGGGCTGGTGGGAACAGCGGCGGACTACCTTAAATTTCTTGAAGCCATACGCAACAACGGCGGGTCCATCCTGATGCCGGAAACCGCCCAGTCCATGACCGCCGACCAGATTGGCCCGGTTTTTTCTCGCCGGATGGACAAAACAGCCGCTAAAACGACAGAGGTTGTCGCACCCGGCTGGGGTTTTGGCTTTGGAGCGGCTGTGCTGCTGCAGCCTGGCAAGGCGGAATACGCCGCCGGGCCCGGAACCTGGAGCTGGAGCGGCGCTTACGGGACCCACTTTTTTATGGACCGGGCAAACGGAATTTCATTTGTGGCGCTTACCAACACCACCCCCACGGGCATGGCCGGGCCGTTTGCAGTATCGCTGGCAAGGGCCGTGTACGGTCAGAAATAGCGAGCATCGTCGGGTCTGGCTGCCCAGCGCATGTCAGGCCTGAACTGCATGGCGGAAATACAGCCCCCCCGTGTCGCTGCCGTTGGCGCCACGGAGGGGCTTGACGTTTTATGGCTGCCGCATCCTTCAATGGCGCGGCCTGCCGCAGTCAAACTTACATCCGGTTGAGGGGCAGTTTTACGTACTGCATGCCGTTGACCGCCTTGCCAAACCGGCCAGTGCGCATGTTGGCCTGCAGCGAGGGCAAAATCAGCGGCGGCACCGCCTTGCCCGTATCGTCGGCACGGCGCTTTGCCACAAAATCCGCCTTGCTTATCTGCAGGTTGAGGCGCACGTTGCCTGCCTTTTGCTCGCCCACGGTGGCCATGCACAGCGGGCCGCGCACGCCCTCGGGCGGGTAATCGTGCCCCACGTAAATACGCGTGTTGTCGGGCAGGGCCAACAGCCTGCGCGAAGAATCATAGGAGTCATCCGCGCTGCCGCCAGGAAAATCGCACCTGCCGGAGCCCACGTCGGGCAGAAAAATGGCGTCGCCCACAAAGGCCGCGTTGCCCACAATATATGTCGTGTCCGCCGGGGTATGGCCGGGGGTGTGGATTATCTTGGCGGGCATGTCGGCAATGGTGAACTCCTCGTCGTTTTCAAATAGGTGGTCAAAGGCGGATCCGTCCGCCGGGGTGTCCTCCTGCGTCTGAAAAATGGGCGTCCAGGTGGCGATGATGTCCAGCATGTGTTTACTGATGGCTATCTTGCCGCCCATTTTTTCCTTGATGTAGCTGGCGGCAGTAATGTGGTCGGCATGGATGTGCGTTTCGAGTATCCATTCAACCACCAGATTATACTGGCGGACAAAGTCGATGACAGTATCGGCGGAAACCGTGGACGTGCGGCAGGCATGCAGGTCAAAATCCAGCACGCTGTCGATAATGGCGCAACGGCTCTGGGTGTCGGTGTCGGACCAGACCACATATGTCCAGGTGGCGGTTGCGGGGTCAAAAAACCCGCGCACGTTTGGTGCGGACATGGCGAACTCCTTTGCAAAAGACTGAAGAATGAAGTGCGGCGCTGTACGCAGGCGGGGCTACTGGCAGCTTGCGCCAGGGCTTTTGCCCGCGCCGATGGGGCAGGCGGCGCCTGCGCAGCCTTTTTTGTTGTTCCACGGGGCGCGTGCCAGCAGCAGGGCCAGCCCGCACCAGTTGGTCAGGCCCGAAAAAACCTGCCCGCAACCAACAAAGAGCGCACCGAGCAAAAATGCCGGATGCACCAAAAGGCCCAGCAAAACAAATGCCGCCGTGAGCGCGCCCGCTGCAAGGCGCACCTGCCTGTCGAGCGTGGGCGAGGTCTCGCCTGTTTTGGGCAGGGCCTGCCCCACGGTTGCAAAACCGGCTTCCTTGCAGGCGGCTATGCCGCCTTCGATAACGGTGACGTCTGCAAAACCGGCTTCGACAAATTTTGCTGCCGCAGTTTGCGCGCGTCTGCCGCTGGCGCAGAGGGTGTAAATGGGGGTAGTTTGCAAGGCTCCGCTGCGCAGGGCGACATCGCGCGGTTCAAGCTCCGTAACCGGAGCCAGAGCAGCAGGGCGGGCGAGGCGTTTTTCCGCAAATTCCATGGGCGTGCGCACATCGACCACAAGAGCCTGTGTTATGTCTTTTTGCAGCAGGGCCTGGGCGCTGATGCTTTTAACGGATGTCATCATTGGCCTCCTTGGGTGTTGGCCCCCGGTTGCATTGGAGGACGAACCCTGTTTTTTTGCCTTTGCCGCTGTATGTCTTTTGGTATCCTACACGAATGCAGAATATCCCAACATGGGCAAACTGCAAAGCACTGACGGCTGTGATAAAAAAGCGAACCAGCGTCTGCGGGCAACAAAGCTGCCGCAGCTCCTTATGTTTTGTTGGTTTGCTTTGTAATACCATATTGTTCTGGTCTGCTTTTGCGCTATGCAATTTACAGCGCATCCAACCATGTATGTAAGAATAATCACGGGGCAACGTCTGACAAGTACTGTCAGAGTGGTGGGGAAGAATGCGCTGCTGCAACGCCTGCAAGGCGGAGGCAATATGGATTAAAAGCCCGCCGTCAGGCGCGGGCTCGCGCCTCCGTGCAAATACCGCTACGGGGTTGGGACGGGGGCGGAGAGAAACTGTCCCAGGGTTGAAAACAGCAGGGGGAGGACGATGGGTTTTTCCAGAAAATCGTCCATGCCGGATTCAAAGGCAGTTTGTTTTTCGTCTGACAAGGCATTGGCCGACAGGGCCACAATGGGCGTGTCCATGTCAAAATCGCGTATGGCGCGCGTGGCCTCATATCCGTCCATGAGGGGCATGCGGATGTCCATCAGGATGATGTGGTAACGGGCGCTGCGGGCCATGGTTACGGCTTCGCGGCCATTGACCGCCAGGTCGCAGGTCATGCCCTCGCCTTCGAGCAGTTCTTTTAGAATTTGGCTGTTGATGGTGTTGTCTTCGCAGATCAGGACTGTTTTGCCTTTAAGCCCGTTGGTGTCGGTCTGTCGGTTTTTTTGCGCGTAATATTCTGTAATATCAATTTCATTTGCCTTTTTGTGCGGCAAAACAACCGTAAAGGTTGTTCCCTGGCCGGGAGCGGAGTTGCAGGCAATGCTTCCACCAAGAAGATCGACCAGCTTTTTCACAATCGCCAGACCAAGGCCGCTGCCCGAGCTTGGGGAAGAACTTTCTTGCGTAAATGGGGCGTACATCCTGGCCTGAAATTTTTTGCTGATTCCCGGTCCGTTGTCCGAGATGACGTGGGTGACTGAAAGATTGTCCCCCTCTTCGCCGCTGATGACAGTGCGCCATGTGATGGTGCCGCCGGGTTGGGTATATTTGACGGCGTTGTTCAACAGGTTGACGATGATCTGCTGAACCTTGCGCGTATCGATCTGAACAT
This sequence comes from Desulfovibrio desulfuricans, assembly GCF_004801255.1. Taxonomy (NCBI): domain Bacteria; kingdom Pseudomonadati; phylum Thermodesulfobacteriota; class Desulfovibrionia; order Desulfovibrionales; family Desulfovibrionaceae; genus Desulfovibrio; species Desulfovibrio desulfuricans. Next base: position 2,237,291 of record NZ_CP036295.1, on the reverse strand, counting down.
GGCAGTTTGTGGAAGCGCAGTTGAAGTGCGCGATGAAGTTTATTTTTTTGGCCTCTGCCTGCGGGCGTATTATCGCCTCGATATTTTTTGCGCTCTCCGCACCGGTGCAGATGGTCGGCCTGATATCAACCTTGCCCTTGGAGATTTTTTGCAGATCGAGAATATCCGAGAGGATGGCCAGAAGAAAATTGGAACAGGATTTGATGGTGGAAAACACCCTGATGAGGTCAGGGTCATGGTTTTTTTGCAACTCGAGGTCTGAAAAACCAATAATCGTGGTCAGCGGGGTGCGCATGTCGTGGCTCATGCGCAGCAGAAATTCCGACTTGGCGTGGTTGGCCTGCCGTTCATTTTCCAGAGCCGCCTTCAGCCGTGAATTCAGCTCAATAACGTCGTTGCGCAGCCGGACCTCGTTTGTAACGTCTTCAAAGCTGCCGACCAGGCCTACTATTTTGTCATTTTCCAGCAGCGGACTTTTGCTGGCAACAATATGGCGGTTTTCGCCCTTGCAAAAGCACATGCCGGGAACACGCGTGGTTGTTTCGCCCTGCAGAACCCGCAATTCGTCATTTTTGTAGGGGTCAGGGTCGCTGTGCCAGCCCATGTCTTCATCATTTTTGCCCCGCAAAACGTCTACTGAATCAAAGCCGTAATATTCCAGAAAAGCTTTGTTGACGCCGATAAAGCGCCTTTCCGCATCTTTCCAGAATATAGCCGCCTGCGTGGTGTCGAGAATTTTTTGCAGCAACAGCTGGTTTTGCCGGTTGTGCTCTTCGGTCTGTTTTTCACTGGAAATATCGACAAAGGCGATTTGCAAAAGCTTTTGCGGGATAATCCACGCAAGGCTGGCGCGAATCCAGCGGCATTGAGCCTCTGGCGGGCAGAGCCTGCACTCGAACGTATGCCCGTCGCCGCCGCCAATAAAGGCTGCCACGGTTTGTTCCACGGCGCTCGCGTCAGCATCATGGACATGCATGATCTTGCTTGTCTGAAGCAGATTGCCCGCATCGCGGCCCGACGTGGGGATCATGCTCAGGGCCTTGCTGTTGATGTATGAACAGCGCAGCCCGGTTGAGCCATGGGCGACTCGCATGCGGATAATGCCAATGGGGATATTGCCGAGAATGTCAGTAGATTTGTGTTCTGCAGCAGTAATCCACAGCGCGTACGCTTTTTCCTTGATCAACTGGCACTGGCAGTCAATAAACGTATTCAGTTCTTCACTGTATTCTGTCCATTCTTTTGCGCCATTATTAAAAATAAGGTTGTCTAGATGCTGTTTAATTTTAATAACATTATCAAGAGAATCAATATTACCATCTATTTTTAAAAAATTAAAAAATGCAGTGTTGTATGCTGTTACGGCATATGAGTCGTTTCCTGTGCATTGGATGAGGCAACAGGGGATATTTACAGAACCATTCCACGTTATAAATTGATTTATCAAATCGTTATTCATGGAAGTAGTTCCTTGCATGTTGCTACAATTATAAAAAAACTTTCTATTCCTTTTCATTTAAATATAAAAAGCAGATTGTGTAAATACAGGGCTGCCGTGCCCGCTAATTAATTTATATCTGGCTTGATTTATATGATTTTTTATGTGCACTGGTTGCTTGCGAGTCTTTGTGCGGGCTTGCCGCCACGCAGGCGGGCTGGGGCAGGGGCGGAAGCTGAAGCAGGTCAACACGTCAGGTGCCAGCGGGTGATGCGTAAAAAAGCAGCGGGCTCCCATGGCTGGGAATCCGCTGCTGTAACAATGCGCGTGTCCGGCGCACCTGCTGCGTCTGCCGGACGCTATTTTTTCAGGGCCAGAAAGTCGTGCTCGTCGGGGTCGTAGTATTTTATTTCGCCGGATTCGATGTGGTACAGCCAGCCGTGCACGTGCAGCTCGCCCGTGCCAACCTTTTCGCGCACGCATGGGTAGGTCATGAGGTTTTCAATCTGAAAAATGATGGAAAGCTTTTCGGTCAGGCGCAAAAGTTTTTCCTGTTCCTCATTTTTGCCCAGTGCGAGGGTTGCCAGTTCCTTGGCCTTTTTGCCCAGCGAAAGCCATTTTTGCGTGTGCACAAAGGCCTCGCCGTGGATGTTCTTGTACAGGGCCGCGATAGCGCCGCAATAGGTATGGCCGCAAATGATGATTTCTTCAACCCTGAGGGCTGTTACGGCGTATTCAATGCCAGCTGCCATGGCGTGATAGTCTTCGTCTGGCTTGTAGGGAGCTACAAAGTTGCCCACGTTGCGCAACACAAAAAGCTGTCCAGGCGGGGTGTTGGTGATAAGCGAGGGGATAACCCTGGAATCGGCGCAGCCTATATACAGCACCTTTGGGTGCTGGCCGCTGGAGACCAGCTCAAGCAGCTCTTCTTCATGCTTGCAAAAATAGTTTTTTTGAAAAAATTCGTTTCCCTGAAGCAAGCGTTCGACATTTTTCATCAAAAAACCTCAATAACCTTGATGGAGAGGGTGCGGCAGTGGCCGCAACAGGGCCGCCGGTAGGCAGTGCCGACCATGTTGAAAATGAAGTATGCAGAGGCACAGGCATGGATATGCTGCTAATAGGGGCGTCTGGGCAGGTGGGCCTGTTTGCAAACCACTTTTGCGCTGCCCCGTGATGCAGGGGGCGGCTGGTTTTGCACGAGGGTAGGGGCCGCTAATGTGTATGTTTGGCCTGGGCTGAGCCGTTGCCCTCTAAAAAGTGCCTAGGGTATCTTGCCCAAAAGGTCAAGAAGGCCCCAGTCCAGCCGTTTCTGGCTGATCGCCGTCGGGTCGTGCTGGTCTGGGGCCTGCAACAAGCGCTATTTTTGCGAAAGATCCTTGAGCTGTTCCGCCAGGTGCGAGAGCTCTGCAACGGTGTTGTGCAGTTCGTTGGTCAGCATGTGGGTGCTTTCCGCAACATGTTTCACGTCCACAATGGCCTGATTGATTTCTTCGCTCGTAGCCGATTGCTGCTCCGCCGCCGCAGCGATGGAGTGCACGCTGCTGCTTGCATTGCCGACTATTTCCACAATTTCGGTAAGCGCCGAACCGCTTTGGTAGGCCCTGTCGGTGGCGCGGCTGACGGTGTCGACCGTCTCGCGCATCTTTTGCATGTTGTTGCGCGCCACTGACTGGATGGCGGTGACGGCCTCGGCCACCTCCTTGGTGGCCAGCATGGTCTTTTCGGCCAGTTTGCGCACCTCGTCGGCCACAACGGCAAAGCCCCTGCCCGCATCGCCCGCGCGGGCCGCTTCAATGGCGGCATTGAGCGCCAGCAGGTTGGTCTGGTCGGCAATGTCTGAAATAACGCCCATTATCCTGCCAATACCCTCTGTGCGCGTTTCGAGCGACTCCATCTCCCTGAGCAGCTCGGAGGCGTGCGCATTTACCTCCGAAATTGCGGCAACGGCTTCATCGACAACCCCAGCGCCCGCCTGGGCCTTTTGCCGCGCCCCTTCGGTCTGGTCGGCTGCGGCTGCGGCGTTTTGCGCCACATCGTGCACAGTGGAGGTCATTTCCTCCATGGCGGTGGCGGTTTCTTGCGCCCGGCTGTTTTGCGCATCAGCCCCCTCGGCGACTTTTTCAAAGCGGTCGGTCAAGAGCGCCGAGGCGTCGGCCAGACGGCTGGAGGCCTGCGCAATGGCCGAGTTGACCTCGCGCATGTGGCTCATGGCTACTTCAACTTCACGCTCTTTGAGCACCAGGCTGGTAACGTCGCGGGCAATTTCCACATAACCTACCTTGTTGCCCTGACCGTCGCGCAGCACATCGCTGACCGGCTGGATAAAGTGGGGGCTTTCCGCCGAACCGATGTCGATGATGCCCGCCAGCACCGACGAACCACTGCACTTTGACTGCGCAATGGGGCAGTCGTCTGTCTGACACACGGGCGTGTTGAACTGGTCGTGGCAAAACTGCCCCTTCAGCTTGCTGATGTCCTGCTTGAGCAGCTTTTCTGTGGCAGTGTTGGCGATGATGATGCGGTAATCGTCGTCCACGCCAAAAATGGGGTCAGGTACGGCATCCAGCAGGTTTTTGTAGCCCTGCACCTCTGAGAGCATGCTCTCTATCTTGTCGAGCAGGCGGTTAAACCAGGCGGCCAGCGTGCCGATTTCGTCGTTCGAGGCATACTGCAGGCGGTGGGCCAGCACGGCGCGGTCTTCGGCAATCTCCTGGATTGTCTGGCGCATGCTCTGCACAGGCCGCAATACCGTAACGCTGAGCACAAAAACTGTCATGACAAGCGGCACCACCAGCAGGGTAAGAAAGGCGGCGGCAATGATAATGCCCGCGCGGCTCATTATGCCCTGCTGCTCGGTCAGGTCGGTACTGAAAACAAGGATGCCGATCTGCTTGTCCTGATAATCGGTAACGGGCATGCCCGAAAGCAGCGAAGAGCCGACAATCCGGGTTGTGACGCCCTTGCGGCTGGCGTCCAGAAAGGCCTTGGTCGTCAGCCTTTCGGCCTTGCCTTCTTTTGTGCCGCTCACAAGTACGTACGATTCGGCGACAATGGGGTATTTGTCTTTATCCTGCAGGCCGGTGGCAAACTTCAGATGTTCGGCGTTCATGTAGAGCAGTGCGGTCTGCCCCGCGCCGGAATTGAGGCCGTCAAGCACATGGGTAAAACTGACCAGCACTTCCACCGAGCCCAGACGGTTGCCAGCCAGCCCGGTAACCGGGGCCAGACCACGGATTTCAAAACCGCCGCTGCCTATCTCCACCCCGCTCAGCGCCTTGCCGTTTTTGTTTACGTCGAGCACCGTGGGGCGAAAGGATGTAAGATCGTCCGAGATATCAACCCACTTGCCGCCCTTTTTTGTCTGCTTGTCGCGCCACAGGCGCGCAAAACTGCGCGCGGGGGGCAGATGGTAGTGTATCTGGGGTTTTTCGCCGATGACAGCTGTAAAGCCGTCAATCATAGGGGCCAGCGAAGTCCGCAACATTTCGCGGCCCTTTTGCGAGGCCGCACTGTTTTCGTCATCTATGTTGCCCGCCAGAGCGGTTTTGTAAGCGGCTTCCACCTCGGGCAATCTGCTCACCAGTGCAGCCATGCGCATGGCCTGCTCGCTGCACAGCTCAATGGCCTGCTGCATCTGCGAGGCGCGGGCCTCCACGAGGTTCTGTATGTTTGTATCGTTAAGCTGCTCAAATTGCTTTTGAATTATAAAATAGCAGCTAATGCCTATGGCAAGAGTGATGGCGGCGATAGGCGTGCATACTTTGGCGCGTAATTGCATAAAAACTCCATATGCAATAGTTTGATTGCTTTATCGGCAGGTTTAAAGAAATTATTATGGTTCTGACCTGCTGAACGGCAATGATGAAGCATGGATGTTGCCATTTTGGTAGAGTTTTAGGCAACATATAGAAACTTTCCACAACAAGAATGTTGTCTACAATAACATATTGGTGTAAAAAAACAAGTTTCTAGATGGCAATGCCCAGGGGTGAGAATTTATTCTCAAGCGACTTGCACAATGAATAGAGTATTTTAACTGTTGAAATCAGCAGAATGGAGCTCAACGCGCAGTGTGTTTGATTGTTCAGCCAGCCGTGGTTGGGCGTCGGTTGCGGGCGCTGTTGCGCCAGCTATGGGCAAGGCGTGGCGGGCAGCAAGGCGCGTGCGCGCACCAGATTTTGCCTTTTACAGCTGCATGCCGTATTGGTTGGAGCAGGGCGGCGCGTGCCGCCACGTGAGCACATAAATTTCCGCGCTGCGGCTCCCATGCCGCAGCGCTACTGTTTGCAGCTTTGACCCCGCGTTTTAGCGCCAAGGAGCGTATGAATCCATTTACCGTTGATACAAGCCTGTGCCGCAAGGATGGTATTTGCGCCAGGGTTTGCCCAATTCAGATTATTGACGCCAAGGTGGGCGAATTCCCCTCCATGTCGGCGCACAAGGCCCGCGTGTGCATTGGCTGCGGCCAGTGCATGGCCTTTTGCCCGGCCAATGCCTGTTCTGCGCCAGGCATGCGCGCGCAAGACAACCAGCCTTTGCGGCGGCAGCTCATGCCGAGCGCCGAACAGGTCGAAGAACTCGTTTTTTCACGCCGCTCGGTCCGCACGTTCAAGGACAAATCCGTGCCGCGCGACCTGCTGACGCGCATTCTTGACGTGGCCCGCTTTGCGCCTACGGCAAAAAATTCGCAGCAGCTGCGCTGGGTGGTGCTTGAATCTCGTGAAAAGACGGCAAAACTGGCGGCGCTGGTAATCGACTGGATGCGCAAACTGCCGCAAGTGGATCCGGAAACTGCCCGAGCCGCGCATGCCGAGAGCCTGGTGCGCACCTGGGAAGCCGGCTACGACGTCATATGCCGCAATGCCCCGCAGCTGGCGCTGATTGTTGCCCCCAAGGGGCACTGGGCCCCGGCCGACGCAGCCATTGCGGCTGCCTATCTTGAGCTGGTGGCCCATGCTCACCATGTGGGCTGTTGTTGGGGCGGCTATGTCACCTTTGCGCTGGGGCATCCCGAGGCGCACGACCTGCATGCCTTTGCGGGCCTGCAGGCGCACGAGCAGGTCTACGCGGTGCAGATGATGGGCTTTCCCCTGCTTGCGCCTCACTTCAGGCCGCCGCGCAAGGCTCTGGATGTGAGCTGGCTGTAGGCGCAACGGCAACCGTATGCACAGACGGCAGCCCGGGTTGATGCCTGGGCTGCCGTCTTGTCGTCTGGCCTTTTTGCGCTGACCATACGGCCAACAGGGGCGGCTACTGCTTGCGCCGCCTTTTGGTGATGCTTTCGCCGCCGATGCCCCAGTTGTCCGTGGCAACTTCTTCAATAATAACAACTGTGGTGGCGGGGTTTTTGTTCAGCACCCGCTGTAAAAGCTCCGTAGCGCCCTTGATGAGTTCTTCTTTCTGCTCTGCGGTGGGGGCTTCGGCCCCGCCGGTGACCTTGATATTGATAAAAGGCATGGTTTGCTCCGCAAGTTATGACTCGGTGGGCGCTTTTTCCATTACAACCTTGATATCCGCCGGTTTGCCAAAAAAAGGCCAGCTCGTGACCAGCACGTCAACACCGGTTGCCGCAAACTGGGCGGCGTTGTCGCCGTTAATGCCGCCCGCCGCCAGTATAACAATGTCTTCACGCACAGAGCGTAGCGCGCCGACGGTTTCGGCCAGCGTCTCATAGGCGAATTTTTCGCACTGCACAATATCGATGCCTGCTTCTGCCACAAGCAGCGCCTGCTCGAGCGAATCGACCTCGGCACTGATTTTATGCTCGGGCGCTCGTGCGCGCAGTTTGTCCATCATGGCCGCCAGGCTGCGCAGCGAGGTCTGCGCCGTACCCGGCAAAAAAACCCTGTGTTGCTCAAAGACAAGGATGCTGTCCGAGAGGTTCTGGCGATGAACCGTTGCGCCGCCGTTCATGGCGGCCTCAAGGCAGATGGTCTTTGCGCCGGGAAAGTTCTTGCGCGTAACGGCGACGCGTACGTCGGGGTTTACAGAGCAGGCCTGGTCGACCATGCGGGCGCTGCGGGTGGCGATGCCGGTCATGTATTCCATAAGGGTCTGGCCGAGCTTCCAGCAGCGGTGCAGATTTGCGGCCTTGCCCCTGGCCTCGATGCATTGCTGCCCGGCCTGCAACCTGTCGCCATTGGCGGCGGTGCGGCTGACGTCAAGGCCCCCCCTGCGCATGAGCAACTCCGCCTGCTCAACGCCGCTGATCACGCAATCCGCCTTGGGGGCAAGCCGCATGACGCCCTCCGACGCACCGATGCCAAGCAGTTCGACAGTAAGGTCAAGGCCGGGGCAGTCGTCTGCCAGCAGTGTGTCCAGCCAGCTGTCGGGACAGTGAAAGTGCATGCCGCGCTCCTGATAAATGTCGGGGCAGGTTTGGCACTGACGCGCAAAAGCCCCTCAGTGCCGCGTGCCCTAAAACGATCGTTTTTGACACCATTCAATGCCAAGGTACAGCAAAAGACTGATGATCGCCAGTACGGCGCAGAGCATGGCCGCCCGTTGAAATTCGCCGGTGGAGACGGCGTTGAAAACTTCAAGTGAGAGTGTATTGGTGCGCCCGGCAATGTTGCCGCCCAGCATCAGGCTGATGCCCACCTCGCCCATGGCCCGCGTGATGCCCAGCAGCAGGCCCGCGCCCAGCCCGTGGCGGATAAGCGGAAGCGTCACAAGAAAAAAGCAGCTGCGTGGCGATGCGCCGCAGACGCGCGCCGCCTGCTCAAAGCGCAAAAGCTCGGGGTTGACCAGGGCCGTCTGTACGGGCTTGACGACCAGGGGCAGCCCTGCCAGCCATGCGGCCAGGATGATGCCCCCCTGCGAAAAAACAAGGCTGACGCCAAAGGTCTGCTGCAGGGCCATGCCGCCCCAGCCGTTGCGGCCAAAGAACATGAGCAGCAAAAAACCCATGGCCATGGGCGGAAAAACCAGCGGCAGGGTGATGACAAAATTGACCACCCGCCGCAGACAGGGATTTTTGGCCATGCCCAGACGGGCAAGGGGTATGGCCGTAAGGGCATGCAGGGCAAGGCAGGCGGCGCAGACCCGCAGGGTCAGCAGCACGGAAAAGCTGACTTCAGGCGCGCACAGGGCGCGCCACAGCTCATTTAGCGGCATGGGCCGGGCGCAGGCCGTTGCCCGCAAGAATGCGCTGGGCTTCGGGCGTTGTTAAAAACTGCAAAAAAGCCCGCACATCGGCGTTGTTTTCCTGCCCGGCCACAACGCCCGCCACCAGCAGCAGCGGCGTGTAGCCCTCGTGCACTTCCATCCAGCCGCCGACGCCGTCGCCCTGCTTGCGGGCCACGGCCTCATTGACAAAAGCGGCGTCAAGATCGCCCGAAACAAGGTATGAAAACACCTGCGGAACGGTTGAAAGCATGGAGAGCTTGTCCTTGAGCGGTTCCAGAAGATTGTTTCCCTTCATGAAAGCCACTGCCGCCCGGCCATAGATGGCCGCCTTGGCGTCCGGATAGCCGATTTTGGCAAATTCCGGCTTGCTGAGATCCTGCGGCGAGGCAAGGTGCAGGCCCTTGCGCCAGGCCAGTACGAGCACGGCTTCGCCAAGGGGGTGAAATTCGGCAAAAGGCAGACCGGATTCCTGCAGCGAAGCTTTTTCAGAAACAATAATGCTGACGCCGCTGCCAGCCCTGGCCTGTTCAATGATCTGCCCGATGTTGCCGCTGTACATCTCGGTAGGGTGCGTGCCCGTCTGCTGCGCGTAGGCCGCGCACAGCTGCTGCACCATGGGCTTGTAGCCCAGCCCCGTGGTGATCGAAGGCCCGCCAGCGCAGGCCGCCTGAGCAAAAAACAGACTGAACGCGGCCAGCGCGACCAACAGGCAAAACCGGTCATGCACGGTAAGAGGCTTCATGCTGGGCTCCTGACAGACTAAGGGGTGAGTAGGGCAACAGGCCCACCTGGCGGGCCTTGCCCAGTGTGACGTCAACCTCGCCCTGGGCCTCTAGACGGCCATGCTGCAACAGCAGCATGCTGTCGCCAAGGGCCAGGGCTTCTTCGGGCGAGTGGGTAACATAGAGCACCGGCACATGCCATTGGCGGGGTATACGCGCAATGTAGGTCGTAAGCCCCTCCTTGAGGTTCATGTCCAGCGACGACAGCGGCTCGTCCATGAGCACCAGGCGGGGCCTGCAGAGCAGGGCGCGCCCAATGGCGACGCGCTGCTTTTCGCCGCCCGAGAGGTGCGCGGGGCGGCGGTGCAAAAGGGGGCCTATGTCGAGCAGGTCGGCGACATCGTCAACGCCCGGCGCGGCATCAAGGCGCGGCTCGGCGTTAAAACGCATGCCAAAACGCAGATTGTCGCGTACGGAGAGGTGCGGAAACAGACGGGCATCCTGAAAGACGTAGCCAAGGCGTCTTTTTTCCGGCGGCAGGTTGATGCCCTGTTCGGCATCAAAGCAGGTCGCGCCGTGGCAGGCGATATGGCCCGCATCGGGAGTTTCAAGCCCGGCAATGCAGTTGATGAGGCTTGTTTTGCCAGATCCGGAAGGGCCAAAAATAACGGCAATGCCGCACTCGGTCAGGTGAAAACCCAGCCGCAGCTCAAAATTGCCGTGCTTTTGTCTGATGTTTACTTCAAGCATGCCCCGGTCCTGACTACGCAACAGCGGTTCTGCAGGCCGCATCACGCGGCGGCAGCGTCAAGCTCTACCTGTTTGAGAGCATACGGGGCGCACTGGTATGTATCAATGAATACACGGTTTACGCAAAAAGCGTGATGTGGCAGACGCAAGACCGCAAGGGGACGGGGCCGTTGCAGGCGGCAACGGCTGCGAATGGGCGAAAACGGGGAAAATGCGGAGATACGGGGGCAGGGAGGGCTGCAGGCCCACGGGCGCTTACGCGCCCATGCCCGCGTTACGTTCGATAAGTTTTACCGCTCTGGCGATCTGGCGGCCAAGGCTGGTTTCTTTTGAAAGCTCGCGTTCCACGCTGGTAATACCCTTGATAACCGTGGAATGGCGGCGGTTGAACTTGCCGCCGATTTCCTCAAGAGTGAGTTCTGTGTGCTTGCGCGCCAGATAGTACACTGTGTTGCGGCCCAGCACGCACTCCTTGCGACGCGAGCGCGAGTTGAGCTGGCGCTCGTCGAGGCCGTAACTCTCGCATACAAGGCGCACAATGGTCTGCAGGTCCGGGCCGCACGAAATCTCGGTGTACTGGCTGAGCACTTCCATGGCCAGATCAAGGTTAAGTCCGCAATTGAGCAGACGCGCCTTGAAAATAAGGCTGTTCAGGCACGATTCCATCTGGCGCACGTCTCCGTCCAGGCGGCAGGCCAGCAGCTCGCACACCGAGTCGGGCAGCAAAACCTGAAAGCTCCTGGCCTTGCGCTCAAGAATGTGGCGGCGCATGTCCTCGTTGGGACGGCCAATGTCGGTGAGGATACCGGAACAAAAATGCGAAACCAGCTGGCTGTCCACCCGTTGCAGTTCGCGCGGCGAAAATGACGAGGTAAAGATGACCCTGCCGCCCTTGGCCTGCAGATTTTTGACAACGGCCAGAGCCATGTCCTGCATTTTTTCCTTGCCCTGCAAAAAGTGCACGTCTTCAAGCAGCAGCACGTCAAGGTCACGGAAGCGGGTCTTGAAATTTTCAATGTCGTGGCTGCGCAAGGCGGCCACAAAGCGCGTGGCAAAGTCCTCTGCTGTCAGGTAGCCCACGCGCGCTCCGCTGCGTTCTTCGGCAATGGCGCGGCCCACAGCCTGGGCCAGATGGGTCTTGCCCAGACCCGGAGCGGAATTCATAAAGAGGGTACGCACGCAGCCGCTGCTGCGGCTTACGTCCTGGGCGGCCGCAACGGCCATATTGTTGCTGGGGCCAACAACAAAGTCGGCAAAAGAATAACGCCAGTTGGTGGCCAGCCGGTAGGCCGGGGCGCTGCTGATGGGCAGCGTGCCCTGCACCTGCACGCGGGCAGGGGCAGTGAGCGCTGTTGTTTCTTGCTGGCTGGCGGACGCGCCGCCGTTTGCCGTGAGGCCCGAAAAAGCCGAACTCAGCACTGAAGAAGCGTGCGCCAGCGAAGCGGTCTCGTCGTGGCCCATGCTGTCGTCGGCGGTGCGCACCGCGCTGGAAAATTGGGGCTGCATGCCGTATTGCCCAGGTGAACCCTGGGCGTTTGCGTTTGCCTGGGCCTGTACGGCGTCGGCGGCGAAAGTGATGCGCACGTCAACAGAGGCGGGGGCAAGCCCCAAGACCGGGGCTGCGGCTTCGCGCAGGGTGGGGAGCATCTTGCCTTCAAGCCAGCTGGCCACAAAGGCATTGGGCGCGGTGAGCAGAAGCCCCCCAGCGTGCACTTGTGCCTGCAGGGGTGCAATCCAGACCTTGAAAACGCCGGAATGTAGCATTTTCTTGAGATTTTCAGAAATTTCTGACCATTGTTCGCGCATGCCGCCTTATAGCCCAAAATAAGATTTTGGGGCAATTGAGGATTACGAGCTGTTTAAGGCAGGGAGCCAATTTCTTATCCCCAAGCCAATTTGTGCCTAATATGCTTGAATATCGAATTTTTTTGAGTATGCGGCTTGCAGCCCCCTAGGGGGATATCCTTAGGCTGCAAGGCTTTTTTGCCTTCATGTCATATTTTCCACAATGCCAAAAAAAGTTTTCAACAAAAAGAATTTTAATTTACTCAATTTTCCTCATTTATTCTTTGTTTTTTAATATAGGTATGCCAAAGCATGCGCACTGCACGGTCAGGCAGATTGTCAAGAGGGAAAAAGAAATTTTCGACCCTGTCTGCGGGTCGCGTCAGCTGTCATTAGTGAACATGATTCTCAAAACATGCTGAATTTAAAGAAAATCCAGAAAGTTCCAAGCAGCTGTGCAGACAGCGTAAATGGGGCGGACGGGCATTGCGTTGCCTCTTGGGGGCGCGGCCTGACCGGACTATGGATTTTGAGAGGGCTTGGCTATAGTCGGTCCATTCTGTCTGACTCGGAGGCTCTCTATCGGGCTGGTCTGCTGTGGAACGTTTGCAGTTTAGCTTGCGCGTTGGCGGGCAAGCCCTGTTTTATGTATTACGCCGGGGGCGTCGCGACAGGCCCGCAACGCAAAAACCCCGGCCAAAGGCCGGGGTTTTTGTTCGTGCTGGACGCAGTGCAAGATAACTGTGTTTTACAACAAGGCAATCACGCCCACACGCTTGCGCATCCCCTGGCAGGGATGCACTGCTGCTTTTGTCTGGCGCAGGATCAGGCTGCGGCTAGAAGCCGTAGCGCAGGCCGAGCATGAATTCGTTGTTATAGGGGCGGTTGCCCACGTCGTACTTGTTGCCGCCAGAGGTGACGCTCACATCGTTGTAGCCAAGGCTCACAAAGCGGTAGCCCGCGTCGATGGCGAAGTGGTCGTTGATGTTAAAGGCAACACCGGCGCCCGCGTTCCAGGCAAAGTTGGTGACGCGTTCGTCGCCGGAGAACTTGTTGCCGGCATTGTCGGTAAAGTCATAGCCAGCGTAGTTGAAGGCCATGCCAAGACCGGCGCCCACGTACGGGGTCATGATGGAATCGTTGTGGAAGTCCCAGAACAGGTTGGCAAACAGGGTCGAGCTGTTCCAGGTGCCTTTGACCTGATTGACGAGGGCTCCGCCGTCGCTCCAGGTTTTTTCGTTGTTGCCGCGCATGGCGAATTCAAGTTCGGCACGCAGGGGCAGCATCTGTTGGGGCCAGAAGTCGTAACCCAGGGCCAGAGCGCCACCAAGGGTGAACTGGCTGTACTGGTCTACGCCCGACCCGGCCAGAGCGCGGGAGCGTTCAATTTGGCCAGAGTTTTGAAAGCTCATCAAAAATTTGGGGGCCAGATACATACCGTTGCCCTCGGCAGCGGCAATGTTGGGCAGTGCCAAGCTCAGCACCAGCGCCAACGCAAGAATAAAGCGTTTCATGACAGTCCTCCTAGGTACTTTCCTTCAAAAAATGAAGGCAGCTTTAAAGTTGAAACAATCATTAGAAAATGTCAATATTTTTTCTATATTGCAAGTACCTGTAATGTATATTTGATGCAGTCTTGCTGCATGACGTTTGTGTTACTTCTGTTGTGTCGGGCAAGGCTGGACGTTGTGCCCTTTAAAAAGAAAACCCGGCTGTCTGGATAAAACAGCCGGGCAAGGTCCTTTTCGGTATTGCAACCGTCAGGCGTAATGGAGAATTACAGCTGGCAGACCAGGGGCAACTCTGTTTTTAGAACGTGTAACCAACTGAAAGCATATATATATTTGCGGAAACATCCTTGGAGTTGCCACCGGTGATGCCTGCAGAACCAGAGATACCGGCAGCGTCGGTTGTGCCGTAGTCAAGCGAGTTGATCCACAGGTGGGCGTAGGCAAGGTCAACGGTCCAGTTGTCCCAATTAAAGCCAGTACCAAGGCTCAGCATCTGGCGGCCGTTGGTGGGGATCATGAAGTCGGCGTGCCGTTCGTTGACAACCGGGGTCTCATAGGCAAAACCCGCGCGCAGGGCCCACCAGTCAAGGGGCTTGTATTCCACGCTGGCGTTAAAGTTCCAGCCGTCGCGCCATTCCTTGTTGTTGATGGAGCTGTAGCCGTTGTCCATATAGATGTTCAGGGCGTTGTAGGTCGACCAGCGGGTCCACACCGCACCCAGTTCAAAGCTCAGGTTGTCCAGCGGCTTGTAGGCAACGCCCAGCGCGGCGGAGTCGGGCAGCTGCAGCACCGTGTTGGCTGAACAGTCAACGGCCTGGGGCAAATGCAGCGTGCGGGCGGCCAGGTTTCCGCCATTGTTGGCAAACTCCACATCGCCGTTGATGTTCATGGTCACCTGGCTCTTGTACGAGAGGCCCACCGACCATTGGTCGTTGAGGCGCATGTGCAGGCCGAGGTGGGCGCCGTAGCCCCATCCGTTGCCCTCAAGCTGCATGTCGTTGTAAAAAGGGCTGCCGGGGTTGGAAGGAGGAACAGTATAGATTTTATTGCCCATGTACATGTGGGCGTTCATGGCTTCCACGCCCACAGAAGCGGAAAATGTATCGTTGAATTTGATGGCCAGCGTGGGCACAAAGGAGATGGTCTGCACGCCGATATCATAGACATTGGACTTGCCCGCCCAGTCGCCTGCATAACTGTTGCCCAGGCCGAAGCGCGAAAAAACGCCCAGACCGATCCAGGCGTTGTCGCTCAGCTGATGGCTGGCATAGGCGTGCGGGGCATTCCAGAGCGCGGGCTTGGTATAGGTGTCGGTTTCGCGGCCGCCAGACTGGGTGGTGATGCCGCCTGCGGGGCTGATCAGGGCAAAGCCGCCCATCAGGTGCGTGCCGGGTAGCTGGGTAATGCCTGCTGCGTTATAGGCAATGGCGGAAACGTCATCGGCACGGCCAACCATGCCGCCAGCCAGGGAAAGGCCTCTGGCGCTCCATTCGTTGAGAGCAAAACCTTCACCCCAGGCCACGGGAGCGCAGCACGCCACAAGGGCCAGCGCCAGCCATACAGCACGAAAAACCTTCATCAAATCCTCCCTAAGCTGCAAAAAAAGCGCACGACAGCCCATCCGGCATGCTTTCCTGCTGGAATAGTTGCGTGCCACGCGGACAGGCGCGGCTGTTGGGCCGCCCTCGGCAACAGTAATGGGCTGTCACAACATATTTATTGGATCAAGGTCAAGAAAAAGTCTCAGGTGTTTCGAAGCCTTTTGCGCCAGGGCAAAAAAATACAGCGAGCGGATAGCTTGCCATTCCTGCCCTTTTACCAGGCATGTAAATCGTTTACGTCCTCTAAGGAGGGCAAGCGGCGCAGGGGCCGGGCCCAGCAGCTGCACGCCCAGTTCCGTAGCCTTGCCCCGCAGGGCGTGCGCCAGATCGCCCAGCGCGGCGGGCCCTGCCTGCTCGGTGATACCGTATGAAATGCGGATAAGCGCCAGACGCACAAAGGGCGGGTAGCGGCGCAGCTTGCGGCGCGCAAGCTCGGCCTGATAAAAGCCCTCATAGTCGGCGGTGCGCACATACTGCCAGCAGTAGTGGCTGACGTCGCGCGTCTGGATGAGCACGCGGCCGGGTTTTTCACCCCGGCCCGCCCGCCCGGCGGACTGCACAAGCAGCTGAAAGGTACGCTCCGCTGCCCTGTAGTCGGGCAGGTTGAGGCCAAGGTCGGCGTCGGCGATCACCGCAAGGGTCACAAGCGGAAAGTGATGTCCCTTGGAGAGCATTTGCGTGCCCACAAGGATGGGGGCCTCCTGACGCGAAAACGCTGCGAGGATTTCTTCCATCCTGCCGGGGCGTCGGGTGCTGTCCCGATCGAGCCGCAGCACCTGGCCGCCCGCCAGCACGCTCAGCCGCTCGGCCAGCCGTTCAGTCCCCTCGCCCATGGGCAAAAAATTCATGCCGCCGCATTCCGGGCATGGCGAGGGAAAGGGCCGGCTGTAGCCGCAGTAATGGCAGACGAGTTTTTCCAGCCCCTTGTGGTAGGTGAGGCCGATTTCGCAATGGGGGCAACGCAGGGTGCGGTTGCAGTCGAGGCAGTACATCAATGGGGCGTAGCCGCGCCTGTTGAGCAGCACCACGGCCTGCTCGCCGCGCGAGATGGTTTCGCGCAGGGCTTCCTCGCTCTGGGGGGCCAGCAGGCCGTCCATACTGGTTGCGGCGGGCGAAAGGGAGCTTATGTCCACAAGTTCCACCGGGGGCAGATCTCGCCCTCCCACGCGGCGCGGCAGCCGCAGCATGGGCAGATGGCCGTTTTCGGCGGCGTAGAATGTTTTGAGGTCGGGCGTTGCGGAGCCCAGCACCAGCAGGCCCCTGGTCTGGGCGATTCTGAACCAGGCTACTTCCTTGGCCTGGTAGGCCAGACTTTCATCCTGCTTGAAAGACCCGTCGTGCTCTTCGTCGAGCACAATGCACGCCAGATGCGGCACAGGCAAAAAAAGGGCGGAACGCGTACCCACAACAACGCAGGGCGTGCCGGTTTGGGCCAGCTGTCTAAATGTGGCCTCGCGGCGTGCGGGCGACTGGTAGCCGTGGTAAAAAAAGAGCGGGGCGTCTGGCAGGGCGCATGTGGCATCGCGGCGCAGCTTATGGGCCAGCGCCACCTCAGGGGCCAGCAGCAGTATGCTTTTGCCCGCCGCCAGGCAGGCCTTGGCCAGCTCAAGATACACAGCGGTCTTGCCGCTGCCGGTCACGCCAAACAGCAGGCGCGAGGCTGCCTCGTCGGTTTGCAGGGCCTGCAGCATGCTCTCAAGCGCGGCCGCCTGGTCGTCGTTGAGCGTAAACGGCGGGGGGGGCGGCGGCAGCAGGCTTTGCTCGGTCGCGTCGATGCTGTCGTCGTCCAGCCCGTTGTCGCGGCAAAGATTGACATGCCCTGCCTCCAGCAGCGCGTGCAGAGCCGGAGCGACAGCCTGACCCAGCGTCTGCGCAAGCCGCCTGCGGCTGACGCTGCCGTGCTGGTGCAGATACTCCAGAATTTCAATCTGCCGTTTGGCCGAGGGCCGCACCGGCCAGGGGGGATCGACCTGCAGCAGGCAAAATTCCTGACTGGCGGCGTCTGTTCCCGGCGGCAGCAGGCGGGCTTGCCCGTCGCACAGGGCCTGGGCCAGTTCCTGACGTTGCGCTGGCGTGGCCTCGCGGATGCGGGCCAGCGTCCATGCCGTGGCCTGACCGGCCTTGATGCTGCGCAGCCGCGCCCGGGCCAGCCGCAGCCCCTGCGGCAGTACGTGCCCCAGAATATGACCGGGATGCAGGCCCTGACGCCGGGCCAGATCTTCGGCCAGCTCCAGCAGCCCCAGTGAGAGCAGGGGGGCGTTTTCCAGCGGCCAGCCAAGTTCTTTGCAGTCAACGCCTTCGGGGATGTCGGCTGTGGGGCTAAGGCGCAGCAGCACGGCCGCTCGCAGGGCGGCGCGTTCGCCCCTGCCCAGCGGCACGGCCACGCGCAGGCCCGGCTGCCAGAAGTCAGCGGGAAATTCGGACGGCAGCAGATAGGTAAGACTGGCGTAAGGCGGGGTGAGCAGGGCGACTGTGGCGTACATATGGGGCAGAGTTACGCAATACGGCCCCAATGGCAAGCCTCCTCCGGCGAACCGGAGGAGGCTTTGGGGATCTGGTTATGCTCGGCTGGCTCTAGTGAAACTGCACAAAGTTTTTGAGCAGCTTCAGCAGATCGTAGCGCAGTTCTTCATCCTGCAGTGCAAAGTAGATGTTGGCGGTGAGAAACTCGGCCCAGTCGCCCGCGTCAAAGCGCATGCCGGACATGCGCACGGCCATCATGCCCTTTTCCTGGGCCATGGCCTGAAGGGCGTCGGTGAGCTGTATTTCGCCGCCGTGCCCCGGTTCGACTTTTTCAAGGTAGTCAAAAATGTCGGGCGTAAGCACATAGCGGCCAACAATGGCCATGCGCGAGGGGGCGTCCTCGCGGGCGGGTTTTTCCACCATGCTTTTAACGCGGAACACGCCGGGGGTCACCTCGTCGCCGTCGATGATGCCGTAACGGCTGACCTTCTCCCACGGCACTTCCATAACGCCGATGACCGGCATTTTTTCCGCCATGGCCACTTCAATAAGCTGGCCGATGCCGGGCGCGCCGCCAAACATGAGGTCGTCGCCCACCATGATGGCAAAGGGATCGTCGCGCACCAGCTCACGGGCGCACAGCACCGCATGCCCAAGGCCCAGCTGGCGTTTTTGGCGCACGGACATGATGTTGACCATCTCGGCCACCTTGCGCACCTCGGCCAGCTTGTCCAGCTTGCCGGCGCGTTCAAGCACGCCCTCAAGCTGGAGGTTGTAGTCAAAGTGGTCTTCGATGACGGTCTTGTCGCGGTTGGTGACAAAGATCACGTCTTCGATATTGGCGCGCTGGGCCTCTTCAACCACGTACTGAATGACGGGCTTGTTGTAGATGGGCAGCATTTCCTTGGGAATATTCTTGGTCGCAGGCAAGGAGCGGGTTCCCCAACCGGCCACGGGAATAACAACTTTACGAATATTCTTCATGCATACCTCCAAAGGGGGAGACAAATCAATTTGGACTGGCGTCAAGCCGTTGCACGCACTAAACGGGCTACGTCAATTCTGCAACATGCCCGCCTGTCAAGATATCCGGTGTCGCCAGGGCATCCTTGGGACAAAATCAGCGCAACTCTCGTTCTACCACAACAGCGAGGTCCTCGGCAAAGGTTTTGACTTTGTCGGGGTTTTCGCCCTCTACCATGACGCGGCAGAGGGATTCTGTGCCAGAGTATCGCAGCAGCACCCTGCCGCGACCGGCCAGCTCCACCTCGACCTTGGCGACGGCTTCGCCAATGGCGGGGCGCTCTTCAAAGGGCAGCCGTTTTTCCACACGCACGTTGATGAGCTTTTGCGGAAAGGGTTGGAGCCTGCCTGCCAGCTCAGAGAGGGGTTTGTCCTTTTCGCGCATGATGCGCAGTATCTGCAGGGCAGCCAGCAGCCCGTCGCCGGTGGTGCTGTACTTGTGGAAAATAAGGTGCCCCGACTGCTCGCCGCCCAGCATTGCACCTTCGCGCCGCATGGCTTCCATGACGTAGCGGTCGCCCACCTTGGTGCGCAGCAGCGAACCGCCGTGATCTTTCATAAAAATTTCCAGGGCCATATTGCTCATGGCCGTGGCCACCAGCAGGTTGCCCGGCAACTCGCCCCGGGCCATCATGGCCTGAGCGCACATGGCCATGAGCTGGTCGCCGTCGATGATGTTGCCATGCTCGTCCACCACGATGAGTCGGTCGGCGTCGCCGTCCAGCGCCAGGCCCACGTCGGCCCGCACCTCGCGCACCTTGGCCGCCACCAGCTCGGGGTAGAGCGAGCCGCAGTGCTCGTTGATGTTGGTTCCGTCGGGGGTGGTGCCGATGCGAAACACCTCGGCGCCGAGCTCTTCAAGGGCCAGAGGGGCAACCTTGTAGCTGGCCCCGTTGGCGCAGTCAACCACGATGCGCAGCCCCGAGAGCGTCAGCTGCGTGGGGAAGCAGCTTTTGGTGTAGACGATGTAGCGGCCCCCGGCGTCTTCAATCTTGATGGCGCGGCCCACGCCGCGCGCTTCGGGGTAAGGCCACTTGAAGTCGGCATCAAGCACCATGGCGGAGATTTCGTCTTCCGTCATGTCGGGCAGCTTGTACCCCTCGGCGTCAAAAAATTTTATGCCGTTGTCATGAAAGGGGTTGTGCGAGGCGGAGATAACCACGCCAAGGTCAGCCCGCATGCTGCGGGTCAGAAAGGATATGGCCGGTGTGGGCAGGGGGCCGGTCGTGATGACGTGCATGCCTGCGGCGCACAGGCCAGCGGTAAGCGCTGATTCAAACATGTAGCCCGAAAGGCGCGTATCCTTGCCGATAACCACCTTGTGCTGGTGGTCGCCGCGCCGAAAGCGCACGCCCGCCGCCAGACCAAGCCGCAGGGCCACATCCACGGTCATGGGGGCGGTATTGACCGTGCCGCGCAGCCCGTCTGTGCCAAAAAGACGCTCAGCCATGAAATCTCCTTGCCTGAGTATGCGTTCACGCTGCGCTTTCACGCTTGCATCAAGGTGCCGGGGCAGCGCTTTGTTTTTGTGCCGCAGTAATCGCCACAGGGCGCAACGGCAGTTTGCAGCCATCGGGCGGGACCGTAATGCCCCTGCCGCGAGGTGACAATCTATTTCTTTTTTCTTGTTACCGTAACTTCTTCTGTAACGGGGTTCAAGAGAGTCATGCCCTCCGGCAGCTTAAAGCGCAGGGGCACCTTGACGCTCTCACCAGGCGGAATATCGGGGGTGATGAGCGAAACGTCCATCTCGCCCAGATAATGGCTGTTTTTGGCCAGTGCGTCGGGCACCTCTACCAGAACTGCGATTTCATCGGGCTCCACGGTAAAGAAGGGCCTGTTTTCCTTGGCGAGCTCAACCTTGCAGCGGCGCGACACCACTGTTCTGCCGCTGGTGATGGTGTACTGCACCTTGACCGAAGGCGGGTTGGCCGTGACCATGCCCGGAGTGTCCAGGGTGATGGTCTGGTGCACGGTTGTGCCTGCGGCCTTGGGGTCAAGCATGATGGTCAGGGGCACGCTTGATATGGCCGTAACGACAGACTCCGGCCCGCGCAACGCCACCGTAGCCGGGGTCACGCTGACGTTTTCCACGGTCAGGGCGCCGCCGCGCAGGGGCGAATCGACCACGGCCCGCACGGGTACGCTGCGCTCCTGAAGGTTGTCGGCCTTGACCACAATACGGGGCGGTTGCACGTCGATGAGTTCAAACGCTCGAAACCCCGCCCCCAGATGCTCTGCCGACAGGGGCACGACCGTGGTGCCTTTTTTGATGGTAGACAGGTCGACGGCCTGAATGATCTTGCGCTGCGTAACCGAGCGCAGCAGGGTTTCCGGCCCGCGCAGGCGCACAACAGCCTTGTTGATGAGACCGTCCGTCACCACCAGATTGGCGGGAATGCCAAAATAATCCAGGTTTACTTCGATCTGCGCTTCCAGCCGGTCGCGCACGCTGACCATGTACCACATGCTCACGGCTATGAACACCGCCAGCAGCATGGAAAGCAGATGCGGCGGGCGGCGAGAGGGATCAGAGGATTTCATCAAGCACCTGCCTGAGACGTGCAGCGTCAAGGGCCCGCATAAGCTCGCCCTTGAGCGCCAGGGAAATTTCGCCCCGTTCTTCAGAAACAACAATCACCACGGCGTCGCTTTCACGGGCAATGCCCAGGGCCGCGCGATGCCGTGTGCCAAAATTCTGCCCTTTTGCTTCCGCCAGGGGCAGTATGCAGGCGGCAGCGGTTATTCTGCCTCGGCTGATAACCACCGCGCCGTCGTGCAGAGGAGCCTTGGGGTAAAAGATATTCATGAGCAGCTGACGCGACAGTTGCGCGTCAACGCGAACACCCTCGCGTTTGATCATGTCGCCAAGGCGCATGCTGCGTTCGATAACAATCAGCGCGCCCACACGCAGGCGGGCCATCTCGACGCAGGCGGTCACCACTTCTTCCACGCCGACGTTTTTGAGCTTGGAACGTCGAAATATCGGGCGTGCGCCCATCTCGCCCAGGGCCTGACGGATGTCGGCCTGAAAGATAACCACAATGAGGATGAACAGTGAGCTAAAGATGTGCTGCAGCAGCCATGTGAGGGTGTAGAGCCCCAGGGCGTTTGAAAAAAAGTACAGCAGCGTCAGCAGGCCCAGCCCCGTAAGGACTGTCAGCGCCCGCGAACCGCGCAACATCTGGATGACCTGGTACAGCAGGATGCTGACCACGGCGATGTCCATAATGTCGCGCCAGTCTATGGCAATATGGTCAAACACGGTGTGTTCCTTGCAGCAATGTGTATCGGGCAACCGCAGCGCACAGTCTGGGGTGTCACTGCAACATGCCAGCGCAGGGCAACATGCATGCGTAGTGATGCGCAGCGATGTTCTCCATTTGTCAGGCGGCGGCTCGGGCGAGCATCCCGTGCGGAGCAGAGCCGCGTTTAGCGGGTCCGTCTGCCTCAGCCGTTTTTTGCGCGTTCCTTTTCCTGGTACATGGCGGCGTCCGCACAGGAGAGCAGGGCGTCCGCTGTTTGGGCATCGTCAGGGTATACGGCCCGTCCCATGCTGAACGTAATGGGGCCGGGAATCTTCTGCGAGGGCAACCCATTGGCAAGAGCCTTGCGCATGCAGTCAAAGGCGACCTCGTCGCGTTGCGAAACCGGGGGGCCGCTGAGCAGAAGTATAAACTCGTCGCCCCCGATGCGCCCCAATACATGGGTCAGATGGGCGTGCGCGCGCACGACCTCTGTGAAGAGTTGCAATACTCGGTCACCGGCCTCATGTCCATAGGTGTCATTGATGGCTTTAAAATTATTTAAGTCAATGTAATATAATACGAATTTACTTTTTGCCGCAGAGGTTATACGGCGCTGCAGCTCGTCAAACAGTCCTCGCCTGTTAAGCGCCCCTGTAAGGGGGTCACGATAGGCGATTGCTTCAAGATAGGTGCGGATGCCGGTGAGGTCATGGTTTCGCTGCACAAGACCAGAGAGAAACAGGCTCAGAAGTATGCTCAGGGCCACATAAAGCCATGTCTCAAGCGAGGTGTACCAAGCCTCGTTTGAAGCAACACGGATGAACCATCTGGCGTTGAGGATGTTTATCGGCACTTCGATGCTGACAGGCCCGCTTTCTGACTCGATGTTGCCGGCGATCAGGCGCTTTTTGTCGGGTTGGGTGCAGGCGCGCCACAGACCAAAGGCCATGTTCATGTTGCCGAGCAAATAGAGGTCGGAGGCGGCCAGCACCTCGGGAAAGCGCAAAAAAATGGCGGCCGTGCCCCAGTATCTGGCGTGGCCCTGCCCATCGTTGAGATACAGGGACAAGCGCCCCACAAGGGCTGACCCCCCGTCCGGCAGGGTTACCGGACCGGCCAGGGTAAGCCGGGGCGCGTGGCGCGCCTTGACGGCCTCGTTGCTGCCAAGGCTGTCGGAAAGCATGTCCTGTCCCACAAGCATGCTGTTTGCCGGGTCGCAGGGAAACACCGCATTGATGATGCCGTCGGGGGCCAGCGCAAAGGCCTGAACGATGCTGTCGTCGCGCAGGGCGGCAGCCACGCGCTCAAATTCCACAACATGGCCGTCAGGGTCCACGGCAAGAGCGCCGAGCGTTTCAACCTTGTAGACAAGGCGGTGCAGATCGTTGTGCAGAGCATCGCGCTGCGCTCGGGCGATGCTTTCAAGCTTGACCCGTTCGACCTGCTGTTTGCGGTCGACCAAAACCCAAGTCAATAGTAGGTTTACTGTCAGCGTCAACAGCAAGATGCCGAAAAAAGGGCGAGTTGTAAAAAAACGCACCATTCAGACAGGCTCGCTAGGTTGACGGTTGATATTCAGCAGGCCCGCAACGCCATGGCCACAGTCATGGCCTGGCGGGCGGCCGCCACATCATGCACCCTATGCCAGTAAATACCCTTTTCGCGCAGTATGGCGGTGGCGGTGGCGGTGGCCAGACCCCGCTGCTGCGGCGGCAGGCCCAGAAGGCCGCCAAAAACGGATTTCATGGAAAGCGCCATAAGCACGGGCCGCCCAAGGGAGAGCCAGTCTTGGGGATGTGCCAGCAGGGCAAGGTTGTGCTCAAGCGTTTTGCCAAAGCCTATGCCGGGGTCAAGAATTATGCGGTTTTCCGGCAGCCCGGCTCGCACCAGGCGCGACATCTCGCGCTCAAAAAACTGCAGCACCTCGCGGCGCACATCGGTGTACTGCGGGTTGTGCTGCATGGTTTGCGGTCGCCCCTGACTGTGCATGAGCACATAACCGGGTTTGTACTGCACGAGCACGTCCAGCAGCGCCGGGTCAAAGGCGCAGGCGGAAATATCGTTGATGATGGCCGCCCCCATGTTCAGCACGGTTGCTGCGGTGGCTGCATGATAGGTGTCGACGGAGACCACGGCTCCGGGAGCGGCGCGACGCAACCCGGCGAGGATCGGCAGCAGACGTTCCGTTTCCTGCTGGGGCGGCAGCTCGGCGGCGCCTGGGCGGGACGATTCCGCCCCAAGGTCAAGAATGTCCGCTCCCTGATCAAGCAGGGACAGGGCATGGCTGATGCCGGGCAAGGGGCCGTTGTGGCGGCCGCCGTCATAAAAGGAGTCGGGCGTCAGGTTTACTATGCCCATAACGCCAAAGGGGGAGGGCGTCTTTAACGCCCGCCCCCCAAGAATATGCCAGCCTGCGCTCCCGCAAGGAGAGACGTGGCAATTGCTATCGGTCATTTTCGTTACTGCTGTTCCGGCCAGTTTCTGTTGAACCGGCAGTAGAGTCAGAAGCTGCGCCGTCGGGTTGCTTTTCCACCTGAGCGTCGGTGTCGGGCTCAATGACAAAGTCCGCTCCGGGTTTGGCGGTTTTGGAGGCCTTGGCGTTGGTGGTCGCTGGCTTTCCGTTGCTGTCCATGGGGGGCAGCTCCTGGTTGTTCATCAGCAGCTCAAGGTCATTGCCCGTGATGGTCTCGCGGTCAAGCAGGGCCTTGGCAATGCGGTGCAGGGCGTCAAGGTTTTCCTCAAGCAGCTTGCGGCAGCGGCTGTGCGCGTCTTCCACAATGCGCTTTACTTCCGAGTCGACCAGACGGGCGGTGTCTTCGCTGAAGTTTTTATTCTGCACCCACTCGCGGCCGATAAATACTTCTTCACCGGTTTCGCCGATGGCAAGCGTGCCCACGGCTTCGCTCATGCCCCATTCGCACACCATCTTGCGGGCCATGCGGGTGACACGCTCGATGTCGTTGGAAGCGCCGGTGGTTATGTCTTCAAAAATGATTTCTTCCGCCACGCGACCGCCCAGCAGCACCACAAGGTTGTTGCGCAGGAACGTGCGGGAGTAGCCGTGGCGGTCTTCTTCCGGCAGCTGCATGGTAACGCCCAGGGCACGGCCACGCGGGATGATGGTGACCTTGTGCACAGGGTCTGAGCCGGGCAACAGGCGGGCCGCAAGAGCGTGGCCGCCTTCATGGTAGGCGGTGATGCGCTTTTCTTCCTCGGAGAGGATAAGACTGCGGCGCTCGCGACCCATGAGAACTTTGTCCTTGGCATACTCGAAGTCGCGCATGTCCAGACGGTCCTGATTGAGCTTGGCGGCCTGAAGGGCAGCCTCGTTGACCAGATTTTCCAGATCCGCGCCGGAGAAGCCCGGTGTACCGCGAGCCAGCACTTCCAGATCCACGTCGCCAGCAAGGGGCGTACGCTTGGTGTGCACTTCAAGGATACGGCGGCGGCCGCGCAGGTCGGGCGTGGGAACCATAACCTGACGGTCAAAGCGGCCAGGGCGCAGCAGGGCAGGGTCAAGAACGTCGGGGCGGTTGGTGGCGGCAATAAGGATAACGCCCTCGTTGCTTTCAAAGCCGTCCATTTCCACCAGCAGCTGGTTCAGAGTCTGCTCGCGTTCGTCATGTCCGCCGCCGAGGCCAGCGCCGCGCTGGCGGCCAACAGCGTCAATTTCGTCAATAAATATGAGGCAGGGAGCGTTTTTTTTGCCCTGCACAAAGAGGTCGCGCACGCGCGAAGCGCCCACGCCCACAAACATTTCAACAAAATCAGAGCCGGAGATGGAAAAGAAGGGAACCCCGGCCTCGCCCGCAACGGCTCGCGCCAGCAGGGTTTTACCCGTGCCGGGAGGGCCCACGAGCA
This sequence comes from Desulfovibrio desulfuricans, assembly GCF_004801255.1. Taxonomy (NCBI): domain Bacteria; kingdom Pseudomonadati; phylum Thermodesulfobacteriota; class Desulfovibrionia; order Desulfovibrionales; family Desulfovibrionaceae; genus Desulfovibrio; species Desulfovibrio desulfuricans. Next base: position 2,211,758 of record NZ_CP036295.1, on the reverse strand, counting down.
GCACGCCCTTGGGGATGCGCCCGCCAAGACGCGTAAACTTTTTGGGGTTGGAAAGAAATTCCACCACTTCCGACAGTTCGTCCTTGGCTTCGTCAACGCCGGCCACGTCGGCAAAGGTAACGCGGGCGCTGTCCTGATTGAGCAGGCGCGCGCGCGAGCGGCCAAAGCTCATGGCCTTGCCGCCGCCCCCCTGCATCTGGCGCATAAAGAAAATCCACACGCCCACGAGCAGCAGCATGGGAAACCACGAAACCAGCAGGGTCATATACCAGGGTTGCTCTTCAGGCGGTTCGGCCTTTACCTCGACCTTTTTTTCAATAAGGCGGTTTACCAGACCGAGATCCTGCGGTGCATACGATTGCACAGTCTTGCCGTCAGAGGTTCTGCCGGTAAGCGTATGGCCCTGAATGGTCACGGACAAAAGCTGCCCGTTGTCCACCTGACTGAGAAAATCCGAGTAGGGCACCCGCTGGGTTATCCCCTGCGGCTGCTGGAACATATTGAAAAGCATGACCATCGCCAGGACAATTATTGCCCATAGCATCAGGTTGCGACTTATCTGATTCAACACTGCCTCCGTTACGTTTTCCGCGCGCGGGGGCGCACGGCCAGGCCGGATATATGGCCAGCACAGCTACCAAAATACTACCTGCATGCGGGCGGTGTCAAATGTTCGTAAGCATTTGCGGCCCATTGTTGCAGGCGTTTCGGCTGAGCCTGCCTTGTTCAATATAATGCACAAAATGTGATTGGCAATGGAGCAATAACCGTGCAAGAGTCAGTGTTGCCTGTTGGCCCGGCGCAGCCCGCCCCCTGCGGCTTTCAGCGCCCTGCGGCGCCAGGCGGCTGCTCGCGCCCCCTTGCGGGCGGCGGGCTTTTACCCTATGGTGCGCCCATGCGGAGACGTTTCGTCACCGGTGTGGCGCCCGGTCTTCAAAACCGGTGGCAGGCCTTGCGGTCTGTGGTAGGTTCGACCCCTATACGTCTCCGCCATTACATAACAGTATGTTTGCCTGCGGGCATATTTTTTCCCGGCTTGTCCGGGGCTTTTTTTGCCGCGCGCGTCGGCGCTGTTCAGTTAGGGGCCAGCCTGTTGTCAGGCTGGCCCCCTGTTGTTGCTATTTTTCTGATTTTTTCTTGTGGCTTGAGCGCAGGTGCAGGCGCATGGGGGCATGGGTGATGCCAAATATCTTGCGCAGCGCGCGTTCGAGATAGCGGGTATAGCTTTCGGGCACGCGGTCGGCGTCGCTCACAAAGCACACAAAGGTCGGCGGCGCGGTTTCTGCCTGGGTAAGGTAAAAGAACTTGGCCCGCACGCGTTTGACCACGGGGGGCTGGTGCTTGTCGAGCACTTCTTCCATGGCGCGGTTGAGCTTGCCAGTGGGGACGCGCATGCTGCATTCTTCGTGAATCTGCGCCGCCAGAGACAGAATTTTTTTCAGCCCCGTCCCCTTGAGGGCGGAGACGTTCAAAATCGGCACATGCGGGCAGAAGGCCAGCATCTCGGCCACGTTCTTTTTGAGCCTGTCCAGCGATTCGCGGGGGGCCAGGTCGCATTTGTTGATCAGCACCATAAAGGGCGTCTTGCGTGTATTGAGCATGTCCATGAGGCGCTTGTCCTGCTGGCTCACGCCTTCGGCGGCGTCGAGGGTCAGCAGGGTCACGTCGGCCTTGGTGCTCGACTTGATGGCCGAGTTGACGGAGTATTTTTCCACGCTGTCGGTAATCTTGGTGCGGCGTCGGACGCCGGCCGTATCCACAAATACGTAGTCGCGGTCGCCGTGACGAAAGCGCACGTCCACGCTGTCGCGGGTGGTGCCCGCCACGTCGGAAACGATCATGCGCTTCGTGCCCGAAATGGCGTTGATGAGCGATGATTTGCCCGCGTTGGGGCGGCCCAGCATGGCCAGCTTGAGGGTCGGCGGGGCCGGTGGCTCGGTGGAGGTCTTTTCGGGCAGCATTGCTACCAGTTCTTCCACCAGGGCAGTGATGTTGTGCCCGTGCTCGGCGGAGACCGCCAGCAGGGGAAAGCCCAGCGCGTGGAATTCGGCCATGTACTCGTCTTCGCGTTCCACGCCGTCGACCTTGTTGACCACGCAGAGTGTGGGCAGGCCCTTGCGGCGTATATGGGCCGCTAGGTGCTCGTCCAGCGGCAGCAGGCCGTCGCGTCCGTCAACCACAAAGGCTACGGCTGCGGCATTGACAAGAGCCACCTCGGTTTGCGCAAGTATGTCGCGCTCAAAGCCGCGGATGCCCTCGGGGCCTTCCACCACGGCGGCATGGGCGTCAAGGGTGATGCCGCCCGTATCCACAATGCCAAAGACCGGGGTGTCCCTGCGGCGTACTACGCCGTCCATGCGGTCCCGGGTGATGCCGGGCCGGTCATGGGTGATGGCCCGGTTGCTGCGGATAAGCCTGTTGAACAGGGTGGACTTGCCCACATTGGGGCGGCCCACCAGAATGACGCGGGGCAATGTATCTGCCATGGGAATACCTTAGTGTGCGCCTGGGCAGCCCAGGCGAGATTGCGTGCGTGAAGCGGAGTGCGCCGTCATGGGGCCTTGCGCTCCGACAGAAGGAAAGCGCCACGAAGCGCTGTGCTATCTGCGGCGTCTGGCGTGCATCGCCGGGCAAATTGCCCTGGCGGCCAGTGACAGTTGGGTTTTATGACGGCTTTTACTGGCGTAAAAACTTATTAGTAGCACTTTGTTCCGCCAAAGGGAAGGCCCCACACCCGTCCCCGTGCTGCGGGGCGGATGCGGTCGCAACAGGATCGGGCAAGTCGGTCAGCGCATGTTCGCCAACCCAGGACGGCAGGCACGAAAAAATGCGGCCGCATGGCATGGTCACGCGCAGGGCGTGCAGCATCAGGCCTTCCGGTTGCGGATTTTTTTTGTCCGCTCCGCCGGCGCGGGCAGGGGCGGGCAGAGCGTAAGCCCCCCGCGGCACATGGCGGCGCGGCGCGGCCCCGTACTTGGGGTCGCCCAGCACGGGATGCCCCATGGCCGCCAGCTGTACGCGTATCTGGTGCGTGCGGCCTGTCAGCAGGCGCACGAGCAGCAGGCTTTGGCTCTGCGCGACGCGCAGGGGGCGCACCAGGCAGAGGGCCTCGCGGCTGTTGGCCTCGCCCGGCGCGGCAATGCGTACCTTTTCATAGCCCTGGGCGCTGTCCTTGCGCAAAAAATGGCGCAGAAGCTGTGTTTCCTCATAGGGCCAGGCCCCTTGCACCCAGACCACGTATTCCTTGGCCAGCGCGCCTGCGCGCAGCGCCTCCTGAGCCTTGGCCAGCGCCTCGAAAGAGGCCGCCACCAGCAAAACGCCAGAGGTCTCCTTGTCCAGCCGGTGCACGGGCACGGGCCGGAACGGCGCATCGGCAAAATAGGCGGCAAGGCGTGAGCTGAGGCTGTCCTCATGCCCGGTGCCGGGATGCGTGGGCAGCCCCGCAGGCTTGTTGAAGGCCCACAGGTATCCGTCCGTGCCGATCATGGGCGGCAAGGGGGGCGAACCGGCATTGTTTGAGGCGGACTCGTTGATCGGGGCCTGCGGATCGCCTGGTGTGGTGCCTGTTTCCGCCAGTTTAAAGGCAAAGGGAGGCAGGCGGACGATGTCGCCAGCCTGTACGCGAGCAAAGGGTTTGCACCGGCTGCCGTTAATGCGCACCTGACCAGTGCGCACCCAGCGGTGAAGCAGGGTGGGGGGCAGGTTCAGCCGCCTTTGCAGGAACTGTAACAACTTTTGGCCGCTTTCGGTCTCTTGCACCATAGGCTGTTCAAGCACGGCATGGGTGCTTGTTCCTGTGGCAGAGCCGTGGGCCTGCGTAGGGGGAGGGTTATCTTCCGACATGCGAATACTTTGGCGTAAAGCCAGCCGTGCGTCAAGGGCATGGGGCGGCGGCGGGCGCCCCGCGTAGGGGGTGCTGCGTTACAGGTACCGGCTATCGTTCAAGGAAACCCTGGTATTGGTGCGGTTTTCGATCCATGTTTTGATCTGCTGCCGTGTTTTTGTTCTTGTAGTAAGCTTGTGGCGCAGCATGCTTCTGTCCGCCTCCACCATGGCAGCGGCGATGGTGGTCTGCATGTTTTCGGCGCATGCCGAGCCTAAGGCCAGCAGTACAGGGGTGTGCCCCAGGTTTTCGTTATGCTGGTCAAAGCGGCGCATAAGTGTAAACACGATTTCGGCCATGGTCTGCTGGTTGCAGCCGGGCAAGAGCACCGCGTACTCATCGCCGCTCATGCGCGCCACGCAGGCTTCGGAATCAATACCGCCGCGAAGCAGCAGGGCCGCCTGACAGAGCACGGCATTGCCCTCCTCGTGGCCGAGGTGGTCGTTGATCATCTTGAGCCCGTTGATGTCGGCAGCTAGCACCCCCACAGGCCGTACGGCCCGCTGCTCCATGTCATCAACAGCCATGGTAAAAAACGTGCGGCTGCGCAGCCCGGTTAGCGGATCGTTGCGCACAAGGTCTTCAAGGTGCGCCCTGTCGGCCTGGCTGGCGCTGATGTCGGTGTGCAGGCCCACCACGCGGGTGGCCTGGCCGCTGGTATCTCTTTGCGTGACGTTGCCGCGCCCGAGAATCCAGGCCCAGGTACCGTCCGCCCTGCGCATGCGGTAGGTGCATTCAAAGGTGTCGCCGTGCGCAGGCGAGGCGATGATGTCTTTTTGAATGGGCACCACATGCGCGTAGTCTTCGGGGTGGATTTTTTCTTCCCACGATTTCAGGGTCGCCGGAAACGTCTCGGGGGTGTAGCCCAGCATTTCGATGTAGCGGGGGCTGTAATAAACGGCGTTTGTAACTGCGTCCCAGTCCCACAGGCCGTCGCCGGAAGCATTGAGCGCCAGCATGAGGCGGGCATGGTCCTGCGTTGCGTGCGGCGTGGGGAGCTGCAGCATGGAAAACCGTGCTGACGGCAAAAGATTGGCAGATTGCCGTTCAACGGCGCTTATGCAGCCCACCACCCGCTCGGCCCGGCCCAGTCCGTTGCGCGCGAGCGTTACCAGCTGGGTGCGCGCCTCAACGGTTTTGAGCGGAAAGCCCAATTCTACATACGCGCCGATGTGTCCTTCAATAAATGTCTGCAAGGACAGCTGCAGGCACTCCCGTTTTTCCTCCTGGCAGGCGGAAAGAAAGTCCTCCATGCAACGCGGCTGTCTCTCCAGGCCAAGTATGCGCTGCGCCCCCTGGCTGAAGTAGAGCTGATCAGAGCGTACATGCCATTCCCACACGGCATCGTGAGTGTCCAGTTCTATAAGGGGCTGATGCGGAGAAAATGGAAGTATTCGCATGAAAATCCTTGGGGCAGGATTGGGCTTGCAACATAAGCGTTTTATGCGCGGGTGCATGCCTTTGAGTAACAGAATACTCCGGCTCAGAAAAAATAGCTAGCGAGAATTTTATATATAGGGATAGATAAAAACTGGGGCTGATGCGATGAGAATGCGCAAAGCGCACAAAACGGCGCATTGCGCAAAGGGCGACATGGCGGCTTAGTGCTCGTGCGGCTCGTTGCCCAGCGGGTGGGCGTGCATGTGCGCGTGGGCAAAAGAGGGTGCGCAGGCGCTCAGGCGATTGTGCGCGATGGTGAGGTACTGGGTAGAGGTCTGGGCCAGAAAATCCCAGTCGTGCGATATCGTTATGCGGGCGGTATCAAGGCTGCCCAAAATATCAATGATGCGCTGGCGTGCTTCGTTGTCCAGACCGTTTGTGGGTTCGTCAAGCAGCAGGGCCTCTGGCTGCATGGCCATAACGGCCGCCAGCGATACAAGCTTTTTTTCGCCGCCCGAGAGGCGGTGCGTGAGGCGGTTTTCAAAACCCGCAAGACCCAGATTGCGCAGGGTTTCCACGGCGCAGTCCCTGGCGTCGTCGGCGGAAAGGCCGAGGTTCAGGGGGCCGAAGGCCACATCCTCGAGCACGGTGGGAAAAAACAGCTGGTCCTCGGCGTGCTGCAGTACAAAGCCAACCTTGCAGCGCAGGTCGTAAAAATCTTTTTCGTCCCGCAGGGGCGCACCATGAAACAGCACCTGGCCGCTCTGGGGCCGGGCCAGCCCGGTTATGCACCTGAACAGCGTTGTCTTGCCGCTGCCGTTGGGGCCGTAAAGGCCGATGCGCTGACCGGGCTGCAGCGAAAAATCCACATCGCACAGCACCTGACGCACCGCCCCGCTGCGTCCGTAGCTGAAGCAGACGCCCTCAAGGCTGAAAATGGCCGCGTGGTGATGGTGATCAGACATTGAGGCCTCCCAGGCATTCAACTGCGATTATGCCCGCCATGCAGACCAGCAGGCCCAGGGCAAAAAGGCCGTCGCCCGTTTGCGCCCTAAATGTGGTCACTGACCTGAAATGGCCGGAAAACCCGCGCAGAACCATAGCCTCGCGCACGCGCAGCGAGCGCTCGTAACTGCGCACCAGTAAAAGGCCAAGCAGGGATGCAAGGGTGCGGTAGGTGTGCATGTCGGTGCGCGAGCGAAAGCCGCGCAGGCGTGCCGCCACAAGCAGCGTGCGCCACTCCTGGGCGATGACGTACACGTATCGGGCCGTGAATAGAAACAGAAAGACAAGCTTGGGGGGGCAGTGCAGCCTCTCAAGGGCATGCCCGGCAGTGGGGGCGTTCATGGTGGCGACCAGCGCCAAAAACGCGCAGGCGATGGCATTGGATTTTATGCTCACCAGCAGGGCAAGCCGCACGCCCTCGGCGCTTACGGCAACAAAACCCCACTGCGCCAAAGGCGTGCCCGGCGTGGTCAGCGGGGTGACGCACCACAAAAAAAGCACAAAAATATTAATGGCCCCCAGGCGCTGCAGCAAGGGGCGAAGCGGAGGATTGGCCGCAGCCAGCAGGGTCAGCCCCAGGGCCAGACCAAAACAGCAGGCGGCAATGGTGTGCAGCAGCGATATGCAAAGGGCAAGCCCCCCTGCGCAGGCCATGCGGACGCGGGGGTCAATGCGCTGAATGAGCGAGGGGCGTACAAAGGGCTGGTCAAACACTCCAAGCATTTACCCCCGACGTCCCTTGAAGTAAAGGGCAACGCCCGCCAGTCCCACCAGCCAGCCGATGCCGCCAAAAATTTCGGTAAACCCGGGGCGCGCCACGCGCATTTCGGCAAGTTCCCTGCGGATAGGGCCAAGCTTGGCGTCCAGCGACGCGTTGACGATATTTTGCACCTCTGCGGCACTGAGGCCCGCAGCTGCCGTGCCCGCAGCCTGCGCCCCGGTCTGGGGTTTGCCTGCAGGACTCGCCTGCGTTGGGGAGGGGGCTGCTGCCGAGGTCGTGGCCGTGGCGGCTGCAGGTTGCGCCGATGCCTGCACAGCGGTCAGTTCTGCCGCCTCCATGGTCCATTCGTTCTGGTGGCCTTCGCCCGCCTTGACGACAAGCCGCAAACCGTGAGCCTTGCCCTCGGCGGGGATGGGAAAACGGAAACCGCCCCCGTCGTCGGTTTTGCCCTCAAGCAGCTTTGCGCCTGTGGCTGCGTCATAGACGGCAATCTGTCCCTGCTTGACCTTGTTGCCGCCGTTAAAACCGCATTCGGCAATAATTTGGTCGCCTTCTGTCCATGCAAAAATATTGACCCTGTGGGCAAAAGCCCTGTCGGCCGTTGCGAGGGTAAAAATCATGACGAGTACGGGCAGCAGCGCAAATAACGCGCATTTTGACGCCGTGCGGATGCAGATACGATGCATGTAAACTCCTAACCGTCTCAAGCTGCGGTGAGGTGCAGCATTTCCGGGCGTACCCTGGCGATGAAACCCACGGTAATCATGGTAATAAGCCCCTCGGCCAGCATGATGGGCAGATGGGCCAAAAACAGCAGCCGCGCAGCTGTGGCAAAGCCTTCTTCGCTAAAGGCCAGAGCACAGGCTGTAAGCAGGCCCGCGCCCATGACGCCCAACGCGCCGCCGCAGAAGGCGGCGACCTTTTGCCCTGTGGGGGAGGGCCAGGCCCGGTTCAGGCCCCGGTATATGCAGCCCGCTACCACGCCCGAAAAGGCCATGGTGAACGTGTTGACGCCCAGCACCACAAGCCCGCCAAACTGGAACAGCAGCGCCTGCAGGGCCAGCGCCGCAAGTATGGCCGGAAAGGCCGCCCAGCCAAGCAGCACTCCCAACAGGCCGTTAAGGATAAGATGGGCGCTGGCCAGGCCTATGGGAACATGGATAAGCGAGCCGACAAAAAAGGCCGCAGCCAGAATGGCCACCGTCATCAGTCGGTCGTAATCGAGCTTTTTCAACCCGATAGCTGTTCCGGCGGCGGTAAGGGCGTACCCGGTTGCAAGTACGGCGGGAGAAAGAACGCCTTCGGCGATGTGCATGGTCAGTCCTTTGTTTGGTCTGTCCGCTAGCGCAGAGGCCGAACCGGAAAGGGGCAGATTCCGGTTCGGCCGTGATCAGCCTTTTCAGGCATGATGTTTACTTGGTTTTGGGAGCGGCAAAATTCACCCACATCACGGCGCCAAGTTCCACTTCCTTGGCTTCGCCCTTGTATTCCATCTTTTCAGCGGAGGTGCTCAGGGCTGCAAAGCCCCACCACCCGGCCCAGGGAATACCAACGGTAAAGATGCCGTTTTCGTCAGCCTTGACGACCTGGGTTACAAAAAATTCGTTGGGGGCGGTATGGGCCTTGCCCTTGTTGTAGCATTCGACTTCCACGTCCGCGCCAGCAACAGGCTTGCCGTCAAGCAGCACGCGACCGCGAAAAACATTGCCGGCATAGTTGGCAAAGGGGCGGGTAAGGGGCACGATTTCCGTTTTCAGGCCAAGGGGGGCGTCCCATCCTTCTTCTTCACCAAAGGCGGCCACCACGGTCTTGGTGTAGTGGACAATGAACTTGTCTTCCGCCGGTTCAAAGTAGGGCGCGGGCTCCACGGCAAACTGGTACACGCCGGGCTTTTTGATGCTAAAGGTGGTTTGCCATGCCTTGTGGCCCAAAATTGTGGCGGGTTTGAGCGCGGGCTTGAGGTCCTCGGTCTTGCCGTCATGGGTTACCGTAGCCGCGGCAGGGGCGGCCATATCCATGCCCTGCATTTCCATGGGATGGGCAAAGGAAATCTCCAGCTGTACGTTGGCGTCCTTTTTGTCCGTAACCGTGGGCGTGGACGGAATAACCATGCCGAAGTGGGCCTGGGCCGGTGTCGTCAGCACAAGCAGCAAGGCAAGGCTGGCGCAGCAAGATTTCCACATAAAAAGTTTCCTGTTGTTGAGGTGGAGGGGTTGCCGCAATGTCATGACGTGCTGGTTGTGTAGTAACAAAAAAAATAAAAAGGTAGCAAGTTGTTTTTTCGGGACGCCGGGTCATTCTTGCGCTTCATCTGCAAGCTGGGTACGATATCCCGGTGAGATGACAGCCCTCGCCTGCCGGGTCCGACAGACAGCAGGATGTTTTGTTTTGGTTTGCTGAGCGCGCGCAGCTTCCCCCTGGCGTTCAGAGCGCCCGCCAACTGGCGGGCGCGGGATGTGCCCCCGGCCCCGAGTTATGCTTGGGTGTATTGAGTGCACGGCATTTAAGCATTGGGAGACAGTATGAAGCGTTGCGTTGCCATACAGCATGTGGCTTTTGAAAATCTGGGCGTGTTTGCGCAGCCCATCGAAGAGGCGGGGTTCGCCATCAGCTATGTGCAGGCCGGGGTTGTGCCCCTGACGCACGAGCTGTGGAAGGACGCTGATCTGGCGGTTGTTCTGGGCGGCCCCATCGGCGTGTATCAGGACGATCTGTATCCCTTCCTTACTGAAGAAAAAGCGCTTGTGGCTGGCAGGCTTGCCTCTGGGCGGCCCCTGTTGGGCATTTGCCTCGGGGCGCAGCTCATGGCCAGCGCCCTGGATGCCGACGTGTACCCCGGTGCAGCCAAGGAAATTGGCTGGGGACGGGTTGAGCTGACCCCTGCGGGCGTCAGCGGCCCCCTGGCGGAGCTTGCCGGCGCGCCCGTACTGCACTGGCACGGCGATACCTTTGACCTGCCGCGCGGTTGCGATTTGCTGGCCTCGACGGCCATAACGCCGCATCAGGCTTTTCGTCCCGGGCCGGGACAGCTTGCCCTGCAGTTTCATGCCGAAATGGACGCGGTCTTTATGGAAACCTGGCTTGTGGGCCATTGCTGCGAGCTTGGCGTTAACGGGTTTGATCCGCGCGCCATCAGGGAGGACGCCAAAAAACTGGGGACGCAGGCGCGTGTCGCCGGGCAGTCCTTTATGCGGCGCTGGCTTGCGGAAGAGGTTCGCTAACGGCCCGCATTCAGGTATGAGCGCGGATGCACGGCAGGAGAATGCCCATGAGCGGCTCCCTTCTCAATATCACCATCCCTGTGTTCAACAGGTATCACCTCACCCAAAAAACGCTGCTGGCCCTGCGCAAAACAGCGCCCGGCATCTCTTTTGCGATTACGGTGGTAGACAACGGCAGCGAGCCTGCCCTGCGTGAACGGCTGGTGGAATTGCGCACCAGCGGGATTATCGACAATCTTTTTTTACTGCCGCGCAACATGGGCGTATCGTGCGCCTGCAACATCGGCTGGCGCGCTGTAGACGCGCCGTATTACATGAAGCTGGACAACGATATGGTGGCCACGACGCCCCACTGGCTTGAAAATATTTTCAGGCTGTGGGCGCACGGCAATTCCCTGTCCATTGTGGGGCCGATTTTTGAAGAGCAAAAACTGACGGGCGATCCCGGCACGCTCCACACGTCCGACGGCATTCTTGGCATCTGCCATGGCAATGTGCCGGGGGGCGCTACCATCATCCCCAAGTCAGTGTCCGACACCATCGGCTACTGGAGTGAAGATTACGGCCTTTACGGCGCGGACGACGGCGATTACGGGGCCCGGCTCGAATGCGCGGGCATACCGCAGTACTGCTACGACGTGGGCCATTTTTTTGAACACTGCGGCTGCTTTGACAATTCGGAGTACGAAGACACGGAGCTGAACAAGAGCCGCGAGCACGGCCTGCTGTTCAATGATCTGGACGGCGGCGTGGGCATGTTTTTGGTCAACTACTACCTGTACAACATGTGCGTGCGCAACTGGAAGATACCCCTGCGCTATCGCATCAAGGATATGGACGGCTACAACGTCGTACTGGAGGAAGACCCCGCCTACGAACCCGTCAAGGTGGCCCTGCGCCGCAGCAAAGAGCTGATCGACAACCTCAGGGCAGCTGGCCGCAACAATGACCTGTATTCCAGTGCCGTGGTGCGCCGCCTCAAAAGGGTGTGGACTACCTGCGGGCAGGGCTGCGGCGACTAGCTCTGCAACAATACATTATGTATAAATAAAATGGCCTGACGGCAGTTCGTCAGGCCATTTTGCTTGTGCGGACGGGTCGCCGCCATGGGCGGTTGTTGCAGTTACGCTACTTGGGCAGCAGGTTGGCAAACTCCGTACTTTTTACATAGCGCTTGATAAAGGCCAGACCGAGCTTGCGGTCGCCGGTGATGGTGGTGACCATAAAAAAGTCGCCCGTGGCGGCCACCCATGACTGCCCCGGCGTTTGCTGCTGGGTAAAGGCAAAGGTGTACTGGCCGTTTTTTTCCACCGGCGGCTTGGGCGATTTAAACTGGGTGGCAAAGGTCTCGGCCACGGTTTTAAGATCCGCGCCGCCGTTGGGGCCGGTCACAAAGTTTACCGTAGAGTTGCCCGCGGCATTGCTGAAAATAACGGTGGTGACGCCCTGGTTTTCGGTTGGGGGCATTACCGCCTTCCAGTTGTCGGGCAGATCAACCGAAATATACTTTGTGCTTACTTCGTCAGCCAGCACTGGGGCGGCCAGGAGCATAAAAAAAAGCAACACCGCAAATTTTTTGAACATGGAACGTCTCCTGATTGGGTGCCCGCAGTAAGCGCCGACAATCTCCCAAAAGGTGGAAAAACCGGGCGCTGGGCATATGCGTTGAATCAGCCAGTTGTATGCAATGGCCCCTGAAAAGACAATGGCCTTTTACCCGGCCCGCAAGCAAAAGCGCCCCGACGCTCGGTGCGGCAGGGCGCTCAACTTGCATGCACCAAGGGGCTAACCCAGCGCCTGCGCGAGGTCTTCGATGATGTCATCCACGTGCTCAATGCCGATGGAAAGTCTGACCGTGTTGGGCTTGATGCCTGTCTCGGCCAGCTCGGCGTCGTTGAGCTGCGAGTGCGTGGTGGACGCGGGGTGGATGACCAGCGATTTGGCGTCCGCCACGTTGGCCAGCAGCGAAAAGACCTGCAGCCTGTCGATAAATGATCTGGCTTCGGCCGCGCCGCCCCTGACCTCAAAGGTAAAGATGGAGCCGCCCCCTTTGGGGAAGTACCGCTGGTACAGCGTATGGCTTGGGCTGTCGGGCAGGCTCGGGTGGTTGACCCGTTCAACCTTGGGGTGTTTTGCAAGGTAGCTCACCACGGCCAGCGCATTGCTGACATGGCGCTCGACCCTGAGCGAAAGGGTTTCCAGCCCCTGCAGCAGGATAAAGGCATTGAAGGGCGACAGCGTAGCCCCCAGATCGCGCAGCAGTATGGCCCTGGCCCTTACTGCAAAGGCAGCCTCGCCCACGGCCCGTGCAAAGCTGAGCCCGTGGTAGCTCGGGTCAGGCCCGCACAGACGGGGAAACTTGCCCGACGCCTCCCAGTCAAACTTGCCGCCGTCAATAATCACGCCGCCAAGGGTTGTACCGTGGCCGCCGATAAATTTTGTGGCCGAGTGCACTACAATGTCCGCCCCGTGCTCAATGGGCCGCAACAGCCACGGCGTGGCAAAGGTATTGTCCACCACCAGGGGGATGCCGTTGCCGTGTGCCAGCGCCGCCAGAGCTTCAATGTCCACAAGGTTGCTGTGCGGATTGCCAAGGGTTTCGATAAAGACGGCCCTGGTGCGCGGGGTGATGGCGCGCTCAAAAGCGCCGGGCTCGTCCGGGTCCACAAAGGTGGTGTCGATGCCCCATGATTTGAGCGTATGCGCCAGCAGGTTGTAGGTTCCGCCGTAGAGGGTTTTTTCCGCCACGATGTGGTCGCCCGCGCTGGCCAGATTCTGCAGGGCGTAGCTCACCGCCGCCGCGCCGCTGGCTGTGGCCAGAGCGGCAACGCCGCCCTCAAGGGCCGCTACGCGCTGCTCAAAGACGTCCTGCGTGGGGTTGGTCAGGCGACTGTAAATGTTGCCGGCATCCCTGAGGTTGAACCGCGCCTCAGCCTGGTCGCAATTGTCAAAAACAAAGGATGTCGTCTGATAAATGGGCACGGCCCGTGCGCCAGTAGCCAGATCTGGCTGCTCCTGACCCGCATGAACCTGCAGGGTCTCAAAACGCGGTTTTTTGTCCTTGCTCATGTCTGCCCCCTGATTCAGTTGCAGTGTTAGGATGTTGTAGTCGGGAAACTATTTCTTAGTAAATTGGTAAGAATTGGTGAGAAATGATTGGCCCAGATGTGAAAAGTTGTCAAGCGCCCAAGCTGTGGATATCCCGGCTTCCCCTGCGGCAACCTTCTTGCGTGGAGCATGCGGCGGGACTACGATGCTGGATTGAACGCAGTGCCGGTCTGTGAGGGCACTGCGCGTCTACAAAACCGGAGGCCGCATGAAGGCGGAAATCATATCGGTGGGCACAGAGCTTTTGCTGGGGCATACGGTCAATACCGATGCCACCCATGTGGCGCGCGAGCTTTCTGCCCTGGGGATGGATCTTTTACAGGTGCACACTGTGGGCGACAACCCGCAGCGGCTCGAGGCGGCCCTGCGCGAGGCCCTGCAGCGTGCGGAGGTGGTGATAACCACAGGTGGGCTTGGCCCCACAGAGGACGATCTGACCAAGGAGACCGTGGCCCTTGTGACCGGCGCGCCGCTGGAGGAACACCCCGACAGCATGGCCCGGTTGCGCGAATATTTTGGCACGCGGCCCATGTCGGCCAATCAGGCCAAGCAGGCCATGCTGCCGCGCGGGGCCGTGGCCTTTCCCAACCTGGCGGGCACTGCGCCGGGCTGCGCCACGCCTGCGGGCGATGGGCGATGGGTGCTCATGCTGCCCGGCCCGCCTTCCGAACTGCTGCCCATGCTGCACGACAGCGCCGCGCCTTTTTTGCAGCGCATGAGCGGGGCGGTTATCTCGTCATTTATGGTCAAGACTTTTGGTGTCGGCGAGGGCATTGCCGCCTTGCGCATAGCCAGTCTCACCGGCGGGGCAAACCCCACGGCGGCCACCTATGCGGGCGAGGCAGAAATGTTTGTGCGGGTGACGGCCAAGGCGCAGGACGCCGCCGCAGCCGAAGCGCTGGCCGCGCCCATGGTCGCCGAAGTGCGCAAACTACTTGGGCATTTTGTGTACGGGGTTAACGTTACGGGGCTTGAGGCCGTAGTGGTGGCGGAGCTGGCGAGTCTGGGCCAGACGCTTGCCACGGCGGAGTCGTGCACCGGCGGGCTGCTGGCCAAGCGCATTACCGACCAGCCCGGCTCTTCTGATGTCTTTGGCTACGGCATGATAACCTACGCCAACGAGGCCAAGCAGCGTCTGCTTGGCGTGCCGCAGGATATGCTGTGCAAGTACGGCGCGGTAAGCCCTGAGGTGGCGCAGGCCATGGCGCGGGGCGTGCGCGAGTACAGCGGCGCCGACTACGGCCTTGGCATTACCGGCGTGGCCGGGCCTGGCGGGGGCACGCCGCAAAAGCCCGTGGGGCTTGTGTACATTGCCCTGAGCGATGCGCGCAACGTCTGGGTGCGCGTCATGCGCCCGCAGGGGCGGTATCTGGGCCGGGAGTGGACGCGGCGTCTGGCCTCAAGTCACGCGCTCGACATGCTGCGCCGTCGTCTTGCGGACCTGCCAGTGGAAGACCAGTGGAGCCTTGATCAGGCTTGAAGCTCTGAGGCAATTTGCAACGCAACACCCGGTAAAAGCAGCCTTGCAGCCGTTTTTACCGGGTGTGTTTTTTTGCCGACAGGCAAAACTAGCCCTTTGTCGCGCCTGTGATGCCAAATTCCACGGGAATCTTCATGTAGAATATCTGCAGGTTTTCCTGATCGATGCGGGCAAAGAGTTTTTCGCTGTGTTCCGGGCTTACGGCCATGGTCACTTCCACGGGCTGCTCGCCCACGTCAAAAAAACGCGTGCTGTGGTATTTGCCGTCGCGCCCGTAACCGCCCTGCGCAGCGGCAAAGGTTGCTCCCTCGACGCCGATGGCCTTGGCCTCCTTGAGCAGCCATTCCGCAATGCTCAGATGACCGTGCGAGCGCCCCTGTTGCGTATAAAAGGTCAGTTTGTACCCGTTCATGGTTTACTCCTGAAGTAGGTTACCTGTGAAACCATGTTTCAAAGGTAAATGTCACGCATACCTTGCCGTCAGCACCAGACAGGCAGAAATTGTGTTGCGCGGGCCTTTTCAAGCGTGAAGCGCTCTAGCGAAAAAGGGATTTGAGAAGCGACACCGCGCCCAGCCCCATAAAAAAACAGACCAGTGACCCGCAAACGTGCAGGGTTATGGCCCCGGCCGCCATGCCAAGGCGTTGCTCCTGCAGCAGCGTGCCTATCTCCGCCGTAAAGGTAGAAAAGGTCGTGAGCCCGCCAAGAAAGCCCGTGATGATGAACAGCCGCCACTCGGGCGCCAGGCCGGGCAAGCTGTTGAATACGCCCAGTGATACCCCGATGCCAAAGCCGCCAAGAAAGTTGGCGGCCACCGTACCCAAGGGGACAGCGGGAAAAATGGAATTGAGCAGCATGGAAAGCACCCAGCGCAGGCAGGCCCCTGCCCCGGCCCCCAGCGTAATCACAAGAACATTTTTGACCATGATGTCAACCTGATATGCGGTGCGGGGACGCGTTGCCCGGCAAGCGCTCCGTCCGTGTTTGCGGTTTGCCGCGGCAGCGGTAATGCCCCGGCGTTGGATAAAAAAAGCAACCGCGCTTTGGCGCGGTCGCAAAAAAGTCTACCAACGCCATGGCCCTGGTAGGAGTTATCAGCAAATGCGGTTCAAGGGGAACCCCATCCCCTGTCTGCTTTTACCTCGGCCGGGTGCAGAAGTAAATACGTCGCCGTTTGCTGCAGTGTCAGGCTTTTTTGCCGCTGCGGCTGCACAGGCGGTAATAAAACAGCAGTACGTACAGGGGGGCCAGATAGGCGGCGGACATGATCGCCTCTGTGGCGCTGAAAAATTCCATGCACACAATCATCACCAGCACGTTGTTGATGACCCCAAACGAGATAAGAAAGGCCATGCCCACCTGTCTGCTCATACGCCGGGCCAGCGGCATGGCGGCCAGGGTCATGATGAGGCACAGCAGCGAGGCCGCCGCCAGCGACTTGAGCAGCAGCTGCGGCGACTGCCGCAGCTGGTCGCCGTAATGGCTGAAAATGGCAATGTTGGAAACGATAATAGACACGGTGAGTAATGGAAACTGCCAGCGTTGCAGCAGATTGCGCAGACCGTCCAGATGGATGCGCGTGATGTGCGCGGCGGCAAAGGGAACAAGGATGGTCACGCAGAGCGAAAGGCTCATGTGCCCCAGCTCAAGATGCGCCGGCATGTCGAGGGGGGTCAGCCCCAGCAGCCGCAAGCCCGCGTCGGTGGCGGAAAGCAAGGCGGGCAGGCTGGCGGGCAACAGCAGGGATGTGGCTATGTTGGCTACAAGAATCAGCGCCGTATTGGCCCCGACCATCAGCGAAAAAACAGCGGCCATGACTCCAATAGGGGCCGCGCCCAGCAAAAAGGCTCCCAGCGCGAACTGGGGCATGAGCAGGCGAAAAACCGCAAGGCACAGCAGGGGCAGCAGTATAAGCCGCAGAATGATCAAAAAACAGAGCGTGCCCGTCATGTGGCGTATCTCGCGCACCAGCGCCTCCATGCCCACAGCCAGAAAACTCATGTAGAGCATGAAAATGAGGATAAGGCGCGGCATGGCGGCAAGCGGCTCCGCCACCTGGGGCAGAAAGACGCCTGCCGCCATGGAAAGCAGCGAAGTCATGACCATGATAAGGTCGCGGGAATTCATAAAACCTCAACTTTTTTGCCACATTGCTCAACCCGGTTACCCTTGGCAAGCTTGGCGGCAGGCAATGCGGCCAGATTCAGCGGGTCTGGCGCGTCAGTCTGTCTGGCGGCAGGGCGGTCAGGGGGCTGTGCTTTTTGATGTACGCAGCCAGCACATCCACGTCCGCCGCGTCCGGAGCTTCCACGGGCGCGCCCTTGGCCAGCATGGCGTAACCGTCGCCCTTGCGCTCAAGATAGTCGATCAGGGCGACCCGGTACCGCGTCGCAGGCTCGATGGCGCGCGCGGCGCCGTTTGCTTCCAGCAGTTCCGCGCTGACAATGCGCTTGCCCGAAGGCAGCTCAGGATTGTAGACGTAGCGCAACCCCGCCGTGTGCAGCAGCGGCGAGCTCACGCCCTTGTAGTCGGCCACGCCGTGCTCCAGCGCCGCCAGCAGCTGCTGGCCGGTGAAGTCGCGGATAATGACCTTGTTGCCAAAGGGCAGCACCGCCAGCATGTCGCCCATGTTCAGCGGCCCCTGCCGTAGCGGCGCGCGTAGTCCGCCGCCGTTGACCAGGGCAATTTGCGCTCCGTACGGGCGACCGTATTCGAGCATGGACTCTGTTGCGATCAGGCCGGAGAGGCACTCGCCCACGCGGCACTGGTGCAGACCGTCGGGGGCGTTGAGGTTGTTTTGCCCCACGGTGACGGATGTGAAGACCTGCAGTTTTTGCGCATACTGGGCGATCTTGGCCTCCACCGCCGGGTCGGGCGCGATTGAGGCGTCAAGCTGCAGGGCCGCGCCCTGCCAGCGCACCGGCACGCCCTGCGCGTCAAAGGTGACCTCAAGCTGTCCAAGGTACTTGGCCAGCGCCCCAGCTGTAACGACCAGCACTGGTTTGCCGGAGGGCGAATGCTCCACCAGCGGGTACGGCCCCTTGGACGAGCCGGGGCCAAGATAGTCGTGGGTATGTCCACCCACAATAATGTCGATGCCGTCCACGCTGCGGGCAAGCTCCAGATCCTTGGGCAGGCCCAGATGCGTGACGGCGATTATGTGCCGGACGCCCTGCTTTTCAAGCTCCGCCACGGCTTTTTTGAGGGTCGCATCGCTTTTGTAGAACCATGTTTCGGGGCAGGCCGCCGAAAGCGTGCGCACGCTGGGGTTGGCCAGGCCCACAATGCCCACCTTTACGCCCCGTATTTCCTTGATGATCCAGGGGCGCACGGGGGCTCCCCGCAGCGGACAGCCGGGGCGGGCGTCGAGGTTGGCGGCCAGCACGGGGTAGGGCTGCGCCCGTACAAATCCGGCGGTGGCTTGGCAGCCGTCGTCAAACTCGTGGTTGCCCAGCGTCATGGCGTCGTAGGGCAGCAGGGTATTGATGTCGGCCAGCATGGGCCACTTGTTGGCTGTAAAAAACAGGGTTCCCTGAAACTGGTCGCCGGCGTCAAGGGCCAGCACATTGTCATGGGCGGCGCGGGCCTGTTGCATGGCGGTGGCAAGGCGGGCCAGCCCGCCGGTGCAGCCCTCGGACTGCAGACAGGCGTTGCCGTGGGCATCCCTGCCCGCAAGGTATGAATGCAGGTCATTGGTGTGCAGCAGCAACAGCTCAAGGCCTGCTGCGTCCTGCGCCGGGCAGGCCGGGGAGAGCAGACAAAAACCGGCAAGCAGGCTGGCGCACAGGGCCAGCGTCAGGGCGGCGGCCCGTACGCGCGACAGTATTTGGGTCATGGTGTTTTCCCTCATGAAGGCGGTCCGAAGTCCTGCGAGGCCAAACGCCCGGCAGTGCGCAGCGGGCGGATGCTGGTCCCGGCTTGGCCCCGGTTCAGTCAAGCATCGAGCAAAGCTCCCGCGTGCTCCGAACCTGGGCAAAAACCTGGCCCAGAGCCGCCATGTAGGCGGTTTGCACATCGGCGGCGCAAACGGTTTTGCCGTTGTGCTCAAGGTCGCGCGTGGCGCAGGCGTCGTGGGCAAGGCTGCAGCTGAAGCCAAGGTCAAAGGCGGCGCGGGTGGTGGTATCCACGCACATGTGGGTCATCATGCCCGCCAGGACAATGCCGGCAATGCCCTGCGCCTTCAGCAGGCCGAGCAGGGGCGTGTCGCGAAAGGAGTTGGGAAAGTGCTTTTCCACCACTGTTTCGCCAGCATGCGGGGCAACGTTTTTGTGAATAAGCGCCCCCGGCGTGCCGGGCAAAAAAAACGTGGCAGTGGGCGCCAGCGAGATATGCTGCACATGAAAAACGGGCCGTTTGGCCCTGCGAAATGCGTCGAGAAGCTGGGCGGCGCTGTTTGCCGCAGCTTCGCTGCCGCACAGCTCCATGTTGCCGCCAGGAAAGTAATCGTTTTGAATATCGATGAGTATGAGGGCCTGCATGTGTCGTGCCTCACGCGGGCGAGCCGCTCGTTGAGTTTCAAAGGACGCCCGGAACATGTTGGGCTATGCACAACGGATACAGCCCGTGCCTTGCGCGGTCAAGCGCCCGCGCAGCCCTTGACGCTGCACGGCAATTGGTGACATTTGAAAAGGTGCACGCATTGCCATTCAGGCGCAGGCAGCCTGCCTGCGCATCCTACTTTTGTCCCGCAGCCTGCGGGCGGCATTCTGGATCATTCATGAATATAGGTAGTTATACGTTTTTACAGTTTCATGAAATTGCAGAAGACTTTCACGGCTGCGCGGCTCCTGGTCTGCTCATTGGCGGCTATATGGTGGAGCTTGGCAAGGGCCTGTTGCCTGAGGGCACCCTTTTTGAAGCATTGGTTGAAACCGGCAAATGCCTGCCGGACGCCGTGCAGCTGCTCACCCTGTGCAGCACCGGCAACAGGCGGCTGCACATCCGCGACTTGGGGCTCTACGCGGTTTCACTCTACAACAAAAAAGACGGCGTGGGCGTGCGGATAAGCATTGATCCGGCCCGGTTGTACGCCTTTCCTGAGATACGCGGCTGGTTTATGAAAGAAAAACCCAAGTATGCCCAGGATATAAACGAACTGGAGCGGCAAATTGAAGACGCAGGGCACAGCATCTGCAAGGTGCAGCGCGTACAGATGGACAAGGAGCTGCTGGGACATGCCCACGTGGGAGCTATCGGCGTCTGCCCGCGTTGCGGCGAGGCCTACCCTCTGGAACACGGCGCACAGTGTCTTGGCTGTCAGGGGCAGGCTCCCTATGTTGCCCTGGACCCGGAGGCGTAAGGTGCGGCTGCTGGTTGCCATTGCACACGGGGCGGTGCCCCCGGCGGGCCGAGTCCTGCGCGTTGCTCTTGCCCACGCGATCCGGGCGGCAAATCGGCTTGCTTTTGTGCTGCTGTTTGCCTGCCTTGCGGCAGGCATGGCGGGCGGCAAGGCTGCCTTTGGCGCGCCCGGCGCGCTGGCGGCTGCGCCGGGCAAGACTGCGGCGGCCAAGGTTACCCCTCCGCTCGACATCATGATTGGTTCCATGCTCATGCTGGGCTTTCGCGGAGCGGAGTTGCCGCAGGGCGATGCTTTTCTTGAACAGGTGCGCAGCGGGCATGTGGGGCATATTATCCTGTTTGACCGTGACGTTACCACCGGCGGCGAGCGCAATATAGTTTCGCCCCAGCAGCTGAGGCAGCTCACGGCAACCCTGCGGGCGGTCTCGCCCGGCCCCCTGCTGATAGCGGTGGATCAGGAGGGCGGGCGCGTGCGGCGGCTCAAGCCGCAGCGCGGATTTGCGGATTTGCCCTCCGCGCAGAGCATGGGCGCGTCGCAACCGGACAGAACCCGCACCATAGCCCGGGCGCTGGGCAAGGAGCTGGCGGGCTACGGCATTTCGGTAGATCTGGCTCCGGTGGCCGATGTAAACAGCAACCCCGCCAACCCTGCCATCGGGGCGCTTGAGCGCAGCTTCAGCCCTGACCCGGCTAAGGTTGCGGCGCATGCGCTGGCCTTTGGGCAGGGGCTTGCGCAGCAGGGGGTTATCCCCGCGCTCAAGCATTTTCCCGGTCAGGGAGGCGCGCAAAAAGATTCGCATCTGGGGCTGACAGACATCAGCCGCTGCTGGAACGCCAGGGCCGACCTCGCGCCCTATGCGCAGGCCTTTGCCCAGGGCTGGCCGGGCATGGTCATGCTTGGCCATCTGTACCACAAGGGGCTTGACCCGCAGTACCCCGCCACACTCTCCCGCGCGGTGGTTACGGACCTTCTGCGGGGCCGTATGGGCTGGCAGGGGGTAATAATCAGCGACGACATGCAGATGAAGGCCATCACCGACCACTACGGCATGGAGCAGGCTGTTTTGCTGGCGGTAAACGCGGGGGTGGACATTTTGCTGTTCGGTAATAACTTATATTGGGATGCAGACCTGCCCAGCAAAGCCTTTGCAGCGCTCAAGGGGCTTGTGGACAGCGGCAAAATTTCGCAGCAGCGCATCATGGAGTCATGGCTGCGCATCTCCACCCTGTACGCAACCCGCGCCACCGCAGCCAGGGCCGCAGCCGACGGATCGGCAGGGCTTTATCCCTGGGCCCGGTAACGCGGCGGAGGTAGTATGGATACACTCATTCTTCTGCTGGTATTCGGCGGCATTGCCGCCCTGTACCTTCTGGCCCTCAAAAAAGGCTGGCTGCCCACAGACCGCCTGAACTGCGGCTGAGTTCCCTTTGACAAGCAGCGTGCTCTGCTTGAGGAAGAAGAACGCCGCCTGCGCAAAAAAGCCAAAAAAGCCGCGGGCAAACAGTGCCAGTAACTAGTTATTATTGTTGAATTGTTTTTCAACGGGCTGTCTGAACACGACCGGATAACGCAAAGCCCCCGTTCCATAAGGAGCGGGGGCTTTGCTATGCCGCGACAGGGGGCCGCCCGAGCTGCGGGCTGTCAGCGTCCTCAAATCCGGCTGGTTTACTGTTTGGCGTGTGAAGCGCGAAAGCTGTTGCAGATGATCGCCAGGTCATCGCGCACGGCGGCCGGCTGATTGCGGTACGCGGGCATGCCCGTGCCGGGGTAGCCCTCGGTGATGATTTTGAGCGCGCGTTCGTGGCTTACGCTGCTGCGGCGAAAGTCCGGCGGCGGGGGCTGCATGGCCCGACCGGCGGTGCTGACGCTGCCGTTGGCCGCGTGACAGCTGGCGCAGGTGGCTATCCAGACCTCCAGCGAAGCGGGGCTGATATCGCGCTCGGGAGGCGGCGTGGCCGCAAACATGGAAAAGCGCCTGTCCATGGCGTCCAGCAGGCTTTCCAGCTTTTCTCGGTCATACATGCGAAAGTAGGGCATGCCCGTGCCCGGAGTGCCGTCGCGCACCATTTCGTAGGCGTAGTCGCGGTCAATTTTCATGGCGGCAAGCTCCGCAGCCGGGATGCGCAGGCGGTGCGATTCCGGCCCCACGCCGCGTCCGTCCAGGCCGTGACAGGGCTCGCACGCGCCGTCGTAAATGGTGTCGCCATTGTCGTAGACGGTGCGCAGCTTGACGGCAAAGGCCTCCAGCGCCTTTTGGCTGAAGGGGGCCAGCTCGCTCGCCCTCTGCTGGCGCTCGGCCAGGGCCTGCGCCTGCGTCGGCGCCATGGCCTCGCCCTGCAGCAGCTGGCGGGCCAGCAGCATGGATGCAAAAATCACGGGCAGCAGGGCCAGCATGCGATAGTCGGCGGCGGCACAATCCGGGCGCAGCAGCCACAGCGCCATCCCCAGAGCCAGCATGCCAAGGCCAAGCAGGGTCAGCACCGGTACGGTGAGCTGCGGCAGCAGGGTTGCCAGCAGGGCAAGGCCCAGCACCGCCTGGGCCGCAAGAGCGCCCAGCAGCCATTTGCGCAGCAGCCGGGCCCTGGGGGCGTCGTCCCTGGCCGAGTAAAACAGGTGAAAGGCCGCGCCAAAGGCCAGCGCTGCGCCCAACACATGCAGATAGCGCAGTATCCAGTGAGGCAGCCAGACCGTATCTGGCCTTATGCCGCGTGCGGCAAAGTCGACCCAGCTCGCGGGCCGCTCCATGAGGGTCAGCGCGCCGGTAAAGATGGCGGGCACCGTGAGCAGCGCAGCAACGCCCAGTATGCCGCAGATCAGGGCCAGCCACACGCTGGTGCCCAGCTTGTGGGCAAAGGCGTCAAACAGCAGAAAGGCCGTGATCAGCAGGGGGATAATGGCCATCCATACATACGAAAAAAGCCCGGTAACGGTAAAAAATGCGTGCGAATGGCTTACCTGCATGAGCAGCAGCGGCCCGACGCCCAGCACCACAGCCAGGCTCTTGAGCCCCATGTGCGAATGCGCGACGTGTTCGTTCCAGTGCTGCGCGGGCGAGGGCTGACGCAAAAGGTCGCGTAAAAATAACAGCAGGCTCAGTACTGCCGTGCCCAGCATCAGCAGCACAAACAGCAGGTGCAGGCCAAAGGTGACAAACAGCAGCCCCCGCATCCAGCCTTCGGGCAAGGGCATGTTGAGGAAAAGGTCAGTCCATTGCTGCATGGCTACTTCTCCCTGGCTGCCTGCTGCGTGCGGCGCGAGTAGTTGGACGAAAGCTGGAACAGATACTCGGTCAGCAGCGTGCGCTCCTGTTCGGACCCCACAAAGGGCGTCATGTAAGGGGCCAGCCGCTGCGTTATGCCCAGCATGGCGTTGATGCCGTCTGCCGAGCGGCCTGCCAGCCGCTGATCAATGCCGTTGACGCCGCTTTCTGCGTGGCAGACGCCGCAGTTGGCGGCAAACAGCGTTTTGGCTGCCTGTGCCGCAGGGGGCAGGCTTGCGCTGGTGTTGACCCAGCGCAAGCGCGGCAGCAGGGGCTGATTGTCGGCGGCCAGGGCCTCGCTTTCTATCAGGGTTATCTGGCTGGCGTGCATATAGCCCGGCATCAGGTACGGCCCGCGAATAAATTCGCGCACCCGTTCAAATTCCATCACCATGCACAGGCTCAACAGCACAGCCGGTATGCACAGGGCGCGGCTCAGCAGGGGGCTGCGGCTCAGGGCTGCCAGAGCGGCCAGCACCAGCACCAGTACCGCAACGGTATTGGCCGCAGGCAGAAAATCGGGCAGCTGCGAAAGGTGCGACGTGGCGACGGCAAACTTCCAGTGGGTAAGGTAGGTCAGGGGAACCCGCAAAAAATACACGTAACTTGCGGCCGCCGTAACGGCCAGCGAAGCCAGCAGGGCGATGCCGCAGGCGCGTAATGCCCTGCCGCGCTCGTCGGGCGTGCCCTTGAAGCGCCAGGCGACCCAGGCAAGCAGCAGCAGCGCGCCAATAGCGATGCCGCCCCCGACACGCAAAAAACACTGGGGGATAAATGTGGGGTTAAAGTATGCCTCGGTAAAGCTGCGGGCCCATGGCCAGCCCTGGGGGGTAAGCATAAAGCCCAGAATGCCCGTGATAAGCACGGCGGAAACAAATGACGTGGCCACATAGGCCCAGCCGATGGCCGCAAGGACGCCGGGTTTGCGCTCCGCAAGTTTGTCCCACAGGTAGTAGTAGCACAGCAGCAGGATAACCTCGGCTGTAAAGGCGAACCACTCGATAAACCATGGCCAGAAAAAAAGATGGATGAGTGCGCCGATGCCCTCGGGGGCGAGGCTGCCGGTCAGAATCCATATGCCCACGCCCGTAACGGCCCCTATGGAGGTAGTCGCAATGACCAGCGGCCCCAGCACCTGCCGTGCGATCCTTGCCCAAAAGGCTCCCTTGCCCTGCCATGTGAGCGTCTGAAAGGTAACCAGCATAGCCATGAGGCCGATGGCCAGCCCGTGGCTGATGCAGACGTGCAGTACAGCGTTGAGGGCAATGGTCATGCCGTCGCCCACCACAGGAATATGCAGAATAGGAAAGTTCATGGCTTACTTTCCTTGCGCGGGCTGGGCAGAAAACACAGGGCGAGGCTGGGCGTTTACGTAGGAGGACACGTCGAGCGCCTGTTCCGGCGTGAGCGTGGCGGCGTCGGGCGGCATAAAGCGGTGGGTAAAGACCGCAAAGGTATTTATGTCGTGCAAGGATGATCCGTCGGTGTACGCGCCTTTGCCCCACAGCGGGGGTGAACCGTCGCCCGCCTCGCCGTGACAGGCCGCGCAGGCGTCGGCATAGACCTGTGCGCCGCTGACTGCATCAGCCTTGTGGCTGCCGCCCAGGGCAGCAGGTAGAGCCCAGGGTATGCTGGCGTACACGGGAATGTCTTTTGAAATCCATTGCAGATAGGCAAGTATGGCCTGCATGTCGCGGCTGTCGAGCGCGGGCGGGGTTGCATTGAGGTTGCGGGCAAAGCAGTCTTGCACTTTTTGGGCGAGGTCAATGCTGCCTTTATGGCTGGCCGAAAATCGCGGGTAGGTAGCGGCTGCGCCCACAAGACTGATTGAATTCTTGCTGCGCCCGGCTTCAAGATGACAGGTAGCGCAGGTCAGCTCGTTGCCCGCGTGCCCCGGTGCGTACTGCGCCGTGTCCGTTAAAATATTGTAGCCAAGCATGACGGCGTCGCGGATGGCCTCTGGGGCATCCTGCGGTCGCGGAGGGTTAAACTGCGGTTCTGCCGCTGGCCCTGTGTGCAGCGAGTTCTGCACCTGAGCGGGAGGACTTTGCCGGACTGCAGCGCCATAGTGAAAAAAAGTGAGCATCCACGCGCCAAAGACCAGCAAAAGACAGGTCAGAGCGAGGGCGTAGAGCAGATTGCGGTTGTTCATGGCGGCTCCGGGTTGCGGTGACCGTGGTTCTATCTGGCCAAAGGCCGCAAAAAACGTCAACGATTGGGAACAGCAACTTCCGTTACATGATCCATTTCACTCTTATGGGTATCAGAACATCCCGCTATGTCAACACAGCGGGATAATCAATGTCTGTCCCCTTTGGCGGCAAAAGAGCAATGCAGCAACAGGCCAACTTCATTGGTAGCGGTGCCATGCGCACCGCAAAACAGCCGCGTGCGCATGGCTGCCTGAAAAGTTGTATGGCAAAATGTCTGCGGGGGAGGTGCGGCAGAGATGTGGCTGACAACGCAGCTTTGACAAGGGGACAGACAGCTTCACTGCTGTCCGGCGCAAGAAAAAGGACACAAAAAAAGGCGGAACCCGAAGGTTCCGCCCAAAAGTACGGTAAAACCGAACTTACTTCACTTCGACAGTGGCGCCAGCTTCGGTAAGCAGCTTCTTGGCTTCTTCGGCTTCATCCTTGGACACGCCTTCCTTCAGGGTGGAGGGGCAGCCGTCGACCTTTTCCTTGGCTTCCTTGAGGCCAAGGCTGGTCAGAGCGCGCACAGCCTTGATGACGCCGATCTTGTTGGCGCCAGCTTCCTTCAGGATCACGTCGAATTCGGTCTTTTCTTCGGCGGCTTCAGCAGCGGCAGCGGGGGCGGCCATAACCATGGCGGCGGCGGGAGCGGCAGCGGAAACACCAAACTTTTCTTCCAGTTCCTTGATGAACTCGGAGAGTTCAAGAACGGTCATATTGGAGATAAAATCAACAACTTCTTCTTTGGTAACGGCCATGATAAGTCTCCTGATCTTTGGCTTGAGTTCAAATAATTCGATGGCTGATTGCTATGCAGCGTTGGCTTTCTGATCTTCGATGCCCTTGAGGGCATAGAGCAGGCCACGCAGCACGTTGGCGAACAGCGAAACAAAATTGGTGGGCACGGCGTTCATGGTGCCGAGCAAATGACCGAGCAGCTGCTCCTTGCTGGGCAGCTTGGCCAGAGCGTCAATCTGGGCGGCATCCATAGCCTTGCCGTCCAGGCTGGCGCAGCGCAGCTCAAAGAGCTTGCTTTGCTTGGCAAAATCGCTGAGCGCCTTGGCCACCGCCACGGGGTCATCGAACCCAAAGGCCACGCCGCAGTTATCATGGAACTTGTCCTTGATAGCGTTGTGCGTACCGTCGGTAAGAGCAATGCGGGCCAACGTGTTTTTAACGACGTGATATTCGCCGCCTGCAGTACGCAGGGAAACACGCAGGTTCGTCAGCTCTTCCACCGTCATGCCCTTGAAGTCCGTGATAACCGCAAAAGAAGCTTTGTCGGCACGGGCCTTAACGGCTTCAATTATAGCGGCTTTTCCAGACCTGTTCACGTGATACCTCTCACGTTCGGGGTTGCCAGGTGGAATGCCGAGCCAAAGAAGATGTGTCTAGACAGGGTATTAAGAGCTTTCGCCCACCTGTCGTCTTCGACTCGAATTCCGGTTCCTTAGACAGATTGTGGGCGCACTGCAAAACAGCGCACCCACAAACTTGAGAGCTTAGCCCTCAAGAAATTTTTTAACCTGAGCCATGTCGACCTTGAAGCCGGGACCCATGGTGGTGGACACTGCCATGGAGAGCATGTAGCTGCCCTTGGCGGCAGAAGGCTTAAGGCGGTTGACGGCGTCAAGCAGGGCCTTGAGGTTGCCCAGAATCTTTTCGGGGCCAAAAGAAACCTTGCCGAGGGGAGCGTGCAGCACGCCAGCCTTGTCAACCTTGAAGTCGACGCGACCAGCCTTGAGTTCGGTGACGGCCTTGGTCAAGTCAAAGGTGACGGAGCCGGTCTTGGCGTTGGGCATAAGACCACGGGGGCCAAGCACGCGACCGATCTGACCCACAAGGGCCATGACGTCGGGGGTGGCGACGGCGGCATCAAATTCGAGCCAGCCTTCCTTGACCTTGGCGACCAGTTCTTCCGCGCCCACAACATCGGCGCCGGCTTCGCGGGCTTCGGCCTGCTTTTCGCCCTTGCAGAAAACGGCAACGCGCACAGTCTTGCCAAGCCCGTTGGGCAGGGTCACAGCGCCGCGCACCATCTGATCAGAATATTTGGGGTCAACGCCGAGGCGAACGGCCACATCGACAGTTTCATCAAATTTGGCAAATGAAGCGCCGAGCGATTTGCTCACTGCGTCTTCAATGCTGAAGCGATCCTGAAGGTTGCTACCTTCAAGAGCCTTGCGGAAATTCTTGCCATGTCTGGGCATGAGATAATCCTTTCGTTTTGCATCTCCTGCCGGACTTTGTCTTGCGCAAAGGCGGCAGTACAATTGATTTCAACGATGGCCGTCAGGCGTATGCCGTCAAGCCGTAAGGCTGGTTTGCCGTATATGCAACGAGCGCCCAGAGGCGCTCACGGCGTAAAAAGGAGCCTTACTTAACGTCAATGCCCATGCTGCGAGCGGTGCCAGCAATGGACTTCACCGCAGCTTCAACGCTGGCAGCATTCAGATCGGGCAGCTTCAGCTTGGCGATTTCTTCAACCTGAGCCATGGTCAGGCTGCCAACCTTGTTACGGTTGGGTTCGCCGGAACCCTTTTCGATCTTGGCGGCTTTCATGATCAGCACCGAGGCCGGGGGGGTCTTGGTGATGAAGGTGAAAGAGCGGTCAGCATACACGGTGATGACCACAGGAATGATGGTGCCCTTCTGTTCCATGGTGCGGGCATTGAATTCCTTGCAGAAACCCATGATGTTCAGGCCATGCTGACCCAAAGCGGGACCCACCGGCGGCGAGGGGTTAGCCGCGCCTGCGGGGATCTGCAGTTTGATTTTGGCAACTTCTTTCTTGGCCATTTGCGTTATCCTTCATCGCTGCTCGCACTGGTCAGGGCAAACCCGACCGCGCGGGGGCAAGTCATTAACCTTTGGATACCTGCACAAAATCCAGTTCCACAGGGGTCTGACGACCAAAAATGGAAACGGAAACGCGCAGTTTCCCCTTGTCGTAGTTGACGTCTTCCACAACGCCATTGAAGCCGCCAAACGGCCCTTCAATAACGCGTACTTCGTCGCCGCGGTCAAAGTTGAACTTGGGCCTTGGCGTTTCCTGGCGCGACTCCATGAGATCGAGTATGCGCTGGGCTTCGCTTTCACGCATCGGGGTAGGACGGTTTTTGCCGCCAACAAACCCCGTGACCTTGGGGATGGACTGAACCAGATGCCAGGAAAGATCCGTCATGGTCATGCGAACCATGACATACCCGGGGTAGAACTTGCGAGTAGAGGTGCGTTGCTGGCCGCCCTTGGTAGGTTCGATGACCTTTTCCGTGGGCACAACAATTTCCTCAATAAGCCCCTCATCCTGCCCGGTGCGGCGCAACTCGTTAATGGTCTTCTGCACACGCTGCTCAAAACCAGAGTAGGTGTGCACGATGTACCAGCGAGCCTTTTTGCAGAGCTCGGAAGTTTCGTCGATAACAGGGTCTTTCATATTGGCCTTCAGGACAGTAGGGTCTTGATCAGGGAAGACAGACCAAAGTCCACCAGCCCCAGAATAACAGCCATCACGGCTACGAAGCCCAAAACGGCCAAGGTGGCTTTGCGAGTTTCCTGCATCGTAGGCCAGGTAACTTTGCGCAATTCGGCCTTGGCATCCTCAACGTAGCGTGTAAACCGTACGACAGGGTTGGGGCCTTTGTCAGCCTTAAGGTCGGCAGCTTGAGCTTGTTTTTTTGCCATGGTGTAATCCGGAGATAAAAAATGGCAGGGCAGGAGGGATTCGAACCCCCAACATGCGGTTTTGGAGACCGCCGCTCTAGCCGTTAGAGCTACTGCCCTGCGCACCGTCCGGGGGGCTTAACGCCCCCCGGCGGAAGTTTGTATTACCTGGTTTCGCGATGCAACGTGTGCTTCTTGTCCCAGGGACAATATTTCTTCATTTCCAGCCGCCCGGTAGTGTTTTTCTTGTTCTTCCGGGTGCTGTAGTTGCGGCGCTTGCACTCGGTGCAAGCTAGAATGATGTTAACTCGCATATGCTACTCGATGATTTCGGTCACCACGCCGGAGCCAACGGTGCGGCCACCTTCACGGATGGCGAAACGCAGACCGGCTTCCATGGCGATGGGAGCGATGAGTTCAACGATGAACTGGGAGTTATCGCCAGGCATAACCATTTCCACGCCTTCGGGCAGGTTGATGATGCCGGTGATGTCCGTGGTACGGAAGTAGAACTGAGGACGATAGCCAGAGAAGAACGGGGTATGACGGCCGCCTTCTTCCTTGGAGAGAACGTACACTTCAGCCTTGAACTTCTTGTGGGGCGTGATGCTTTTGGGAGCGGCAAGAACCTGGCCGCGTTCCACGTCGTCACGCTTGGTGCCGCGAAGCAGGGCGCCGATGTTGTCGCCGGCCTGACCCTGGTCAAGCAGCTTGCGGAACATTTCAACGCCGGTGCAGATGGTTTTCTGGGTGGGCTTGATACCCACAATTTCCACTTCGTCACTGACCTTCAGGATGCCGCGTTCCACACGACCGGTAACAACAGTACCACGGCCGGAGATGGAGAACACGTCTTCGATGGGCATCAGGAAGGGCTTGTCGATGTCGCGTTCCGGTTCGGGAATGAAATCGTCGCAGGCCTGCAGCAGGTCAAGAATGCACTTGGCCTCGGGCGCGTCGGCGTTGTCGCATTCCAGCGCCTTAAGGGCGGAACCGCGGATAACCGGAACGTCGTCGCCGGGGAAGTCGTAGCTAGAGAGCAGCTCGCGAACTTCGAGTTCCACGAGTTCCAGCAGTTCTTCGTCGTCGACCAGGTCGCACTTGTTCAGGAACACCACGAGCTGGGGCACGCCGACCTGACGGGCAAGCAGAATGTGCTCACGGGTCTGGGGCATGGGGCCGTCGGTGGCGGCCACAACAAGAATACCGCCGTCCATCTGGGCAGCGCCGGTGATCATGTTCTTGATGTAGTCGGCGTGGCCGGGGCAGTCAACGTGGGCATAGTGGCGCTTCGGGGTTTCGTATTCCACGTGTGCGGTGGAAATGGTGATACCACGTTCCTTTTCTTCGGGGGCCTTGTCGATTTCGTCATAAGAAATGAACTTGCCCGAACCCTTCAGACCGGCAATCTTGGTGATGGCGGCGGTGAGGGTGGTCTTGCCATGGTCGATGTGGCCGATGGTGCCGATGTTTACATGGGGCTTTTTGCGTTCAAATTTTTCCTTGCCCATTGTACGTCTCCCTGGAGAAAAAAATGTTTGCGTTTTACCTGCGTTACTAAATTCTTTGTTGAATTCGAGCTTGCTGTAACGCCTGCTCCTCGCGTAACGGCTGCGGCAGTGGGAAGTTCCGTTGGGCGGCCCGCTATCCGCATTCAGTCCCTGGACACCAGGGAACGTGCATTGGCGGACAAGGTGACTGAGGGGGAGGCGGAATCAGGCAGGATTTGGAGCGGGAAACGGGATTCGAACCCGCAACCCTCAGCTTGGAAGGCTGATGCTCTAGCCGTTGAGCTATTCCCGCACGCTACCGTAGTTCCCCGACAGGCTTCCTGTCTCCTACAGCCAAGGCAGTTTTTATTAAACCAGCCACCAACCGTCCAGTATTTGGCGACGGAAAAGTGGTGGTGGAGGGGGGTGGATTTGAACCACCGAAGTCTTACGACGACAGATTTACAGTCTGTTCCCTTTGGCCACTCGGGAACCCCTCCACTCTTGCCGCAAAGTCGGATGGTCCGATCTTCGTTCAGCTTCTTGTGGAGCTGGCGATGGGACTCGAACCCGCAACCTGCTGATTACAAATCAGCTGCTCTGCCAGTTGAGCTACGCCAGCGGCAACACAGCTTATTAGCCATTTTCATTTTGCTTGGCAAGCAAAAAAATCGCTTTGGCTCAATTTTTTTCAAATTATGGTGAGCCGTGCTGCTTTTTACCGCTTCATGCGAAACTAGCGCAGAAACGATTTGGCCTTATAGCCCTTTTTGTGCCAATGTGCAACGGTAAAGTTGGGCAATATCCCGTTTATTTTCAATTTTTTTAAAAATACTCGTGGCGCGCAGCAGCCCTGCGACGGCCTGCGCCTGCTCCGCGCCGTGCTCAAGCAGCACCCAGCCGCCCGGCTGCAGGGCAAAAGCCGCCGCCTGTATGGCGGCCGCCAGGTGGGAAAGCCCGTTGTTGTCCGAAAACAGCGCGCTGTGCGGCTCGTTGTGCAACACCTCGTCCATGACCATGTGCCGCTCGGCCTCGGCAATGTACGGCGGGTTGCTCACAAGCAGACGCAACGATTGGGCCTTGAGCGGAGGCCTGCACATGTCGCTCCGCACGGCTGCGGCCCGGCCCTCAAGGCCCAGCAGCCTGGTGTTTTGGGCGGTTACTGCTATGGCCTGCGGGCAGATGTCCACAAGCAGGCCGCTCCAGGCGGGGCGCTCGGCCAGCAGGGTCAGGCCGATGCAGCCTGTGCCCGCGCCAAGGTCCGCAAAACGCAGTGGTTCTTCGGGCAGCAGCTCAAGCGCCGTATCGACGAGCAGCTCTGTCTCTGGCCGTGGGATAAGCGTGTGGCGGGTTACTACAAAGTCGCGCCCATAAAATTCCTTGCGGCCAATGATCTGCGCCAGGGGCTGTCCGGTGGCGCGTTGGGCGACCAGCGCATCCAGCCTTTGCCTCTCGTCCGGTTCAATTTGCCGGTCTGCCGCCAGAATGCAGAAAAGCCGCGCGGAGCTTGCGGCATCGCCGCCCAGGGCCTCGCGGGCCAGAACTTCCGCGCAAAGGCGGGGGCTGTCCACCCCCGCCCTGGTCAATTGCGCGGTAGCTTCATCAATATACTGTCTGAGCCGCACGCAGGTCAGGCTCCGGCTTCGGCAGGGCGTTTGCGGCCCCTGCCGCTGACAGGTTTGGCCGCAGCAGCGGCGGGTTCTTCCGCCTTTGTTGCGCCGCTCTTGCCAGCCGAGGAGCTGCCCCCGCGTCCGCCCTTGGTTTCAAAAACCAGAGGCAGCAGTTCGTCATAATGGTGGATGGGATGCACCGTTATGCGCTTGAGCAGTTCCTTGGGCACGTCTTCAAGATCCTTGACGTTCTGGTGCGGGATGGCCACATGCCTGAGGCCGCGCGTCACGCCCGCCAGAATTTTTTCCTTGATGCCGCCCACGGGCAGCACTCGTCCCTGCAGGGTTATCTCGCCGGTCATGCACAGGTCGGCGCGTACCCGACGCCCGCTGAGCGCAGAAATGAGCGCCGTTGTCAGCGTCACGCCCGCCGAGGGGCCATCCTTGGGGGTTGCCCCTGCGGGTACGTGCACGTGCAGATCGTACTTGCCCACAAAGTCGGGGTCCACGCCGAGGTCTTCAGCGCGGCTGCGTATGTAGCTCAGCGCCGCCTGGGCGCTTTCTTTCATGACGTCGCCAAGCTGGCCGGTAAGGGTAAGGCCTCCCTTGCCCTTCATGACTGTGGCCTCAACCGTAAGCACCTCGCCGCCGGCCGGGGTCCAGGCCAGGCCCAGAGCCATGCCGGGCATGAGCTTCTTTTCCTTTTCGTCTTCAATAAAGCGGGGCGCGCCCAGCAGTTTTTCCACATCGGCCGCGTCAACCTTGAAGGGCGGCTTTTTGCCCTCGGCTTTGCTCCGGGCCAGTTTGCGGCAGATGGACGAAAGCTCGCGCTCAAGGTTGCGCAGGCCTGCCTCGCGCGTGTATTCCCTGATAATTTTTTCCAGCGCCGGCTCGGTCAACTCCACGTCTTTTGCGGCCAGGCCGTTGTCCGCCACTTTTTTGGGCAGCAGATGGATGCGGGCGATCTGGGCTTTTTCCTGCATGGTGTAGCCAGGCAGCGAAATAACCTCCATACGGTCGCGCAGGGCCGCCGGGATGGTCTCCAGATGGTTGGCCGTGCACAAAAACATGACCTTGGAAAGATCAAAGGGCACGTTCAGGTAATGATCGCTGAAGGTGTTGTTCTGTTCCGGGTCAAGCACTTCCAGCAGGGCGGAGGAGGGGTCGCCCCTGAAATCCGTGCCCAGCTTGTCCACCTCGTCCAGCACGATAACAGGATTGCGCGTGCCCGCCTGCTTGAGCGCCTGGATGATACGCCCCGGCATGGCGCCAATGTAGGTTCGCCGGTGGCCGCGTATCTCGGCCTCGTCGTGCATGCCGCCCAGCGAAAGCCGCTGGAACTTGCGGCCCATAGCCCGCGCGATGGAGCGGCCAAGCGAGGTTTTGCCCACGCCGGGAGGGCCCGCAAAGCACAGGATGGGACCCTTGGACTGCGGGTTGAGCTTGCGCACGCTCAAAAATTCGAGGATGCGGTCCTTGATTTTGTCGAGTCCGCAGTGATCCTCGTCCAGAATCTGCTTGGCATGAACAATGTCGAGCCTGTCGCGCGAAAACTTTTTCCACGGCAGATCCACCAGCCAGTCAAGGTAGGTGCGCACCACGTTGGCCTCGGAAGAATCGGCGTGCATGCCCGAGAGGCGGCGCAGCTGCTTGTCGGCCTCCTTGCGCACATCCTTGGGCAGCCCGGCTTTTTCGAGGGCCTGCTTGAGGTTTTCAAGATCCTCCTCGCCGTCTTCGTCCTTGTCGCCAAGCTCGGTGCGGATGGCCTTGAGCTGCTCGCGCAGAAAGTAATCCTTCTGCGCCTTGTCCATGCCCTCACGGGCCGAACTCTGGATGCGCGCCTGCACGGTGGCCACCTCCACCTCGCGCTGCAGCTGGGTATTGACCAGCATGAGACGGTCGATGGGGTTTTCCGCCTCGAGAATACGTTGGGCGTCGGCGGTTTTCATGCGCATGTTGGCGGCGATAAGATCGGCCAGACGGCCAGGATCGTCCACGCCCTGCAGCACTGCGAGCACGTCGGGCGATGAAAGGCCGCGCAGGGTCAGCACCTTTTCGCTCTGCTCGCGCACAGAGCGCAGCAGCGCCTCGACTGTGGCGTCCACAACCGGAATCTGCTCCGGCAGGGTTTCCACTCGGGCCTCAAGAAAAGGCTCAACCTGACGGTAGCCGGTAACGCGGGCGCGGCTGACGCCCTGCACAAGAATTTTTACCCGCGAATCGGGCATCTTGAGCATGCGCATAACCTGCACCACCGTGCCGACTTCATAGAGGTCTTCCGGTTTGGGATCTTCGGTAGATTCTTCCCTTTGGGCGCAGACCAGCAGATGCCGTCCGTTTTTGAGGGCTGCGTCCACCGCCTGAACGGATTTGTCGCGCCCGATAAAAAGCGGCAGAATCATATAGTTGAAGATCACCACGTCGCGCACGGGCAATACGGGCAAGGTATCAGGGATGCTCTGCGCGGCGGTGTTAAGTCCGCCCTCGCGCTCCAGCGCTTCGTGTGCGCTCAGCTCCGGCTTGTCCTGATCCGCATCGATGGCAGGTTCTGCCTCGACGGGTTCGCCCTGGTGCAACAAAATGTCTTTTTCATTGATGTCAGCCATATATATTCTCCCCGACTGCTTTCGATTCAAATGCGTTGTGATTGCGTTATGCTGTAGCAGTCTCCATCTGTAACGATGACGTGATCCAGAAAGCGCAGCCCCATGCGGGGGGCCAGTCTTTGCAGCTCTTCTGTGAGCAGGCGGTCTTCCTGCGACGGCCCCGGATTACCGCCGGGGTGGTTGTGCACCAGTATGATGCCGCTGGCCTTTCGCAACAGGGCTGCTTCAAGAACATCCCTCGGGTAAATCGCAACCTCTGCAATGCCGCCTCTGCGCAAGCGCTCCCAGGCCATCAGGCGGTTGCGCCTGTCTACCAGGGCCAGCCAGCACTCCTCGTGCCGGTTTGTCCCCAGTCTGGCCTGAGCCATACGCGCCACAGCCTCCGGCGTGGCCAGAACTTCCTTTTGCCGCAGCTCTGCCGCCGCGTAGCGCGCCCGCGTCTCGGCCAGAACCCGCCACAGGGCCGCAAGCCCCGTCCCGAAACCGGGAACTTCAAGCAGTTCTTCAGACCGTGCGTCCAGCGCGCCTCGAATGCTCCCGAATTTCTGTATGAGTTCCTTGGCCAGAGGCTTTGTGTCCTTGCGGGTCAGGCCATAGCCAAGCAGCAGCTCAAGTACTTCATAATCGGCCACTGCCGCAGGTTCGAGTTCAAGTCTTTGCCGCAGCCGTTCACGATGCCCGAGACTCGTGGACGGATTGGATATTGGCTTTGCTGTCATAAGGTAAGCAGTATTGGAGGTTGCGCAAGGGGCAGGTGCGTCGAAAGGCGGGCGCATGCCTGCAAACCTTAAGACGCGCGCTGATCCGAGCAGAATTTGAAAACTGTATTTTGTCAGTCGTGTCTGCGCACGCCGACCGTAAACCCGATCAGTCAGGGGCCGCTCTTGGGTGGGATCTCGCCCTCGCAGCGCCCGCACTGCGTCAGGCGCGTACGCGACCCCCGGCAAACATATCCGTCATGCGCGCGGCCAGGTAATCCAGGCTTTGCCCCGGCGACCGGCGGCCGCTCTTTACCTGCAGCTCCGCATCCATAACCGTGGACATGCATTCGGCGAGCACTGCTGGCCCCAGGCGGGTAGCCAGCTGCTTTTTAAATGCCGCCTCGTTGGGGTGCACGCGCACCTTTTCGCCCGCCCACAGTTGCCAGAGCAGCCGTAGCTCGCGCGCCAGCAGGGCCAGCAGAGAAAACAGCAGGCTGTCGCCGTCCTGACTGCGCGAAAGTTCCTTCCAGACCGCGGCAAGGTTGCCCGCCTCCATGTGACGGATGCAGTCAAAGACGTTGCATTCCGGATTCCAGGCTGCGGTGGCCGTCATGGCCAGGGTTATGTTGCCGGATTCCGGGGCTTGCGCGCCAGTGCGCGCAACATCCTGCGCGGCATTGCGCAACAGCTGCAGCTTGCGCAGTTCGTTTTCGATGGCCTGGGCGTCGGGCGGCACTGAGGCGCAAAACTGCTCCAGGGCATCCTGCTCAAAGCGCAGGCCAAGCTCGTGCGCGCGCTGCAGCACATGCTTTTTGACCGCCCGCTCGTTCAAGCCGTCCTGCCGCCATATCCAGCCCTGCTGGTCGGCAAAGGCCATGCAGCGCAGCTTGGCGATGTGTGCGGGAATTTTGGGCTGCCCCTTGTCCCAGGCCACCTCCATGCAGAAAAAAGGCCAGCATTGCTCAGAGGGGCGGGCCAGCGCGTGCGAAATTTTTTTCCATACCGCTGCGGGCCACAG
This sequence comes from Desulfovibrio desulfuricans, assembly GCF_004801255.1. Taxonomy (NCBI): domain Bacteria; kingdom Pseudomonadati; phylum Thermodesulfobacteriota; class Desulfovibrionia; order Desulfovibrionales; family Desulfovibrionaceae; genus Desulfovibrio; species Desulfovibrio desulfuricans. The sequence goes on along the minus strand of NZ_CP036295.1, from coordinate 2,175,119 downwards.
CTGCGCCTGGCGCGCCACCAGCACCCTGGGCGCGCCAAACAGGCCCTGCAGGGTCAGCTGCTCCCAAAAGCGGGGGGAGGGTTCCTCGTCGCCCCAGTACACGTGCCGCTCCCACTGGCCGGACGCAGGCGGAAACGAGGCGAGCATCTGCTCCATGCGCGCGCGCAGCAATTGCCCGTCGGGGCAAACAAGAAAGGTGAATCCGGGATGTGCCGCGCTCATGGTCTTCCGTAGGCTGAAAAATTATAAAAAAAGACTGCCAAGGCAGTCTCGGGTGGCGGCGCAAAACGCATGGGGGGCTTTGCCGTCGGGCCAGAACTGCCAATGCAGTTAATATAAGTGCAAAATGTGTTGCGGGGAAGAGGTTTCAGGTGGAAGGGACGTTTTTTCGGCTGCGAAAACGCGTCCCCTCCACCCGCAAGGATCAAGCAATCATGGTATGTCGTTCGTGCCCTAGTTGGCGACGATGTTGACCAGCTTGCCCGGCACAATCACCACTTTGCGCACAGTGAGGCCGTCAATGTGGCGCTGCACTGAGGAGTCGGCCAGCGCGGCCTGCTCCATGGCGGCCTTGTCGGCAGCGGCGGGAATCTGCACCGTGCCGCGCAGCTTGCCATTGACCTGCAAGGCCACGGTAAGCATGTCCTGAACGGTCGCGGCTTCGTCCCACCTGGGCAACAGCACGTCCGAAAGGGTCGTGCTATGGCCCAGGCGCTGCCACAGCTCTTCGCAGACGTGCGGCGTAATAGGCGAGAGCAACGTGAGCACAGAGGCCATGGCCGACGAGAAAACGCGGCGGTCGCCCTCGCTTGCGCCGAGCTTCTCGCGCGAGAGGTACATGGCGTTGACCAGCTCCATCACGGCGGCGATGGCCGTGTTGAACTGGAAGCGGTCGCCCATGTCTTCGTTGCATTTTTTGACGGTGAGGTGCTCGCGGCGGCGCAGGTCGCGGGCTTCTTCGCTCTGGGCGTCCTGCGCGGTGGACTGGCAGGCCTTGAGGGGCAGCAGTCGGTCTTTTTCATCGTCAAACAGACGCCACACGCGGCCAATAAAGCGCGAAGCGCCTTCAATGCCCGAGTCGGACCAGTCAAAGTCGCGCTCGGCGGGCGCGGCAAACAGGCAGAACAGGCGTACGGTATCAGCGCCGTATTTGTCGATCATGTCCGAAGGCGCAACCACGTTGCCCTTGGATTTGGACATCTTGCTGCCGTCTTTAAGCACCATGCCCTGAGTGAGCAGATTGGCGAAAGGCTCGTCGAGCCCGGCGGGGAAAAAGCCCAGATCACGCAGCACCTTGGTGAAAAAGCGCGAGTAGAGCAGGTGCAGTATGGCGTGCTCCACGCCGCCGATGTACTGGTCCACTGGCAGCCAGTACTTGAGGGCCTCGCCGTCAAAGGGCGCTTCGGTATTGCGGGCGCTGGTGTAACGGGCAAAATACCACGAGGATTCCACAAAGGTATCCATGGTGTCGGTTTCGCGCCGGGCCGGGCCGCCGCACTTGGGGCAGACGCACGAGGCGAATCCGGGCGTTTCCGGCAGGGGAGAGCGTCCGTCCTCGCGAATTTTTACATCCATGGGCAGCAGTACGGGCAGGTTTTCTTCCTTTTCAGGCACCACGCCGCACTTGTCGCAATAAATGACGGGGATGGGCGCGCCCCAGTAACGCTGGCGCGAGATATTCCAGTCGCGCAGGCGGAACTGCGTGGTGGCCTTGCCCTTGCCCTCTTTTTCCAGCGCCTGGGCCACGGCCTTTTTGCCGTCTTCGTTGGCCGTTCCGTCAAAAGAGCCGGAGTTAACCATGAAGCCCTCGGCGGTGTAGGCCTCGGTCATGGTTTCGGCGTTGATCTGTTCATCCTTGGGGCTGATGACCACGCGCACGGGCAAGTTGTATTTGCGGGCAAATTCAAAATCTCGCTGGTCGTGCGCGGGCACGCCCATGACCGCGCCAGTGCCGTAGTCGGCCAGCACAAAGTTGCCCAGCCACAGCGGCACGCGCTGCCCGGTAAAGGGGTGCACGGCGTAAGCGCCGGTGAAGATGCCTTCTTTTTCCAGCGAGTCGGATTGCCGGTCGATGCGGTCCATATTGCGGATGCGTTCCACAAAGGCGCGTACTTCGTCGGCCTTGTCGTAGCCCTCAATGAGCTTTTCCACCAACGGATGCTCGGGCGCCAGCGTCATGAAGGTCACGCCAAAGAGCGTGTCGGGCCGGGTGGTGAACACGTCGATGCCCTTGACGCCCTCGGCCAGCAGCGCGGCGTTTTCAAGCCCAAAGGTTATGGCCGCGCCGGTAGATTTGCCTATCCAGTTGCGCTGCATGGCGATAACGCGGTCGGGCCAGCCGCCTTCAAGCCCCTGCAGGTCTTGCAGCAGCTCGTCGCCGTAAGCCGTGATCTTGAGAAACCACTGGGTCAGATCCTTCTGCACCACGCGGCTGTCGCAACGCCAGCACAGGCCGTCGATGACCTGCTCGTTGGCCAGCACCGTGTGGCACGAGGGGCACCAGTTTTGCGCGGCTTTTTTGCGGTACACGAGGCCTTTTTCCAGCATGCGCAAAAAGAACATCTGCTCCCAGCGGTAGTACTCGGGGCGGCAGGTGGCTATCTCGCGATCCCAGTCGTAGGAATACCCCAGGCGTTTGAGCTGGGCCCGCATGTTGTCGATATTGGCGTAGGTCCACTTGGCCGGGTGGGTGTTGTGCTTGATGGCCGCGTTTTCCGCAGGCAGGCCAAATGCGTCCCAGCCCATGGGGTGCAGCACGTTAAAGCCCAGCATGCGTTTGCTGCGCGCCACCACATCGCCAATGGCATAGTTGCGCACATGGCCCATGTGGATATTGCCCGAAGGGTAGGGAAACATTTCAAGCACATAGTACTTGGGCTTGTCGCTTTTGTCGGTACAGGCAAAGGCGTTGTCGGCCTGCCAGCGGGCCTGCCATTTTTCTTCGATAGCTTGCGGATTATAGCGTTCGTGCGTCATGGGGCTTTACCGGGTTACTCGGATATGGTGGACGAATCGGCGGCGGGACGCGTGATCCCGCCGGTTTCCAGAGCCTTGGCCACGGCATCGAGGATGCCGTTGATAAAGCTTTTGGCATTGTCTTCGCCAAACTGGCGGCTGAGTTCCAGCGCCTCGTTGATGGCGACCTTGGGCGGCACGTCAGCGCGGAACATGATTTCGTAAACTGCCAGCCGCAGCAGGGTCAGCTCGACGCGACCCATTCGGTCGACGCGCCAGTTGCGCGAAAAATTGCTGATCGATGCGTCAAGCTCGTCGCTCTTACTCCACACGCCCTCCACCAGCTCCCAGGCAAAGCCAGAGGGATGGACGGGCGGTTCCTGACCCTGCCAGCGGGCAAGGTAGTCGGGAGAAATGCGAAAAATACGCCGTAGATCATCGACATCACTGGCCGGGGTGAAGGAAAGGCCGTACAGAACCTGAAAGGCCAGTTCGCGTTCGCCTCGACGGGTGGCTGATTTGCCTTTTGCCATGGATTACAACTGCTCCATTACACGGATGGTTTCGAGCATGGCGGCGGCCGCTTCCACGCCCTTGTTGCCGCCCTTGGAACCAGCGCGCTCAATGGCCTGTTCGATGGTGTCGCAGGTGAGCAGGCCAAAACCGATGGGGATGCCGGAGTGCATCATGGCCTGGGCAATGCCCTTGCTGGCCTCGGCGCACACATATTCAAAGTGGGGCGTGCCGCCGCGTATAACCGCGCCAAGAGCCAGCACGCCGTCGTACTTGCCGGAGTTGACGAGCTTCTGGCAGACCAGCGGCATCTCAAATGCGCCGGGGATGCGCACCAGGGTGATGTTGGCGGCATCAAGACCGTGGCGCTCCAGATAATCCTGCGCGCCGCCCACAAGGCGGTCGACGATAAAGTCGTTGAAGCGGGTGGCTACAATGGCCACTTTGAGGCCTTTGGCATCCAACTGGCCTGCGATGGTGGTAACAGTGCTCATGGCTACTCCTTGGCGCGGCGGCGCAACTGCCCGCGCAAACGCGTTTTATAGTAATTTTTTGATAATGGGAAATTATTGTCAGATAAATCCGTTGCGCAGCAGCATCTCACGGCTCAGGCCGCCAGCCTTGGCCGCGATTTCCGTCTCTTTTGCCGCGCTGTTGCCGCCGGGAACCCAGGCTCCCAAAAGACTGCGCACATACTTGCCGATGAGGTCGGTTTCCATATTCACCAGCGTACCGGTCCGCCAGTTGCGCATGGTGGTGCGCTTTTGCGTATCGGGGATGATGTTGACCTCGAGAAAATCCGGTCCGCAAGCATTAATGGTAAGGCTGATGCCGTCAAGGGCCACCGAGCCCTTGGCGATGACCTCGACCCCGTATTCTTTGGGAAATGCGAGGCGGCAGCATAGCGACTGGCCAGCGCCCGTCACGCTGCGCACTGTGGCAAGGCAGTCCACATGCCCGCTCACCAGATGCCCGCCGAGCCTGTCGCCCATGGCCAGCGCCCTTTCCATATTGACCATGTCGCCGGTTTTGAGCCTGCCGAGCGTGGTGCGCGACAGGGTCTCCGCCGAGGCATAGGCCGTAAACACGTTTTCGCCGTGCGTTTCCACAGAAAGGCACGCGCCGTTTACGGCAATGGATTCGCCATCCTCAATGGAGGGCAGGGTAAACAGGGGCCGCAGGGTAAACCTGCGTTCCGTACCGCTGTCGCGCAGCGCCAGAACCTCGCCCTGTCCCTGGATGATGCCTGTAAACATGCCGCTACGCCTTGGCGGCTTCCAGCGGCCGCAGGTGGATGTGAATGTCGGTGCCGCACAGGTGCGTGTTGCTCACGCGCATGCGCAGGGCGTCTTCAAGGCTGAGGGGCGCGCGGCCGGAAAAGAGCGGCAAAGCATCTTCATCGCCCAGAATCATGGGCGCGAGATGCAGGCGAAAATCATCCACCAGCCCGGCTTCAAGCAGACTCAGGGCCAGATGGCCGCCGCCTTCGCAAAGCAGGTAGGGGCAGTTGAGTTCTTCCCACATGGTGTGCAGCAAACCGGGAAAATCCGGCCCGCCGTGCATGCCGGGGCCAAGCGCCAGCACCCGTACGCCGATGTCGCGCAGGGCCTTGGCAGTGGTAGATGCCGCCGCTGCAGGCGAAACCATAAAAACGGTCTGCTCGGGGCGGTCCTTCAGCAGGTGAAAATCGGCGTCGGGCTGGGGCAGGCGCGAGGTGAGCACGCAGGCCAGAGGCTGGGGGGGCTGGTTCTCGCCCCGCACGGTAAGCTGGGGATTGTCGGCGCGAAATGTGCCGCCGCCCACAAGAACGGCTCCGCCGCACAGGCCGATGCCCGCGCGCAGCTCCTGTACCTCGTTGCGTGATTCTTCGCAGCTGATCCACTTTGACTGCCCCTTGCGGGTGGCGATGCGCCCGTCGAGGGTGGCGGCCATTTTCAGCAGTACATAGGGGCGCTTGTGCTTTTGCCAAACCAGAAAATCGGCCACAAGGTCCTGACATTCCTGCTCGCACACGCCTTCGATAACTTCAAGGCCGCTTGCGCGCAGCTGGCATGCTCCGCCGCAGGCCTGGGGGTTGGGGTCGGCCAGGCCCACCACAACCCGCTTGATGCCCGCAGCCCTCACCGCGTCGGTGCAGGGGGGTGTTTTGCCATGGTGGCAGCATGGCTCAAGCGTGACGACCAGCGTGCATTCCGCCGGGTTTACGCCACGGGCGGCAGCATCCTTGATGCAGTCCACTTCCGCATGATCCTGCCCTGCAGCGTGATGCCAGCCGCGAGCCACAACCTTGTTGTCTCGCACCAGCACAGCCCCCACCGCAGGATTGGGGCAGGTATGCCACCGGCCCTGTTCTGCAAGGGCGATGGCTTCACGCATAAAGGGGACGTAATCCATTTCAGACATAGCTGCCTACTCCGGCTTGGGCACTGATGACAGGCGGTGTAAAGTCCAGTTTTTCCACGATCACCCCAGCTTCCTTGAGCATCTGCTCCGCCAGGTCGTCCGGGTAATACTCCGCATAAAAAATATGACGGATGCCGCAGTTTATCAGCATCTTGCTGCACAGCACGCACGGGTGCGTAGTGCAGTATATTTCAGCGCCTCTGATGTTGATGCCGTGCACAGCCGCCTGGATGATGACGTTTTGCTCGGCATGCAGGCCCCGGCATATCTCGTGCCGCTGCCCCGACGGAATGCCCAGCTGTTCGCGCAGGCAACCCACCTCGAGACAGTGCGGAACCCCCGCAGGCGCACCATTGTACCCCGTGGCAAGGATGCGTTTGTCCTTTACCGCCACAGCGCCCACCTTGCGCCTGGTGCACGTTGAACGCCCGCTCACCAGGTACGTGATGTTCATAAAATATTCCGGCCACGGCATTCGCTGCATAAAGCACCCACCTATATATTCAGGGCAGTGTACAGGCGGCCGGGCAAAATGCCAAGTTGCCGTGTTGGTCCCTTTTGCCGTGATGCCGCGTCAGGCTGCGTTGGCGGCTCTGGTCGTGTACCGTAAGAGTACACTCCCGCCGCCTCTCACTTGCCTTCCTTGCCTGACGGCAAAAAATCCCAACACGGCGGGGCGGTCCCTTTTGCCGTGATGCCGCGTCAGGCTGCGTTGGCGGCTCTGGTCGTGTACCGTAAGAGTACACTCCCGCCGCCTCTCACTTGCCTTCCTTGCCTGACGGCAAAAAATCCCAACACGGCGGGGCGGTCCCTTTTGCCGTGATGCCGCGTCAGGCTGCGTTGGCGGCTCTGGTCGTCAAATTCATCGCGTGCGTCGTGCTTTCCGCCTTAGGGAATGCCCCGTCCTGCACGGCAAAGCCCCTGTTTTTCTCAAAACCGGGGCTTTGCCAAAGGGGGTGCGGTTCTCTGCGCCTTGGCCTGATGTTTCCATCAAAGCCGCAGTCGCAAAAAAATCGCCCTGATGTCTGCCCGTTAGCAGGCAAATAGCGGGAACTGGCGGGCAAATTCCTCAACGTTTTTGCTGATCTTTGCCAGCGCGGCTTCGTCGTTGCGCTTGTCGATGGCGTCAACAATAAACGCGCCGACTGTGCGCATGTCGTCTTCCTTCATGCCGCGCGTGGTCAGGGCGGCAGTGCCAAGGCGCACACCCGAGGTCACAAAGGGCGAGCGGGTTTCAAAGGGCACAGTGTTCTTGTTGACGGTAATGCCCGCCAGATCAAGAGCGTGTTCCGCGTCCTTGCCCGTGATGTCCTTGTTGGTCAGGTCGACCAGCATGAGGTGGTTGTCCGTGCCGCCGGAAACAAGCTCGTACCCGGCATCCATGAGATACTTGGCGAGCACGGCGGCATTGGTGACCACGCGCTGCTGGTAGCTCTTGAAGGCAGGACGCAGCGCCTCGCCAAAGGCCACGGCCTTGGCCGCGATAACGTGCATGAGCGGGCCGCCCTGAATGCCGGGGAAAATCTGGCTGTTCAGGGTTTTGCCCATATCTTCGGTAGACAGAATCATGCCGCCGCGAGGACCGCGCAGGGTCTTGTGCGTGGTGGTGGTGGTGATGTGGGCGTACGAAAGAGGGCTCTGGTGCAGACCGGCGGCCACAAGGCCGGCGATGTGGGCCATGTCTACCACCAGCTTGGCGCCGACCTCGTCGGCGATCTCGCGGAAGCGGGCAAAATCAATGGCGCGGGGGTAGGCGCTGGCGCCCGCCACAATGGCGTTGGGCTTGTGCTCGCGGGCGAGGGCGGCCACTTCGTCATAGTCGATGCGGCCTGTTTCGCGCTGCACGCCGTATGAAACGATGTTGAACAGACGGCCCGAAAAGTTCACGGGGCTGCCATGGGTAAGGTGCCCGCCGTGCGAGAGGTTCATGCCAAGGATGGTGTCGCCGGGCTTCATGAAGGCCAGATAGGCTGCCATGTTGGCCTGCGAGCCGGAGTGCGGCTGCACGTTGGCGTATTCGCAGTTAAAGAGCTTTTTGGCACGGTCCTGAGCCAGCGTCTCGGCTATGTCCACGTATTCGCAGCCGCCGTAATAGCGCTTGCCGGGGTAGCCTTCGGCATACTTGTGAGTAAGCACGCTGCCCTGGGCTTCGCGCACGGCGCGCGAAACAAAGTTTTCAGAGGCGATGAGCTCAAGTTTGCTCATCTGGCGGTTGGATTCAAGCGTGATGGCTCGCGCCAGTTCCGGGTCTTGCAGCAGGATTTCGTCCATGACGTCGCATCCTTTTGAAATGTTCTGCCCGCCACAACGGCGGGCAGAGGATTATCAAACGGGGGGGGGCAGAAGCCGGTAATAACGTTGCCGGTTACTGCTGCCACTTTTTGAAGATCACGCTTGCGTTGGTGCCGCCGAAGCCAAAGGAGTTGCACATGGCGTATTCGCAGGCGATGTGCTTGGAGCCGTCGGCCATGTAGTCGAGGTCGCAGGCGGGATCAGGGTTCTCAAGGTTGATTGTGCCGGGCAGCATTTCGTCACGAAGCGCCAGGGCGGTGAACACTGATTCGATGCCGCCGGCCGCGCCGAGCAGATGCCCGGTCATGGACTTGGTGGCCGAAATCTTGACCTTGCCGGCATGCGCGCCAAAGACGGTTTTGATGGCCTTGGTCTCGGTGCTGTCGTTGAGGCTGGTGGAGGTGGCGTGGGCATTGATGTGGCCAATGGCCGAAGCGTCAATGCCTGCCTCGCGCAGGGCGTTTTGCATGGCGCGGGCCATGCCTGCTCCGTCGTCGCAGGGGGCGGTCATGTGATAGGCGTCGCCGGAAGCGCCATAGCCGACCATTTCGGCATATATCTTGGCGCCGCGCGCCTGGGCGGATTCCAGCGTTTCAAGCAGCAGCATACCGGCGCCCTCGCCGATGACAAAACCGTCGCGTTTGGCGTCAAAGGGACGGGATGCCCTGGTGGGCTCGTCATTAAACTGCGACGAAAGAGCCTTGAGCGCCGTAAAGCCAGCCACGCCCAGAGGGGTGACCGTAGCTTCGACGCCGCCGGAAATAACGGCGGTGGCGCGGCCAAGGACCATTTCGCTGTAGGCCGTGCCAAGGGCGTGAATCGCCGAGGCGCAGGCCGTGGTGGTAACGATGTTCGGACCCTTGGCGCCGGTGAAGATGGATATCTGTCCCGGCCCCATGTTGGAAATAAGCATGGGGATCATGAAGGGCGAAATTTTGTGGGGGCCTGATTCCAGCAGCTTGCTGTGGTAGGTTTCGATCGTATGCAGACCACCAAGGCCGATGCCGAGGATAACGCCCGTCTCATAGGCGTTTGCGTCGGTGATTTCGTACTTGGAGTCTTCAAGCAGCATCTTGGCAGAGGCTACTGCAAACTGGGTGAAACGGTCCATGCGCCGGGCCGATTTCATGGGCATGAAGTCTTCGGCGACAAAGTTTTTCACTTCACCAGCAATGCGGGAATCGTAGGCGGAGGCGTCAAACAGCGTGATGGGCGCGATGCCCGACTCGCCTGCGAGCAGTTTTTTCCAGGTGCTCTCAATATCATTGGCGAGGGGCGTAACGCCGCCTATGCCGGTGATTACTACGCGGGGACGGGTCATGCATGCTCCTTTGAGGCGGGGGGCAGCCCCCCCCGCGCTTCATATACTGCAAACAAGCAGATGCTATTGCTTGTTTTCGATGTAGCTGATGGCATCCTGAACTTTCAGTATCTTCTGGGCGTCGTCATCGGCGATTTCGATGTCGAACTCTTCTTCCATGGCCATGATCAGTTCGGTCAGGTCAAGGGAGTCGGCGCCGAGGTCTTCAACGAAGGAAGCTTCGGGCTTCACTTCTTCTGCGCTCACGCCGAGCTGGTCGATGATGATCTTTTTAACTTTTTCTGTAACTTCAGACATGGTATCCTCCAGATAAATTAGTGGTCTGCTTAACCCCGGCAAGCCGGGAGTCTTCCGTAGTTAAAGCCTAGCAGTACATACCGCCATTCACTCCCAGCACCTGACCGGTGATGTAAGCCGCCTTGTCCGAAGCGAGAAAAGCAACGGCCTCGGCCACATCTTCGGCGCTGCCCATGCGCTTGAGCGGTATGCTGTCTGTGTAGCTTGCGCGCACTTCGTCATTGAGCGTTGCGGTCATGTCCGTTTCGATAAAACCCGGTGTTACGGCGTTAACCGTAATCTGGCGGGCGGCCAGTTCCTTGGCGCAGGACTTGGTCAACCCCAGCAGGGCGGCCTTGGCCGACGCATAGTTGGCCTGTCCGGCATTGCCCATCTGTCCCACCACGGAAGAAATATTGACGATGCGCCCCTTGCGGGACTTGCTCATTATTTTGGCGGCCTCGCGTGTGCAGACAAACGCGCCTCGAAGGTTGACGGCGATAACGCGGTCGAAGTCTTCGTCCTTCATGCGTACAAGAAAGCCGTCCTTGGTGATGCCGGCATTATTAACAAGCACGGCAAGATCAACCTTGTCCTTGATATGGGCAGCAAAAAAGTCGGTCACAGCTTCGCTGTTGCTCACATCGAGGGCAAAGGCAAAAGCCTTGCCGCCAGTGGCGCGGATGTCGGCCGCGACCTTTTCCGCTTCTTCGGGTTTGCTGACGTAGGTGAGGAAAACCTGAAAGCCGTCACGGGCAAGGGTTTGGGCAATGGCCCGACCAATGCCGCGCGAACCGCCGGTAACCAGGGCTGTCGGCACTCCGGCTGCAGGGATGGATTGCGCTGTGCTCATGCTCATTTCGCCTTTGTCTGAGTCGTATGGATAAAGGGTTTGGCCGTCTGCGCGGCAGACTCGCTGCTGCGCGTTCCGGTCGGCATGGCTTCCCGGATCACGGCTTCGCCCGACTGATAATCAGTATACATGGCACTGCTCAGCGCGGCAATCCCGCTGAGACATTGCCTCAAAAGCGTAACAAAGCCGCACCCCAGGTAAGGCCCGCGCCAAAGGCCGTCATGAGAACGCGGCTGCCGGGACGGATGCGTCCCTCGGCCCGCGCCTCGGCCAGTGCCAAGGGGATGGATGCAGAAGAGGTGTTGCCGTATTTTTCCACATTGGTAAACACGCGCTCGCCTGTCAGGTTGAGGCGGCTGCCAACAGCCTCGATGATGCGCATATTTGCCTGATGCGGAACCAGCAGGTCCACATCCGTACCGGTAAGGCCGTTGCGCGTAAGCAATTCCTCGCAGACATGCACCATATTGCGCACTGCGTGCTTGTAGGTTTCGCGGCCTTGCATGGTAATAAAGAAATTTTCGCCTACGGGCTCGCCCAGGCCGTAACGGCAGCGGGTGCCGCCGCCAACCACGATAAGGTCGCGCTGCACGCCGTCGCTGTGGCAAACCACGTCTTCAATTTCGGCCATGGCCGAGCTTGAAGAACTGACAATGCAGGCCGTGGCGGCATCGCCAAACAGCACGCAGGTAGAGCGGTCCGCCCAGTTGACGCGGCGGGTAAGCGCCTCGGTGCAGACAAAAAGAATTTTGGCGGCGGGGTCCTGCGCCAGCAGGGCACGGCAGATGGAAAGCCCGTACAAAAAGCCCGAGCAGGCCGCGCTGATGTCAAAAGCCATGACCTTTTGTGTGCCCAGCTGTCCGGCGATAATGCACGCCACAGAGGGAGAGAGCACGTCTGGGGTGCAGGTTGCGCCAACCACATGGGTAAGCTCCGTGGCTTCAATCCCAGCCTCGGCAAGCGCCTTGCGGGCGGCCCTGAGGCCGAGATCCGAGGCATTTTCCGCATCGTCCAGCCTGTGGCGCTGCTTGATGCCGGTGCGGGTAACAATCCATTCGTCGTTGGTGTCCACCACCTTGGCGAGATCGTTATTGGTCAGCACCGTGTCCGGCACATAGGCGCTCAAGGCGAGCAGATGACAGAGTGGATTCATAGAGATACCGTATGGTTAGATGGCGCGGGAGAAACGTGTCAGTTCCTCGTTGGCAAGAATGGTTTCGCCGAGGCGACGGTTGGTTCCTTTGCGTACAAAGGTGCCGCTCATCTTGATGGCGTTTGTCATGGCCTTGGCGCTTGAGCGTCCGTGGCAGATAATGGCCAGGCCCTGAAGGCCCAGCAATGGCGCGCCGCCGTACTCGGCGTAATCAATGGTGCGGGCAAAGCGCTTGAAGGCGCCCTTGGCCAGCATGCCGCCAATGGCTGGCAGCAGGCCCGAGGTAAACACCTTTTTGAGCATGCGCACCAGTGAGGCAGCCAGCCCTTCGCTCATTTTTACGACCACGTTACCCACAAAACCGTCGCAGACAACCACGTCGATATTGCCGACAAAGATGTCGCGCCCCTCGGCATTACCCGCAAAGTTGAGGTTTTGGGCCATTTTCAGCAGGTCGTAGGCTTCCTTGACCTGGCTGTTGCCCTTGCCTTCTTCTTCGCCAATGCTGAGGATGCTCACGCGCGGAGAGGCATAGCCCAGCAGGTCGCGGGCGAATGCGTCGCCCATGAGACCAAACTGGAACAGGTGGTAGGGGCGGCAATCCACATTGGCGCCCACGTCCAGTACGACCACGGGATTTTTTTCCGTGGGCAGCAACGTGGCCAGCGCTGGGCGCTCCACCCCGGGCAGACGGCCCATGATGAACATGCCGCAGGCCACTGTAGCGCCGGAATGCCCGGCACTGACAACAGCATCCGCCGCGCCATCCTTGACCTGACGGCAGGCTACCTGGATGGACGCGTTTTTTTTGCGGCGCAGAATGTCCGAGGGCTTTTCATTCATGTGCACCACATCATCGGCTTGAACTATGTCGAAATGCACATCGGTAAGGTCGAGTTTTTCAAGCTCGACTTCCAGCTTGGGGGTATCACCCACAAGCTGGACATGCAGATCATAAAGCCTTGCGGCTTCAATAGCTCCCGGAACGACCACAGAGGGGCCAAAGTCCCCGCCCATGGCGTCCACGGCAATGATGGGGCGCTCGTTCATTATTCGTTTTCGCTTTTGGCGATCACCTGACGGCCCTTGTAGGAACCGCAGTTGGGGCACACGCTGTGCGGAACGGTGGGTTCGCCGCAGGAGCAGTAGATAACGGCAGGCACGGCCACGCGGTCATGGGAACGGCGCATGCCCTTGCGGGAACGGGATTTCTTGTTTTGCTGAACGGCCATGATAGTCTCCTTTTCCTGTCTTGCGGAATGTTTGTGCGGGATTGGCGGCTTGGCGCACATGCCCGCCCGCAAGACACAGCAGATTAGTAAAAAAAATTGTGATTGTCTAGTTTTTGTGCAGAGTGAGGCCGCGCAATGCCGCCATGCGGGGGTCGCCTTCCTCTTCTGTGCAGGCGCACATGCCTTCATTAAGATTAACCCCGCACCCGGCGCACAGGCCTTTGCAGTTTTCGCGGCAAAGGGGTGTTGCGGGCAGCGCCAGCATGAATTCTTCCCAGCAGATGGCGGCAAGATCAAGCATGGGGGAGTTGCGTTCAAATACTATGCGGCCTTCGGCGACATCTTCCAGCTCGCCAATGGGGGCGATGTCGTCGCCTTCTTCTTCGTCCTCGCCCATGCCGGGGATGCTTTCAAACTCCTCAAAACGGGCGGAGATTGCGGTAACAGCGTCTTCGGCGCAGCGGCTGCAGGGCAGAACAGCTTCGCCCTCAAGCGTGCCGCGCACAAGCCAGCCGCCGTCCATGGGCAATACCAGAATGCGGGCGCACAGCGGTTTGCTTATGCGGCAATCCAACTGGAATTCTTCCATGGGTTCCTGCCAGATGGCGGGGTCGTCCATGGTAAATTCCTTGCCCTCAGGGGGAAGGTCATTGAGAGAGATGCGATAGTTCTGCATGTGATACCTCGAAAGTCGGACTTCATACCTTCACTGCTCGATCATGTCAATACATATCGTCGTTCGGCCCGGCAAGCCCTTCTGCGGCGCATACCAGCCGCGTGGCAGAACTCCACAATGGCCGCGCACAGGTCGCGGGGGATACTTTGCGCATCGGTGCACCTGATTTTGCCGAGGTTGGCCGGGCAATCAGCGGCTGCTGAGCAGCAGGGCCGCCGCCAGCGCCACAAAAACGCAACCAGCCACGCGCTGCATGATGATCTGCCCGCGCTGCGACCGGTTGAACCACACGGCCAGCCGCCCGCCAAGGGCGGCGACTGTCCAGAAAACGACAATGGTGGCCAGCATAAACAGGCCGCCAAGGCTTAGCACCTGCAAAGCCACGCTGCCCCGCGCGGGATCGCAGAACTGCGGCAGAAAAGCGAGAAAAAATATTGAGACCTTTGGGTTGGTGACATTCATCACTATGCCGCGCCGATAGAGCGCCATGTAGCCGGGAAACGCCGCGCCGGCAGAGCCGCCGTCGGCGTCGCTCCGGCCGATTTTTGCCGTTGAGGCCCCGGCGCGAAACGAGAGCCAGGCAAGCCACAGCAGGTAGCCCGCGCCAGCCGTTTTAAGCAGCGTAAAGGCCAGGGCGGAGGCCTGAAAAATGGCCGCCACGCCCAGCGCCACCGCTGTTGTGTGCACGCAAAGGCCAGTGACCAGCCCCATGGTTGTAACCATGCCCGCCCTTGCGCCAAACAGGGCGGACTGGGTGAGCACAAAAATATTGTCCGGCCCGGGCGCAATGCCAAGCAGCAGGGCGGTAGCAAAAAAGGCCATCAGCGCGTCGGGGGTCAGCATGAAACCAGCTCTCCGGTAAGCAGAAATTGCAGTTTATGGGCTTTGGGCCGCGCCTTGACGGCCTGCTCCAGCCGCAGGGCTTCGCTTTTGCCGCTGCAGGCCCGGCTGCCGAGCAGCAGTACAGGGCGTCGCCCCCGCGTATACCGTGCGCCGCCGGGCGCTTGCCCATTGTGCTGGCCCAGGCGGCGTTGCATGTCGGTGGTTATGCCGCAGTAGAGGGTGCCGTCGGCGCACTCCAGCAGATACACAAGCCATACGGCGTTGGTTGCGGCATCGGTGGCGGGCATGGCGGCTGACGGTTAGTGGAAGGCTCCGGCAAGCCATGCGGTGAGCAGAAACGAAAAGCCCCAGTTGCCCAGGCGCCAGATCCAGGGGTTGGGCTGGCGGCCGATGCTGAATTGACGCACATCGCGCAACACGCCCATGACCGAACCGATGGTGTGAAAAAAAACAAAGCCAATGCCCGCAAGAAGGCCAAACTGGGCGAGGCAGACCATAAAAAGGGCAAAGGTGACGCAGGGGGGCAGGCAGCCCGTCTGGTCCTGTGCGCCGGTCCACACGCGGCCAAAGTTTATGCCGCCCAGATTGCCCGAGGAGCCAAAGGTCTCATGGTAAAAAAATCTGCCCTGAAAGCGCTGCCGCCCTTTGCCTGTATGCCCCGCGCCGCCGCCAAATGGTTTGCCGGGGGAGTCAAAGCCCGCATTGCCGTTCCAGCCGTTGCCGTGCGCGCGGCCTTGCCGCCCTGAATCTTCGTGCCCCTGCAGCACTTCCACATCAACCACGCGTGGCTCGCCCTTGGGGGCATTGGTGCCTTCAGGCAGGGCAGGGGTGTCGTGCCCGTAATTATCGGGATGGTCATGCCGTGGTGAGTCAGGGGGAACAATCATGCAGCATCTCCTCGCTGGCGTATAAAGCGGGCTTGCAAAAGCCCCGCGCCTGCCGTTGTTTGTGCCTTCTGCCTGCAACCGCGTCAAGGGGCGGCCTTGCCATACGGCCTTGCTGGTACTACTGTCTGCCCGTGCGATACCGGAAGCAACTCCGGAAGCAAAGGAGACGTGTTATGAAAAAACTGAGTTCTGCAATTTTGCTGGCCGCAGTGCTTGTCCTGGGGGCAGGCATGGTTGGAACGGTGCTGGCCGCCCCCGCCAAATCCGCCCAACAGACGCTGGATGAAGCCTGGACCGCGTATAATATCGGGCAATACAATAAAGTTGTGCAAATGGTGCAGCCTCTGGCCAGCGACGGCAACCCCCGCGCTCAGGTGCTGCTCGCACGCTGCTATGAAAACGGCCTGGGCGTCGTCCAGGATATGGAAACCGCCGCCAAGTGGTTTCGACTTGCAGCAGAACAGAACTACGCCGAGGGGCAGGTGCAGCTTGGCTATCTGTACGAGCTTGGAGCTGGCGTGCCCAAAAACGACGCAGCCGTTGCCGATTTGATGTCCCGCGCGGCCAATGCAGGCAATGCAGAGGCGCAGTTTAACCTCTCCCTGTACGCCAGCCAGGGACGTTACGGCTTTGCCAAAAATCCCGAGCAGTCCTTTGCCTGGGCCAAACGCTCCGCCGACCAGGGCTTTGCCCAGGCCCAGCGGTATGTTGGCGCGTGCTATGAATACGGCGTCGGCGTGAGCGTAAACCCGTCCGAGGCCGCCGCCTGGTATAGCAAGGCGGCCGCGCAGGGGCTGGAAAAAGAAGGTAATATTTTTAACACCGAACGTGAATACACAATGCCCTGATCGCGTTTATTCTATTGTACGCATGCAATCCCCCGCCCTTTGCCGGACGGGGGATTTTTTTTGCCTGATCCTGCATTTTTGCAGCCCCATTGCTTATGTGACCATAATTGGTCATACTTTAGTATCTTTCAATTTGAGGCATGATGCAAATATGCAACGTCCGCCCTATTGGATGCCAGATTTGTGACGAATATTAGGTAAAACGTCCCCCTTGCCGCGATCTGGCGTCAAAACGCAGGAGGAAGCATGAAGCTGGGCCTGTTGACAAAGATGTCGCTGTGCATCCTTATTCCGTCCATTCTGGGGCTCGCTCTTGTGGCTGGCATTAGCCACAATACGTCGGAAAACGCCCTGCGCAGGCAGACGCGTCAAGACATTGCAGCTATCCTTAAAGGGCAGGAGGTAGGGCTCAACGCTGTTTTTCAGTCCATGAAGGAAGCCCTGGCCCAGATTGCCGAAAACCGCCGTCTTCGTCTTTTTTTGGCTTCCTATGTCAAAAACGGGGTCATCGACCATAACGACGAGCTTTTTCTCCACGCCATAGACGCCCTTAAAAACTTTACCGCCGTCAACAGCAACATTGCCACCTGCGGGCTTATCGCCCCGGACGGCAAGGTTATCGTGCACAGCAAAAAGGGCGACAGCCAAAAATTCAGCAAAACCATCGGCGACGATTTTTCCAAGCGCGCCTACTTTATCAACGGCATGAAGGGTCAGGTCAGTTCCGTCGGTCTGGTCAGCGTGGCCACCCAAAAAATGACCACCATCATCGGCATGCCCATTGTGGATAACGGCACGGTTGTGGGCGTCATTTACGGGGGCACGGACAACGACAGGCTGGCTGCGGCCACTACAAACAAGGTTGACCTGGGCGATGCGGGCATGGCCTTTGTGGTCAATACCGACGGCGTTATCGTGCAGCACTCGGATATCGCGCGCATCGGGCAGAAGGAGAGCGGGGCCTGGGTGTCCGAAGTGCTCAAAAACAAAAAGGGCAGACTCGAATTTGTGAACGGCGACGGGCGCGGTAAAATATTGTATTACACCGAGATGCCTGAAGAGCATTGGATACTGTGCCTTGAGCTGGACAAAAAGATTCTTTTCGCGCCCATTGCCGACATGCTGGTCAACAATGTGCTGCTGGCCGTGGGGTGCGCCCTGGCCGTTGGCATTGTCATCTTTTTGATCGTGCGGGGCATGGTGCGCCTTCTTGGCGGCCTCTCCGGCCTGGCCGAGGCCATTGCCGACGGGCGGCTTGAGTGTACGGTCGCGGAAGAAAGGCTGCTGCGCTCCTCTGAAAAAAGAGGCGACGAATTCAGCGTGCTGTCGCTTGCCATGGAGCGCATGCTGGGCCACATCAAGCGTCTGCTGGGCGAAAGTGAAGAAAAAACCGCCGCCGCGCAACAGGCTACAGAGCAAGCCCGCGAAGCATCCGCGCAGGCCACGGAAGCCGCCCGACAGGCGGAAAACGCCCGCCGCGAGGGCATGCTGGCGGCAGCCGGTCAGCTCGAAGGCGTGGCGTCCGGGCTTGCCTCGGCCTCGGCCCGGCTTTCAGAGCAGATAGGGCAGTCGGAGCAGGCCGCTTCGGAGTCTGCCCAGCGCCTTGCGGAAGCGGCCACAGCCATGAACCAGATGAACGCCACGGTGCAGGAGGTGGCCCGCAACTCCTCGGCGGCATACTCCTCGTCGGAAGAAACGCGTGGCAGCGCTGAAAGCGGCTCTGCCATCGTGCAAAAGGCCCTGCAGAGCATTGGGCAGGTGCGCGAGGTTTCGCACGGCCTCAAAAACGACATGGCCGAACTCAACGGCCACGCCCAGGCCATCAGCCGCATCATGAACGTGATTTCGGATATTGCCGACCAGACCAACCTGCTGGCCCTCAACGCGGCCATCGAGGCGGCGCGGGCGGGAGACGCCGGGCGCGGATTTGCCGTGGTGGCCGACGAGGTGCGCAAACTGGCGGAAAAGACCATGGCCTCCACCAATGACGTGGGCAACGCCATAACGGCCATACAGACAAGCACGGCCAAAAGCGTGGATGTTATGGAAATTGCCCTGCGCGAGGTTGAGGTCGCCTCTGATTTTGCCGCGCAATCGGGCGAGGCGCTGGCGCATATCGTCAACAGCGTCGAGTTTGCCGCCGATCAGGTGCGCGCCATTGCCACGGCCAGTGAACAGCAGTCGGCCACAAGCGAAGAAATCAACCAGACCATAGTAAAAATCAACGATATTTCGGGGCATACGGCCCTTGCCATGGACGAGGCGTCCAAGGCCGTGACGGAGCTGACGCGGCAGGCGCATGCCCTGAGCAACCTGATTGCAGAAATGAAGCAGGGCTAACGCCCGGCACTGGGTATGCCTTTGCGCCAGCAAAAGGGGCTTGAGGTGCGCTGAGGGGGCAGCGGCAGCCCTGTTGACTGTATGGCCGTGCAAAAGCCACTGCATGTTTTTGCGAGGGCCTGCGCAGGCTTGCAAGGCGCAAAAAGCGGGCGGTTGTTTTAGCGGTTTTTTACGGGGCAGCGCCGTTGGTATGGGGGCTGCCGGTCGTGCGGGCAAAAGCGCCGGATACTATGCCGGGCGCCAGTCCTTGATGGCAATGTCCACAGAGGCGATGCCGTTAAAGGTATCCATGCGCGGGGTGTAGGCCACGCGTATATGCTTGTTGACCAGTGATTCTTTCAGCTCGTCGGCCATGCGCCAGGCCTTGGCCGAAAGCGTGATGCCGCTGGCGCTGTCTGTAAGGCGCAACAGCACATGCTCCCGGCTGCGTCCGAGGTACGAGCGCTCCTTGACCAGCAGCGGCGGCGACTGGAACACAGGCTCCGGATTACCCGGCCCAAAGGGCTGCAGCAGTTCCAGTTCCTTGAGAAAGTCATGGTCGCTTGCATGGCTGAACGGCAGATCGCACTCCAGCGTCAGTGTGGGCAGCAGGGGCGTGGGGCCCAGAGCCTCTTCGGCCACGGCTTCAAACCGGGCGCGAAATTCTTCAAGCCGTTCCGGCTCCAGCCGTACACCGGCAGCCTGTCTGTGACCGCCAAAATTCAGCAGACAGTCGGCTGTACGGGTCAGGCCGCCGTGCAGATCAAACTCGCGCACCGAGCGGCCCGAGCCTTTAAGCTTGCCCTGGTCTTCGCAAACAATGATGGTCGGGCGGTAATAGTCTTCCACAATGCGCGAGGCCACAATGCCCACAATGCCGGGGTGCCAGTCCTTGCCGTACAGCACAAGGCCCATACGCGGCCCGCGCGCCAGCAGGTCAGAGGCCTGTTTTTTGGCCTCGGCGTAAATGCGTTCTTCTTCCTGCCGTCGGGTGAGGTTGAGCTCGTCCAGCTCCTTGGCCATAAGCGCGGCTGCGGCGTGGTCTTTTTCGCGCAGCAGCTTGAGGGCCAGCTCGCCCTTGCCCATGCGCCCGGCAGCGTTGATACGCGGCGCAAGCCGAAATACCGCTTGTCCAGCGCTCAGGGCCGCAGCCGCGTTTATGCCGCTGGCAACCTTGAGGGCGGCCATGCCGGGGCGGTGCGCCTGTGCGATGCGGCCCAGCCCGCCGCGAACAAGCACGCGGTTTTCTCCCGTCAGGGGCATCACGTCGGCCAGCGTACCCAGGGCCACAAGGTCAAGGCTGTCGCCCATGTTGTGCTTTTTGCCCGTGTGTGGGGCAAGGGCCGCGTTGACGGCTCCCATGAGGTAAAATGCCACGCCCACGCCCGCAAGGTGCGGGTAGGGCAGATCCTCCGCCGCACAGACCTTGGGGTTGCAGATGGCGTTGGCCGGGGGCAGCTCGGCGGGCGGCAGGTGGTGGTCCGAGACCACCACGGTCATGCCCAGCTCTCTGGCGCGTTTGACGGGCGCGAAGTCAGAAATGCCGCAGTCGACCGTAAGCAGAATGCCGCATCCCTCGGCGGCCAGCGCTTCAATATGCTGCACGTTGAGGCCGTAGCCTTCGCTGCGTCTGTCCGGGATATGCCAGCTGGCCGTGATGCCGTGGCTTTCAAGCACATCCAGCACCAGGGTGGCGGCGGTGAGGCCATCCACGTCGTAGTCGCCCCACACGGCCAGTTTTTTGCCAGCCAGCAGTTCCGTTGCCAGCAGGTTTGCTGCTTTTGGCAGTTGCGGCCATTGGTCGGGCGGAGTCAGCGAGCTGAGGCGCGCGGACAAAAAAGCGTCTATGGCCTCCCTTTCGGAAAGGCCACGCCGCCATAGAATTTCAAGAAGCAGGGGCGAGATGGAGAGGGCGTCTGCCCACTGCCGGGGCGGCATGGAGCAGTCGCTGCGCGCAGGCTCGCGAAACAGCCAGTTTTTCACGCTATCGGCCTGCCGGTTTGGGCTGCCGGGCAGCCCCGCTTTGCGCGGCCTGCAACGCCGCGCGCACGCCGTCCAGCCTGTCGGCGGGCACGAGCTGTTTTTGGATGAGCCATGCCAGAAACTTGAGCGAGGTTTCGTGCCGGGGCGACAGGGTAAGGGCCTTCAGCAGGTTGTCCACGCACTCGACAAGGTTTTTGAGCTCAAGCTGCACGCGGGCGATATTCATGTACAGGTTCTCGTCGTTGGGCGAAAGCTCAAGCGCCCGATGATAGTACTCCAGCGATTCCTGCAGCATTCTGTTTTTGCGAAGGTTGATGCCAAACTCGTTGAACAGGTGCTTGTGCTCAGGCTCAAACGTGGCTTCAAGCTTTACCAGCCGCTGAAAAATATCCTGCGCCTTGGCGTTGTCGCCGCGCTCAAGGTAGGTAAGCCCGATGCCAAAGTTTGCCCGTACGTTTTCTTCGTCAACATTGAGCGCCCGTGCGTATTCATATTCCGCAGCAAAGGTCTCGCCCTTTTCGCGGTGCGTGTCGCCGTTTTCGACGTTGCGCTGCATCTCCTGCATTTTGGGAAAGACGGAGTTGAGGTAAAACTCGGGCTCGGGAGAAAATTTGGCAATCAGCTCGTCCAGGGTGATTTTGCGCTTGGGGCCGCTGGGCACATAGTTGGTGTTGAGCGGCTGGCAGTCGATTTCCTTGCCGTTCTGTTCAACAAACCAAAAGGTCTTTTGCACTGTTTTGCGCGTCGTGGTGCCGGTGCCGACGCGGCGAACCTCCTGGGTGGAAAAGACCCCCCGAACGTCAGCCTTGCCGTTGGTGGGATGCGCGTTATTTGGCGTTTGACCTGCCATGCTGTTCCTCAATACTGCTGTTATATGAGAGCTGAGGCCATTTCGGCCGTAATCTGCCGCGCCATGCCCAGCGGGTCGGGCGCCGCCGTGATGGGCCTGCCCACAACAAGATAATCGGCCCCTGCGGCCACGGCCATGGCGGGGGTCATGACCCGGCGCTGATCGCCGGCGGCGGAACCCGCCGGGCGGATGCCCGGACACAGGCAACGCAGGCCGGGGCAGCTCGCCTTGATGGCCGCCGCCTCGTGCCCGGAGCAGACCACCCCGTCGAGTCCCCACGGCCCGGCCTGACGGGCCAGAGCCAGGGCAAAATCAGCGGGCAGGGCATCGATGCCGGGCATTTCGCCCGGCGCAAAACTGGTAAGCACCGTTACGCCAAACAGCAGGGGACGTGGCCCGGCAATGCCCGCAGCGGCCTCTGCTGCGGCCCGGCACATGCGCTCGCCCCCCTGACAGTGCAGGGTAAGCATGTTTACGCCCACCGCCGCCGCAGCCTTGACGGCCTGCGCCACGGTGTTGGGGATGTCGTAAAACTTGAGATCAAGAAACACCTTGAAGCCCATGCCCGCCAGCTCTTCCAGCAGACCGGGGCCTGCATGGGTAAAAAGCTCCATACCAACCTTGCACCAGGGAACCGTGCCGCGCAGCTGCCCGGCAAGGGCGACGGCCCGATTTTTTTCGGGCAAATCGAGGGCTACCGCCAGTTGCGGCGCGTGTTGCTGCGTGGGCATGGTGTTTCCTTGGTATGACGGCCCGGTGTCGCAACCCGCCGGACGGGTGCGGCATACGGTTTCAGGTTGCATGTGCCAGGGGCTTACGCCGGTTGGATATTTGCCGGTCAGCCTATCGGGCCAGAATTTCGTCCAGCAGATGCGGGTTGCGCCCCGGGGCCAGGCTGGCGGTTACATAGACCGCGCGCAGACAGTCGTAGGCCTGATCCAGATCGTCGTTTACAATCACCGAATCGTACCAGCGGGCCTGAAGAATCTCTACATGCGCGTTTTCGAGGCGGCGTGCGATGGTCGGCTCGTCGTCCTGACCGCGTCCGCGCAGGCGGTTTTCAAGCTCGTGCAGGCTGGGCGGCAGTATAAAGGCAAACGTGGCTTCAGAGAGCGAAAGCTTGAGCTGGGCAGCGCCCTGCACGTCAATATCAAACAGCACGTCTTGTCCCTGGTGCAGTCTGTCCTTTACCGGCCCGAGCGGCGTGCCGTAAAAATTGCCGTGAACCTCGGCCCATTCGGCAAAATATCCCTGCGTGCGGCGTTGTTCAAATTCCTCACGGCTCAAAAAAATATAGTCCCTGCCGTCCACCTCGCCCTGACGGGGCTGGCGGGTGGTGCACGAAACCGAGTAGCCAACGTGCGGAAACTCCGCCAGCAGCCGTTTGACCAGCGTGGTCTTGCCTGCGCCTGACGGTGCGCTGAGCACCAGTGCTATGCCTTCGCGGGGCATCAGTCCCCTTCCTCTTGCGCAAAGCGCTGACTGATTGTTTCGGGCTGGATGGAGGAAAGTATGACGTGGTTGGAGTCGGTCACCAATATGGAGCGCGTTTTACGACCCTGAGTGGCGTCGATGAGTCTTCCCTCTGCCCGCGCGTCTTCACGAAGGCGTTTCATGGGCGAGGATGCAGGGCTGACAATGCCCACAACCCGACCCGCCAGCACATAGTTGCCAAAACCGATATTGATAAGTCGTTCGCGAGGCATGTTATTCCAGATTCTGGACCTGCTCGCGGCATTTTTCCAGTTCGTTTTTAAAATCAACCACCATGCGCGACAGCTGCACGTCGGGCAGTTTGTTGCCGCAGGTGTTGATCTCGCGGAAGCACTCCTGCAGCGTAAAGTCGAGCCTGCGCCCGGCGTCGCCGCCGGTCTGGAGCAGGTCGTGCAGCCGCGACAGGTGCGTGTTGAGCCGCGTAA
Source organism: Desulfovibrio desulfuricans (assembly GCF_004801255.1). NCBI lineage: Bacteria > Pseudomonadati > Thermodesulfobacteriota > Desulfovibrionia > Desulfovibrionales > Desulfovibrionaceae > Desulfovibrio > Desulfovibrio desulfuricans. Next base: position 2,151,796 of record NZ_CP036295.1, on the reverse strand, counting down.
GCTCTTCGCTCACGTCCAGACGGTCGGCCAGTATGACGGCCTCCTGCAAAAAACGGCCTTCTTCCAGCTCCTGCCCGTTTTGGGCGAGGGCTTCGCTCAGGCGTTCACGCAGGGCGTTGGCGCGTTCTTCCTTGATGTTGGGCGCGCGTTCGGCAATAAGGCCCGTCCATTCCTCCATGCGCAGTATGCGGGAGTGCATGTCGGTGGCCAGAGCGCGGCCTTCGGCGGAGCGGGCTTCATTCCAGTCTTCCAGGGCAAGAGCCAAGCCTTCTTCGAGGCAGAGGGCCATTCCTTCGTCCAGCTCTTCGCCGCTGTCGCCCCAAAGCGAGGGTATCTGCAGCAGGGCGTTGAAGTCGGGAACATAAGATTCGCCTCTTGTGCTGGCCAGCGCCTGTAAATTGTCAATCATGGCGGCAGCCTGAACCATGTCAAAGCGCATGGCTGGCACATTGCCCGGCGCGTACTGCAAAACCAGACTTACATCCACACGTCCGCGCGAGGCATAGCGGCGCACGACTTTTTCAAGCCGCGGCTCAAGACTGCGCACAGAGAGAGGCAGACGCCACTTGAGGTCAAGATGGCGGCTGTTGACGCTTTTAACCTCCCACTGCTGGGTGGTGTAGTCGTTTTCCACCAGGCAGCGGCCAAAGCCGGTCATGCTGCGGAGCATAGCTTCCTTCCTGCTAAAAGTATGCGACAGTGTAGAGCAAGGGGCTTGCGAATGCAACAAATGCCCTAGGCCCGGCGCTGAGGATATTTTTTTTTATTTTTTAAAATCAGCGTCTTATGCCTGAGATCCGCCGGAATTTCCGCCACAGCCGCCGCAACCGCCGCCAGCAGCGCACGAGGGCGGCATGCCTGTGCCCATGGGCCGTACCGGGCCGGGCTTGTAAGGAAAAGCCCCGGTCTTCAGGGGGCTTGGCACGCACATCTGCTTTTCTGTGGCGGGCGAGGCGCACTTGGGGCAAGGCGGAACCTCGTCGCCAAAAACGAGTTCTTCAAATTTATTGCCGCAGGCCGTGCAGACAAAATCATACATGGGCATGGTTTTACTCCTCACTTGTTGCCGTAATGAAACCGTTGCGGCCTCATGCCGCAACAAACAGCGCGGTATGCTTGCGCCGGTATCTTGCTTGTCGTGGTCATATCCGCGTGCTGCAAGGCGCAGCGGGCGGAGCAGCGTTTTGGGGCAACCTTGGGGCTTGCCCACATGCTTTGTGTGCATATATAAGTATATGTGCGGTCAAGGCAAGGGCGGTCTTTTGCCGCCCGGCCGCCGCGCAACAACCGGTCGTGACGACCATGTTAACGGGCCGCTCCCCGTTTGGAGGAACATATGAAAAAAATTCTGGTGCTGGCTGGCGACTATGTTGAAGATTACGAGATCATGGTTCCTTTCCAGATGCTGCAGATGCTTGGATATGAAGTGCATGCCGTATGCCCCGGCAAAAAGCCCGGCGAAAGCGTGCGCACGGCCATTCATGATTTTGAGGGCGACCAGACCTACTCCGAAAAACGTGGGCACAACTTTGGCATCAACTATGACTTTGACAAGGTAAATACCGCCGATTACGCGGGCCTCGTCATCCCCGGCGGCCGCGCCCCTGAATATCTGCGTCTTAACCCGCGCATTCTGGAAATAGTGCGCGAATTCAACAACGCCAAAAAGCCCATTGCCGCCGTGTGCCACGGCCCGCAGATCCTTGTTTCGGCTGGCGTGCTGAAAAACCGCAGCTGCACGGCCTACCCGGCGGTAAAACCCGACGTGGTGGACGCTGGCGCGACCTGGTGCGATTTTAACGAAACCCTTTCGAGCGCCACCGTTGACGGCAACCTGGTCAGCGCGCCGGCCTGGCCTGCCCATCCCGCCCTGATTGCCGAATTTGTCAAACTGCTGGGCGCGAAGATCAGCATCTAGGCGTATGCTTGCCCTGGTCTGAACCATGTTTGACCGTGGGCTTGCAGCGCGCGTCAGCGCGTTTTGCGTGCAATAAAAATAAGGAAAGAAACAGACCTGTTTCTTTCCTTATTTTTATGCGTTGCGTTGCGGTATGGCTGCCGAGGCAGGGTAGGCGGCTGCGCGACCGCCCGTTATTCTGATTCTATCAGCTCCACAACCAGCCCTTTTTCCGCAAGGGCTACCGGGCGCGCGGGCAAGAGCCCAGCGCCCGCGCCGGTTTTTTTGCCTTGCGCTGGCAGGCGTATGGCGCAGACCGCGTAGTATTCGTTGACGCCCTTGATGCTGTTCTTTTTGGGCTTGCCTGCGGCATTGGGCATGGAGGCCTCGTCTGCGCCAGCAGGCGCGGCGAGGGCTGGTTCCGCAAATGCCTGCGGGTTGTCTGCGGCCACCAACATGCGCGGCAGCTTGAGCTGAGCGGCCAAAAATGTCTGTTGCTTGCGGGCCACGGCCTCGCGCAGGCGGGCAGCCCGCTCAAGCTTGAGGCTGTGGGCAATCTGCCCGTCAAAGCGGTCTGCGGCGGTTCCTGGTCTGCGCGAATAAGGGAATACGTGCGCATAGCTCATGGGCAGACGTTCGATAAGCTCAAGCAGTTGGCGCAGGTCTTCTTCCGTCTCGCCAGGAAAACCCGCAATGATATCCGCGCCCAGCCCCATGACCGGCCACTGCCGGGTCAGTGCGGCAACGGCGTTTTCGAGCATGGCGGGGGTATAGTGGCCCCTGCCCATGCGTTTGAGTACCCGCTGGCTGCCGTGTTGCAGCGAAATGTGCAGGTGCGGGCAAAGCATGCGGCAGGCCAGCAGGGCATCCAGCCCCTGTTGGTCGAGCTGGCCGGGTTCCAGCGAGCTGATGCGCAGGCGGGCCGTGCCCGCAAATTCGGGGGCAAGGGCTGCGTCGAGCGCGCGCAGCAGGCTCCAGAAATCGCCGGTCTGGGCATCCCGGCCATACTGGCCCAGATTGATGCCTGAAACCATTATCTCCGCATGCCCTGCCTGCAGCAGACGGCGCGCCTCTGCGACAATTTCATCCACCGGGCGGCTGCGCGGTTTGCCGCGCGTGAGCGGAACAATGCAGTAGGTGCAGCGGTGGGCGCAGCCATCCTGCACTTTAAGTACAGGCCGGGCGCGTTTGAAGGCCGAAATCTGAAAAGGCGGAAACGCCTGCAGCGCAGTCGCCGTAGCGTCGGCGGTTGCCGCGTCGGCAGAGGGCCGGGGTGCGCGGTCGCCGTCAAGGTCGGCCCACGGGCCGTCAAGCAGGCGGCTTTTTTCCTCCTGCGGAACCAGCAGGTCAGGCGCGGCCCAGATGGCCCCGGGGCGTGGTTTGTAATCGGCAAAAAGCCTGGCGGCGCAGCCGGTAAGGATCAGGCGCGCGTGCGGAGCCTCCCTGCGCAACCTGAATACGGCGTTGCGCGCGTCCCTCTCGCCCTTGGCCGTGATGGCGCAGCTGTTGACGCACACTACGTCGGCCTCGGCCGGGGCGTTGCATTCCGCACCGCCCAGAGCGTGCCAGGCTTCACGCAGGGATTGGGTTTCGTATTGATTGACCTTGCAGCCAAAGGTGACCAGATAGAATTTCCAGGCAAACATGGCGCAGGTGTACGCAAAAGCGCTTGCCTTGACAAGCCGGGGTTGGATAGTCTGCCGGGATGCGAACATTGCTGCTTTGTATTTTTTTGTGCTGCGCCTTTGTCGCGCATGCCGCTGCGGCGTCCTTGCCCGACTTGCCGCTGGAGTCCTCGCCAGTTCCGGCGGCTGAGCCCGTGCCCGCACCAGAGCTCCCCGCAGAGCTGGACGAAACCGGGCGCATCGACATGTACTGCCTGCGCCGGGCCTACCCCCAGATCACCGGCATGACGGCTGACGCGCAGGGACAATGGCTGATGTTTGTCGACGGACGCCGCGTGCTGTATGCGGCCGCACCCGGCGCCGAAGCCCTGACGAACGGGCATGAATCGGAGTGGGTCGTGAGTGTGCGCACGAGCATGGCCGAACCATACCCCCTGGAGCCGGAGCGGCCCGATACCCCGCTTGGGGTTTCGCCCGGGCGGCGGCGCTCGTATGATCTGCTGCAGGCTCTCTACGGCGCAAATCTCAAGACAGTCAGCAGTCATCTTGTGCAGGCCAGGCTGATGGGACAGAACCTGCATCTTTCGCCAGCGGCCGCGCAGGCCATGAACCGGGCCGACGCCATCCTGTCGCCGCAGGTTGCCAACGAGCCGCGGCTAAGGGCCTTGCTCAAGATGGACGGCGGCTTTGCATGGCGGCGCATAGCGGGCGAAAATCGTCTGAGCCCGCACGCCTTTGGCATTGCCTTTGACATCAGCCCCGGCATCGCCACGTACTGGCGGTGGAGCAAGCTGCGGCCGCATCCCCTGCAAAAAAATTACCCAGCGTCCATTGTGGCGGCCTTTGAAAACGAGGGCTTTATCTGGGGCGGCAAATGGCACGAATATGACCTGATGCATTTTGAATACAGGCCGGAAATAATCTGCAAGGCCCGCGTGCTGCAGGGGCAGGAACATCTGCCAGGGCAGGATGCGACGCCCTCGCCCGCGCAGCGGCAAGCCAGCCCTGCGGCGGAGCCAGCGCCCGCTGGCGACGGAGCACCCGCCGTACCATAGGGGCTGGTTTGCACGCTGCATGGGGAGAGTCGGGCGGGGAGCATAACCAGACAGACAACAAAACCCCACCCGCATGCGGGTGGGGTTTTGCTTGATAAGCGTGACAGTGGGCGGGCTTATTCGCCTCTGGCGGCGGCTTCGTCCACAACCCAGATAAGTTCGCCGAAGCCGGGGCGCACTTTTTGCGCGGGCAGGGTCGGCTCGGCCAGCAGGTTGAGCGCGCGCGAAAGCACGTCGTGCTTTTCCTTGCCGGTCACAAGAAACATGCAGCAGCGGGCATTGTTGATGACCGGCAGCGTCAGCGTCAGGCGGTCGGCCTTGCGCTCGGGCACGTACTGGTCGATGACAAGGCGCTTGCGCTCGGCCAGCGCGGGCGAATTGGGAAAGATGGAGCCTGTGTGGCCGTCTTCGCCCATGCCCAGCAGCATAAAGTCAAAGCGGGGCAGCTCGTGGCTGCCAAGATTGAACTCGGCCCGGATCTGCTGTTCGTATTTGACGGCGGCTTCAACGGGGTCTTCCTCGCCGCGCATGCGGAAAAAGTGCATTGCCGGAACCATGCTGAGCAGCTCTCGGCGGGCAAGGCCGTAGTTGCTGTCCGGGTGATCAGGGCCAACGCAGCGTTCGTCCACCCAGTAAAAGGTCATTTTGTCCCAAGGAAGTCGGTCGGCCCAGTCTTTGCCCGCCAGCAGGCGAAAAAGCGGCGTGGGGGTTTGCCCGCCCGAAAGGGCGATGCGAAAAATCCCCCTGTCGGCGATGGCTTCCTCGCAGGCTGCCGCAAGAATGTGGGCGGCGCGCTCGGCCATGGCTGCAGGATCTTTATGGATATGCACCGTAAGGTGTATGGAACGGCTGAGACCCGACATGTTGCGGCTCCTTGAGTTTATGTGCGGTCGGCGCGGGTCGTTTTGCCCGGCCCGCCAACCGCGACACTATGACATATTAGCATGCGCGAGAAAAGGGCATTGTGAGCAGGTGATTGTGAAAATTACTGAAATTCTTCCAGCAGCGGCGGTTGCAGGCTGAGGTGCAGCACCTCTCCGTTGGCCAGGCCCAGGGTTTTCCAGAAAGATTCGCAGCTAAGCTTGCGCGCGGCCAGAATGGATTTGCCAAGATCGCTTGCGCCGTCCATTTCGATGGTCCAGCTGTGGTCCAGGTCCTCGCCGGGGGGGGTGGGCTGCACTGCATTGAGAAACCTGTGCAGCAGCTCCTTGCCGTCTGGCGTGCAGATTTTTGCCGAAAGATCCATGCTGTTGACCGCCACCGTGCCGGTATTTTTGCCCAGTACGCTTACCACCACCAGGAGCGTGCGCCCGTCTGAAATCACCCCGGCGCTGACGGAACAGGTCTTGATGGGCAGAGTATCTTCGATGCGTTTCTTTATGTTGGCATTTCTGTCAAGAATTATCTTCCGTTGGGCGATCATGCGGTCCATCTGGTATTCGCGGAACTGACGCACAAGATCATCGGCGTTGACAAGATTGTCCACGCGCCAGCCCTCAGGGGTTTTGTCCATGCGCAGCAGCAGCGAAAATTCCTTGTTCATGAGCGGGTGGTGCACCTTGGCGGCAATCAGGGCAGTGTTTTCTGTGGGGTTTTGCAGGGCCAGGGTTTCCTTGAGCTGGGTATAAAAGGTCGGCGGCAGCACATAGAGAGGCGTTTTGAGCCGCGCGGTTTCATCTGGTTCGTCCTTGACGGGTTCTTCCTTGGCGCGGGCCTGTTTGAGCAGGCCGACCTGCAGAATGTCGCTGATGTCGCGCAGCTGGTTGGGGCCCTGCTTCAGATTGGGGTATTTTTGCGCCACGGCCTTGGCCAGCGGCTTTGTCAGCGCGTCAAAGTTGACCCACCGGGCAAGGTCGGCGGGTTTGGCGGGGTGCAGGCTGTCCTTGATCTGCGAAAAGGCAAATTCGGCTGTCTGCCTGAACTGGTAATGCTGCCAGCCGCTGTACCCGCCCGCTGCCGCAAGAAGAATAAGCAGCACGGCGGCCAGCAGCAGGGTATGCTTGCGAATAAAGGCAACAATAGGGGCAACAGAGGGCAGACTCATGGTGTTTCCCTTTCAGTGTTGACGGCTTTTGCCTGGGATTTGTGCCCGCACTCCATGGCTGGCTCGGGGCGGCGCATGCGCCTGCGTTCAAGCCGCAAGGGCAGGGGGGTAACCGGGCGGGATTTGCCCAGGTCAATGCGTATGACGCCCCATGCTCCCATGGGCAGCCAGGGCAAAACCCTGTTGCAGCGCGAGAGGCCGCACGCGGCGTTCCAGGTTGACTGCGGGCCAGCAAGCACGCTTGCACCGCTGATGCTGCCGGCGGAGAGGCCCCTGAGCATACGCCATACCTGCCACCAGCAAAACGCCGGGCCGGGCCAGGCGGTTTTGCGCCCACGGAGGCAGTGGAGCAAAAAGGGAAGTGAAGCCGCGTTCCAGAATGTGAGGGCCACACCGGCAGAAGCAACGCGCAGCGACTCGGCAATGGCCCTGCGCGCGTTGTCCGCGCCGGGCGAAACCAGGTGCAGCACAACCCAGTCAAATTCCTCATCGTCAAAGGGCAGGTGGTCGTCTGCGGCGGCAAGCACTTCGGCCCGGTCGGCCATGCGCCCGGCACTGGCCCGCTGGTCGGGGTTCAGTTCCGTGGCGGTCATGTCAAAGCCGCATTCCCACAGCAGCGGTAAAAAGTCGCCCTGCCCGCAGTTTACCTCAAGCAGGGTGCGCCCCCGGCGTGGCCACGCGCCAAGGCAGTGCTGCAAAAGCAGCTTCTGCATTTGCAGGGTAAACTGCCCTGCCGTATCGGATTGTGGGGTATCCATGCCGTGCGCCTCGCATCTGCCGTTTATCCCTTGTATAGTCCACTATTTTATAACTTCTGTAAATTGGCAAGGGCAAGCTCATGAACGAATGTTGGCCTTGCAGGCCAGCTGGCGCGGCGGCGGGCAAGGCGCAAAAAACAACGCGGCCCAGATGCAGAGGGCCGCGTTGCGTTTGGTGCGGTGGTATTGCCGCCGGGATTTTGCGGTTGCAGGCTACAGGGCGGCAATGGCCTCCACTTCTACCTGAGCGCCCAGCGGCAGCTTGCTGACTTCAACGCACGAACGCGCCGGGCAGGGGGCCGTAAAGTACTTTTTGTATACTTCGTTAACTGCGCCAAAATTGCCCATGTCGGTAATAAACACAGTGGTTTTAACCACGTTTGCAGCGGTGAGCCCCTGCGACTGCAGCAATGCCATAACATTTTTGCAGGCCTGCTCGGCCTGCGCCTTCACATCGCCTTCCACCAGTTTGCCGATGGCCGGGTCAATGGGAATCTGCCCGGAAAAAAAGAACAGGTTGCCGGTCTTGATGCCCTGGCTGTAGGGGCCGACCGCTCCGGGGGCATTGCTGGTGCTGATGACTTCCTTGCTCATGGCGATTCCTTCATCGATTGCAGTGTAATGGGTTGAACGTGAAAAGTCGTCGGCACGCTTGTCAGCGGCGGCGGCTGCCTACAAATTGGCACAGGCGCGCGCGGTAGTCAAAGCGCAGGGTGCGCTTTTGCCGGGCGGCCGCGTCGGCAGGGGGCTGGGTCTTTCGGGTCACTGCCCTGCGGGCGGACGCTGCCGGGGTTCACTGCCGTGAAAATAATTGGAAACAAGCGCTCCAGAGATGTTCTGCCACACGCTGAACAGAGCTCCGGCTATGGCCGATACCGGTGAAAAATGCGCCAGAGCCAGCGCTGTAGCCAGACCGGAATTCTGCGTGCCCACTTCAAAGCACAGGGCGCGGCAGCGGGCCTCGTCAAATTTCCACATGCGCCCGGCTGCATAGCCAAAGGCCATACCCAAAAGGTTGTGACATATCACCACAAGAAAGATGTCGGCGCTGGCTTCAATGATGCTGCGGGCGTTGATGGCTATGATGCCTGCCACCACCAGGGTAATGGTAAGGGCGGAGATGGGCGGTAAAAAGGGCAGGGCGCGGCTTGTCAGGCCCGCGCAGAAGCGGTGCGCCACAATGCCCATGATGACGGGAATCACCACGATCTTGAGAATGGAAACAAACAGCCCGGCCATGTCCACGGGAACCCACACGCCGCCCAGCAGCCATGTGAGCAACGGCATGAGCACCAGAGCGACAACGGTGGTCACCGAGGTGAGCGCTACGGAATACGGCACGTCCCCCTTTGAAATAAAGGTAAGTACGTTTGAGGCCGTGCCGCCGGGGGCTGTGCCCACAAGGATGACGCCCATGGCCAGGTCGGGCGGCAGGGCGAACACGTGGCACAGCGCAAAGGCCAGCAGCGGCATGCAGACAAACTGCGCCATAAGGCCCAGCAGCAGGGCGCGCGGCTGGGAGAACACAAGGGCAAAATCCTTGAGCCTCAGGGTCATGCCCATGCCAAACATGATGCAGCCCAAAAGCGGCGTAACATAAGGAGCCACCCAGCTAAACAGGTCTGGCTTCCACAACGCCAGGGCCGAGCATGCAAGAATGAACACGCCCATGTATCGGGTAATGGCGTTGCCAACGCGCAGTATAAGACAGGTCAACCGCAACCTCCTGCAGCACGGCGTCATATGGGGGGAGTGCGCCGGGCTGAGGTGCATACTGGCAGAGAGCGCGGCGCGTGGCAAGCAGCGCTGCCGCCTATGGCCGGTAAACAGTCTGGAATATTTGCATATATGCGTGCAACCGCTGTTCAGCGGGGCATGGCGTGGCCCCCGGTGCATCCGCATGGGGCAGGGCGATTGTTTGCCGCTTGGGGCAGGCTCCTGGCGAGGCGCGCTCTTCAGCTGCGCAGGGCCCGAAGCGGCGTGTCTGGCCGCGCCCTTGCCTGAGCGGCTGCGCACTTGAAAAAGAATACGCGAACGGATACGGTCAAATATTGCACAAGCGCCTACGCGCCTGTGGGCCGTTTATGGCCTGGAGGCCCGAGCTGCCCCGGCAAACGTATGCTGGACGAGGGCAAGGGGTGTTTGCGCTTTCCGCCTGACGGCGCTGCCGTTTGGCGGCGCAAGCCTGGGGTCGGCCTGACTGCAGGTTTGTCATCAATCCAGCGCGCCCATTTGGCGCGCGCTTCTCCCTGGCATGGCGTCTCGCCGCCTGGGGTGGAAGCGTCACCAAATTTTGAGGAGCATCATGAGCAACGAACCGGACAAGATTATTTATTCCATGATCCGCGTCACCAAGCGCCATGGCCAAAAGGAAGTGCTGAAAGACATTTCGCTTTCGTACTTTTACGGGGCCAAAATCGGCGTGCTTGGTCTGAACGGCGCGGGTAAATCCAGCCTGCTGAAGATACTGGCGGGCGTGGATCAGGCCTTTGACGGCAAGACCGTGCTGGCCCCCGGCTATACCATCGGCTACCTTGAGCAGGAGCCACTGAAGGACGAAACCCGCACCGTGCGCGAGGTGGTTGAAGACGGCGTGAGCAACCTCACGGCCATTGCCCGCGAGTTTGAAGAAATCAACGCCAAGTTTGCCGAACCCATGGAAGCGGACGAGATGGACGCTCTCATCACCCGGCAGGCCGGGGTGCAGGAACTCATGGACGCCAAAAACGTCTGGGATCTGGATTCGCGCCTCGAAATGGCCATGGACGCCCTGCGCTGCCCCCCCGGCGACATGCCCGTTGCCCAGATTTCGGGCGGCGAGCGCCGCCGCGTGGCCTTGTGCCGTCTGCTGCTTGAATCGCCCGACATTCTGCTGCTCGACGAACCCACCAACCACCTCGACGCCGAGTCGGTGGCCTGGCTCGAGCGCTTTCTTTCCACGTTTCCCGGTACGGTTATCGCCGTCACCCATGACCGTTACTTCCTCGACAACGTGGCGGGCTGGATTCTGGAGCTGGACCGTGGCCGGGGCATTCCGTGGAAGGGCAACTATTCCTCGTGGCTTGAGCAAAAGCAGAAACGCCTTGCCAACGAAGAAAGAACCGAGGCCGACCGCCAGAAAACCCTGCAGCGCGAGCTGGAATGGGTGCGTATGTCGCCCAAGGGCCGTCACGCCAAGGGCAAGGCGCGCCTCAACGCCTATGAGGCCATGCTCTCGCACGAAAGTGAAAAGCGCGCGCTTGATCTGGAAATTTACATTCCGCCGGGACAGCGCCTGGGCAAGGTTGTCTTTGAGATTGAGGGCGTCAGCAAGGGCATGGGCGACAGGGAGTTGATGGAAAACGTCAACGCCATCATCCCCCCCGGCGCCATTGTGGGTATTATCGGCCCCAACGGCGCGGGTAAAACCACCCTGTTCAAGATGCTTGTGGGGCAGGAAAAGCCCGACACCGGCACGCTCAAGGTGGGCGAAACCGTGCAGTTTGCCTATGTGGATCAGGGCCGCGAATCGCTCACGCCCGGCAAGACCGTGTACGAAATCATCAGCGACGGCGCGGAAACCATCAAGCTGGGCGGGCGCGAAGTCAACGCCCGCGCCTACTGCACGCGCTTCAATTTCCACGGCGCGGACCAGCAAAAGAAAGTGGACGTGCTCTCTGGCGGCGAGCGCAACCGCGTGCACCTGGCCTGCATGCTCAAGTCCGGCGCCAACGTGCTGCTGCTTGACGAACCCACCAACGATATCGACGTCAACACCATGCGCGCCCTTGAAGACGCGCTGGACAACTTTGCCGGTTGCGTGCTGGTCATCAGCCACGACCGCTGGTTTCTCGACCGCGTGGCCACGCACATCATGGCCTTTGAAGGCGATTCGAGCGTGGTGTTTTACGAAGGCAACTATACGGACTACGAAGAAGACCGTAAAAAGCGGCTCGGCAAGGATGCCGACACGCCGCACCGCATCAAGTACCGCAAACTGACTCGTTAGCCGCCCGCCGCGCCGCATCCTGCGGCGCGGCGGCTTCATCTGCGGCGGATAACGCTGGAGGGCCGATGTCGCACGTACGTATTGCATCCCCGCTGTTTTCCCTGCTCTGTTTTCCTGCCCGTGGTCAGCGACGCAAAGGGCGGCCCGCGCTTGCTCCGGCCCTGCTGCTTGCGCTGTGCAGCTTGATCAGCCTGGTTTGCGGCGAGGCCCTGGCCGCAGGCCTGCCCAACGCGCCAACGCCTCCCCGCACCGCTCGGATCACGCCGTCTGGGGGCCTGCTTGAGGTCGAGCAGCAGGCCCCGGTGCTCACGGCCAATGGCCTGAGTCAGGTGCGCGTGGTGCTGCCCGCCGGAGCGGAAAATTTTCAGATTTCCGTACCGGGCCATACCATTGTGCGCTGGACCAGCGTACCGCAACCCCTTGATCAAAGCGGTGATCTGGCCAAAGTACGCGAGGAGCGCCAGCACGCCGTCATGACCCTTACGGGCAAGCTCGAGGCCGTAAAGGCCCAGCTGGCCCTCTGGGAGGCCCCGGCCACGGAGGGCGGGTTTCAGGACATGACGCAGCGCGAGAAGCGTCTGGCCGAGGTTGTGCCCGCCCTCAGCTACGAAAAGGCCGATCTGGAGCGCCGTTTGGCCCTGCTGAAGCAGGAATTGCAGCAACTGCCGCCCAGCCCGGAAATGGGGCAGAGCGTGCTGGTCACCCTGCAAAAAAGCGTCTCCGCCGCAACCCTGCCCGTGCGCTACAGCTACACGCTGCGCAACTGCGGCTGGCGAGCCGTGTATTGTTTTGACGCCCAGCCCGACAAGGGCAAGGGCGATGCCGTTAACGTGCGCTTTATGGCCGAGGTATGGCAGTTTTCGGGAATGGACTGGGCTGATGCGCAGCTGATCCTTGTTTCACGCGGGCAGGGGCCGCGCGAGCCCGCCCCCTTGCCGCGCTGGGTGATCGATTCGCAGCCGCAGCCCATGGCCCAGCCGCTGGTCAAGGCGGCCCCTCGCATGATGATGACCGCCGATGCCGCAATGCCCGAAGCCGCCCCCGCCGCCGCACCTGTGGCGGCCGACGTCACCGGCGTGTACGCCAGCTGGAAGCTGGGCGAAAAAGGTCTGCCCGAAGGCCGCGCGCGACTGCTGGTGCTGGAGTCGGAGTGGAAGGCTCCCCTGCAATGGCTGGCGCGGCCCTCTACGGGGGAAAGCCGGGTGTGGCTGATGGCCCGGCCCACACTGCCCGAAAGCCAGATTTGGCCAGACGGTCAGGCGGAGTTCAGCGTAGATGGGCAGAGCGTGGGCGCAGGGAAGTTCCACGCCAGCGGCAACGAGACCACGCTGTATTTTGGCGCAGACCCGCGCGTGCAGGTGGCCGCATCGGCCGATGTACGCCAGCGGGGCGAAAAGGGCTTTATCGGCAAAAGCCGCACCTGGACATGGGGCTGGACATACACCGTGCGCAACACGCGCGACAAGGCCGTGACCGTGCGGCTTGAGCGGCCCATGCCCATGCTGGTCGATCAGGGCGTTGCCGTGAGCTATCGCGACAAGCCGCAGGCCCAGCAGGACGCGCAGGAGCATCTGCTGTTCTGGAATGTGGATGTGGCGGCTGGCGGCAAGGCCGAGGTCAAGCACGAGCTGACCATCACCTCGCCGGTGGAGATCCAGCTTGATCCCTATGCGCCCTAGGGTGCTTTGATATTGAGACAGATGATTCAGAGGCCCGTGTTGCTGCAACGCGGGCCTCCTGCAGTATTGCGGTTTTTTCAGGCAAACAGGGGCCGCAGCACCAGCCAGAGGGCAATGCCGGCAAGCGTGAGACCAGCCAGTCCTTCTATGAACGGAATGCGCTTTTCCAGTGCCCGCTGCGCTCCGGGCAGGGATATGGCGGCGGCCAGACCGGCATCCCAGGCAAAGACCAGCAGGGTCATCCATAACCCGGCAAAGGTCTGTTGCGGCAGTGTGGCGGTGGGCCCCAGAATGACCGTCATGAGCGTGAGGTAAAAAACGGCGTTTTTGGGGTTGAGCAGGGCAGAACCCAGCCCGGTGAGCAATTGCCTGCCTGGGGGGAGCGGGCTTGCCTCGTCCGTTGCAAGACCGGCTGCCCCGATGGCCGTCTGGCGGCTTGCCCGCAGCAGCAAAAAGCCCAGCCATGCAAGATAGCCAGAGCCTGCCAGCTCTATGATGCGGTACAGGGAGGGAACCTGCCGCATGATCGACCAGCCGGAAACCGCAAGGCAGATGTACAGGGCGTTGCCCAGGGCGATGCCCAGACAGATGTACAGCGCGCCGCGCAGACGGTGGCGCACGGCGTGACCGAGAATAAGAAAAAAATCCGGTCCGGGGCTGAGCAGCGCGAGAAAGTGCGCCAGGGCCAGCGCGGGAAAGGCAGCGGGAATCAGTGTGGATGCAAAAGCAATCATGGGTGATCTCCTTGCGTGGCAGATCACCTTTTTTTTATTTGCGCGTATTGTACGAATGTGACCGTCCCCGTTGATAGCAGCCCGGCGTGACGGAATAGAATTTTACAAACATGCGGTGAAAGTGGCTTTGATCGGCGTAGCCTGCGGCCAGGGCGGCCTCGGCAATGCTTTTGCCCTGGCGCAACAGGGTGCGCGCCTTTTCAAGCCGCAGGCAATGCAGCCAAGCCTTGGGCGGCAGGCCCGCAGCGCGCCTGAACGCCCGCGAGAAGCTCTCGCGCCGCAGGCCTGCGCGCCGGGCAAGCGAGGTAACAGGCGCATGATCTGCGTTGGGCGTATTGGCCGCAGCCGCGAGCAGCCGCCCCGCAGCGCCAGGGGCGCTGAGCAGCGCTGTCGTGGTGGGCTTGCTGTCGTGCGCGTCAGGGGATTCCACAGCGGCAAGGCAGCCGTGGCTGGCCTGAAGCTGCGTAAACCACGCGGCAAGGGACTGATCCGCTGTTTCTGTATTGCTGCAAAGAGCTTCAATGGCGGCAAGCCCCAGATGAAAAAGCGCCGGGTCGCGCACCACGTTTTTTACTACCTCGCACGCATCGACGAGGCCCAGGGGCCGGCAGATATTTTGCGCAAACCACGCGGCGTCAAGGTAGGCCATATGATAACTGCGGGGCAGGCCGTGCAGGGGGTTGCAACTGTGCGGCAGGCCTGGGGCAATAAGCACAATATCTCCCTTGAGGGCCGTGTGCGGCTGCCCCAGGAGCGTAAAGCACGTGCCGCCCTCAAGGATAAACCCGAACGAAAATGCCGAATGAAAGTGCTCGGCATAGGGCTGGGTGCTTTCAAGGGTTGTGCGCACTTCAAGGTAGGGAAACCTGCCCGGTGCGGTAAAGGTCTGCCGTATGGCCGGAAGGCGGGAGGGCATGCTTGTTACCGTTGTTGTATGGGTTGGGTCAGTGTAGCCGCGCCCAGGCCCCCTGACAAGCCGGGCCGTCAGGCAAAAAGCCGTACCCGTATGGCCGCGCCGCGCCGCAGGCCGCTTTTGGCTGTGCCGGCGGCAGCATCCGGGCAACCGGGCATGGTTATCCAACCGTGCATGTCGCGCAGCACGGCGGTTTTGCCCGTGCCTGCGGGCACGGGCCAGGCTGTCAGACGGCCGTGGCCGCGCCGCAGCATGACGGGGTAGTGGGCGGGGGCTGTCCCCTCCACCGGCAGGGCCAGCCCAAGGCGCGCCAGTACAGAGGGCGCAGGGTTTATAAACCCTGGCGCGGCCTGCTGACCGCCAAGCTTTTGCAACAGGGGAGCCAGAAAAACCTGTGCGGCCAGCGCAAGGCTCAGGGGATGCCCCGGCAAGCCCCAAACGCTGGTCTGACCCACGCGGGCAATGGTAAGCGGGCGGCCGCTGCTCACGCGCTGGTCGTGCCCGTAGAGGCGGCAACCCGGCAGCGCGGCAATGGCCTGTGCGCTGAAATCACGTTTGCCGCCGGATGATCCGCCAACCACCACCACTACATCGCAGGGGGTTGGGCCATCTGGCAGGGCCGCGCGCAGGTGCTTATGCAGAACATCAATATTGTCGGGCACTGTGCCGAGGTGCTGGCAGCGCGCGCCAAGTGTGGTTGCCAGCGCTTGCAGCAGCAGGGCATTGGTATTGCACTGACCAGCGGCAACCGCTGTTGCAGGGGTTGGGGGGCAAAATTCGTCGCCTGTGGCAAGTACGCCCAGTACTGGCCGTCTGTGTACCGGCAGGTGCCGAAAAAACTGGGCGAGCAGGGCAAGATGGTGAGCGCCTAGCTTTGTTCCGGCCTGGGCCAGCAACTCGCCCTGAGGCAGGTCAGCCCCCCGAGTCAGCATATGCTGGCCCGCCGCGCCGGGGCGGTAAACAGCAATGGCGGTTGCCGATATGCTCCAAGCCGGGGGCGGGCCTGCAGGTGCAGCGTCCTCCTGCATGACCACCTCGTCAGCGCCCTCAGGCACGTCGCTGCCTGTATATACGCGCCATGCTTCGCCCGCGTGCAGGGCTTTGCTGCACATTGCGCCCATGCGGCATTCTCCCGCCAGACGCAGCAGCACGGGATTCTCCGGTCTGGCCCCGGCCACATCCGCAGAGCGCACCGCGTAGCCGTCGCGGGTGGAGCGGTTGCAGGCAGGACAGGGAAAGGGCGCGTAAACATTTTGCCCAAGCACTCTCCCAAGAGCCTCGCTTGCAGGAATACTCTCCTGCGGCAAAGCGTCGGTCCCGCTGATAAAGGCGGCAATGTCCGCGGTTTCCCGCAGGCAAAAATACAGCGACATGCGCAAAACTTCCTTGCCGGAGCGCCCCGGCGCAACAGGTTTTGACTTATGTAACTATAGTAAGTTACAATGATTTTGTAAATATTGCATAATTACAAGTTGTTGTGAAAAATACGGGCATAGTGAAAATGCTCTCATGGGGTTGACGGCAACAAACTATTTCCCTAAACTTTTATCACGCAATTAGCAAAAAGCATGACTGCTATTTGCAATGATCCACGTGTAATCAATAGGTTGCGCGTATAGAATTCGTCTTCCATGCGGCAGCCCCCCCCTCCGCTTACGGGCGCATCTGGTTTAGGTTTTTATCTCCGCCAGCCCCAGGAAACAGATATTCTGCAGAGTTGAGACACACGCACCCTGACTTGTGCAGTGGCCGTGTGAAAAAAAGAACAAGCTTTAACTGCAACCTCCACCTCTTCTGGCGGGGCGAGTGCTGGTCATCACGCCGTTTCGGGGCAGTTTTGCCCCGTAGGCAGGTTTGCCTTGCTCGCATAGGTCAAGGCTTGGATGTAAGACAAGGAAGGGTTTATGGCTCAGCTCAAAAACATGACTGCAGGGGTGTTATTGCCGCTGGCTTCGCCGCCGGCCTCTGTGCGTAGTTATGATATTTTGACGTACAGCAAAGGCAAGGTTGAACCGGCGGTATTTTTGTCGTGCCGCGAGCAGACGCTGACGATGCACGTCAACGGGGTCCCTTTTGTGCGGGTGGCCTGTTCGGGCCAGCATTTGCAGTACCTCGTGCCGGGGTTTCTCTATTCGTGCGGGGTTATCAACAGCCTGCGCGATCTGGCCGGGGTGGACGTAACGCCCCTGCCTGCCGAGGGCGCAACGCCTGACGGGGCGGAAGAAGTGCGGGTGGATGTGCTTTTGCAGGACCCCTGCTGCAGCAAGGCGGCTGCGCATGCGGGGCAGGCCGCCCCAAAACTCACCATCACTTCAGCCATGGGCTGGAACCTCCCCATGTCGGCCAAACGGCTGGCCACCATACCCCGCGCCCAGTCTCCTTCCTGGGATCCGCAGGTTATTCTGCGCGGCGCGCAAGAGCTGGAAGAACGCTCCGAAGTGTTTCACCAGACCGGCGGCTGCCACAATGCGGCCCTGCTCAACCGGCAGGGCATGGTTTTTTACTGCCTTGATATTGGCCGCCACAACGCCATTGACACCCTGGTGGGCTACATGCTTGTGGAAGGCCTTGACCCCGCTGAACACATGATTGTCAGCAGCGGGCGTATCGCCTCCGAAATAGCGCAAAAAGCCATTCGGGCGGGCGTACCTGTTTTTGCCTCCCTTTCTCGCGCCATGTCGCGCGCCGTGGATCTGGCGCGTGCTACCGGGTTGACTCTGCTGGGCAATGTTAAGTCCGGCAGCATGCACATATATCATGAAAACGGGCAGCTGATGCTGCCGTGATGCCGTTGCCGATAAGGACAAGGAGCGCTGTATGGCTGATATGTTGAGCAAACTTAGACGTGCCGATGAAGAGTTGCTGCTCGAAAATCTTTCGCGCCGCGGATTCATCAAGGTAACCTCGTGCGCGGCACTTGGATTGGCCACGCTGCAGGCCTCGGAGGCCCTGGCCACCATGAAGGCCTCGCCGCTGGTAATTATGGAAAAATCGGCAGGCATGATTGTGGGCGATCCCACACTGTGCGTGTGCTGTCAGCGGTGCGAGCTTGCCTGCACTGAATTTAACAATGGCAAGGCCGACCCCAAGCTCGCGCGCATCAAAATAAGCCGCAACGCCATGCTTGGGCCTGACGGCGGGCTGGAAAACGCCACCAAGGGCATCTACGGCTCAAGCTCGCTGGTTATTCAGGATACCTGCAAGCAGTGCCCGCACCCGGTGCCCTGCGCCACGGCCTGCCCGCAAAACGCCATTGTTGCCCAAAAGGGAACCGGCACGCGCATGGTGCTTAAAGACCGCTGCGTGGGCTGCCGCCTGTGCCAGAAGGCCTGCCCCTGGGGCGTGATGACCTTTGACGAGGAGCAGGGCAAGGCCGACAAGTGCTTTTTGTGCAACGGCGCGCCCAAGTGCGTGGAAGCCTGCCCGGCAGCCGCCCTGCGCTACGTGCCCTGGAGCGACCGTACCCGCGAGGCCACCACGCGCGGATCGTTTTCGCTGATGGTTCCCGATGACCGCCGCGCCGCGTGCAACGCCTGCCATGTGGAATCGCCCGGCGGACCGCGCAACCTCAAGTACGAGCAGTAGCGCATCCGGTGCGCTGCGGGCGGCAAGGCGCAGCGCGGGCATTTACAGGAAGTATGCTCCTTTTGCGAGCTGGAGGAATTTATGGCCAGAAAATTCGGCGGCTATCAGGGCAAGGGCCTTAGGGTCAACCTGAGCACGGGCCGCATCACTGTTGAGGACACCTACCAGTATCTTGACCTTATTGGCGGTACGGGGCTGGGCTACAAGGTTTTTTGGGACGAGGTTCCGCCCAAGACCAGGGCCTATGACGAGGCCAACAAGATCGTTTTTGCCGTGGGGCCGCTGGCCGGCACGGGCGCGTTGTGCAGCGGGCGTACCGCAGTCACCACCATCATGCCCGTTTCGTGGCCGCAGCACCTGATCGGCTCGGGCCACATGGGCGGCAACTTTGCCGAACATCTTAAATACGCGGGCTACGACTTTCTTATTATCGAAGGCAAGGCCGAGCGCCCCGTATGGCTGCACGTGCGCGACGGGCAGGCCTGGCTCAAGGACGCGAGCCATGTCTGGGGGCAGGGCACGCGCCGCACCACACGCGTGATCAGTGAGGAAGTGGGGGCTGACAATACCGTTGCCGCCATCGGGCCCGCTGGTGAAAATCTGGTTCCGTATTCCGTGGTGGTCAACAGCCGCGCCCATACAGCAGGTTGCGGCATCGGCGCTGTAATGGGCTCCAAAATGCTCAAGGCCATTGCCCTTCAGGGCAGTCAGCCCGTACACATCGCGGGCGACAAGGCCGACTGGGAAAAGCTCATCAACTACCACCGCACCATCATCGGCGCCAACAACCAGCATGTGGTTCCCAACTTTCCCAGCCCGCTTTTTGAGTACTGGGACGCCGGTTCCCGCTGGGTGGGCGCGCCGGGCAAGCGCTGGGGCGCATCCGAGGCTCCGGTTACGCTTACGGGCGATGTGCGCTCGCTCAACCGTATCTCGTACCGCACCAACAATGCCGCCTACTTTCTGGGCGACAACGTGTGGCAGTACACCGTGCGCAACAACGGCTGTTTTTCATGCCCCATCCGCTGCTACACCGTGATGAAGGATGAAGACACGGCCAGCAAGTTTGGCGTCAGCCCCATTCAGTTCAATACCTGCGTGGGCATGTTTGGCGGGCGTGAGTGGTTTCCCAAGCTTTCGCGCAAAAAGAGCGATCTGGCGCGTCAGGCCGGTTTTGTGGGCATTGAGCTCATGGACGATCTGGGAGTGTGGGAAAACTACGGCCAGCTGTTCCGCGACTTCAGCACCATGTACGAAGACGGCATATGGAAGCAGAAGTTGGGCGCGGACGAATACAAGTCCATCCCTTGGGATATGGTGGACGCCTGCAACCCCGAATTCATCAAAACCGCCGTGCATCGCATTGCCTACAAAGAAGGCGAATTTGGCCAGCTTTTGGGCATGGGCACAGGTTACATGCTCGAAAAAATGGGCATTTCCGAAGAAAAGTGGAAGGACGACCACCGCACTGTTTACTGGAAGATGGGCCACCCCAAGCACCACGCCAACGAGGACGACGGTCAGGTCGGGTGCGTCATCAACACCCAGTACAACCGCGACCCCATGTGCCACTCCAACTGCAACTTTGTGCGCAGCGGTCTGCCCATTGAAGTGCAAAAGCGCCTTGCCGAGCACTTCTGGGGTTCAGCCGACGCGGTGGACGCCATCGGCGACTACAAGCCCACCAACAAGTACAAGATGATCCGCGCCAAGTGGTCCATCGAGCGCAAGGAACTGCACGACATGCTTTCGTTCTGCAACTGGATGGGGCCGTGGATCTCCACCCCCAACAAGCAGGATGGCTACATGGGTGATAACAGCCTTGAAAGCAAGTATTACCGCATTCTTACCGGCCATAATCTGGACGTCAAGGAACTGGACCGCTGCGCCGAGCGGGCCTTTAACCTGCACCGCGCGTACACCGCGCGCCAGATGCAGACCACGGACATGCGTAAAAAGCACGACCAGTACCCCAACTGGCTGTTTGAAGACAAAAAAAACAAGGCTCCCTTCACCAAGGGCACCATCCGCATGGACAGGGCCGACATCGAAAAGAGCCTCGACCTGTTCTACGAAGTGCAGGGCTGGGACGTCAAAACCGGCCTGCCCGGCGCGAACCATTACCGTTCGCTGGGCCTCAACGATGTGGCCGACACCATGACCAAGGAAAAGCTGGTTCCCGGCGCGTAACCTTGGAGAGCCTATGAACGATCAAAATCAGGCGCAGGCCGCCGCTCCCCTTGGTGGGGGCGGCCCTGCCCCCCAGGTGGAACAGCCCGGCACCGCCAATGCGGAGCAGGCGGCGCAGCCCGAGGACCAGCAACTGGTAAACCAGCGCAAGGCCGACAAGGTGCTGCTGGTGGAAACGCTGGCCGATTTCAGCAGCGACGAGCGCCTTGTGACCGTCGACGAACTGCTGGCGGCATTTATGGAACGTGCGGCGGCAGCGCCGCCCGTTACCGTCGCTCAGGTGCGCGAAGAGCTGAACGGTCTGCCCGACCCCCGCTTTGCCGGGCCGGATTCGCAAACCGTAGCCGCAGACATGGCCCGCATCAAGGCCATGGAAAAAGTCCAGCCCGGTTCGGCCCCCGACCCGGAAGTGCCGGGTCTGCGCAAAACCCGCCGTCTGCTGAGCCGCAGACAATTGCTGGGCTCGCTGCTGCATCCTGCAGAGGCTCTGGCCGCTACGGCGGAAACCACCGCGCAGGCGGCGGAACCAGCACCCGTGGCGGAATCCGCCCCGGTCGCTGCCGCCCCCCGCGTGGTGGAGGGCGCATACGCTGCGGCCCTGCTGGCTGAGCTGACGGCGGAGGATGACGACGTGGCGGTTTTTACCGCTTGGGACGGCAAGGAATATTATCATTACAAGCCGCAGATGAGCAGCCTGTACGCCCGTATACTTTCTACGGGCAACAACAGGATGGTGCAGATAGCCAGTGTGGTGCGCGAGAGCTCGCGCGACTATCCCCGGCCTGTGGCCCTTGAAATATTTGAATATCCGCCATTTCTGTTAGAGGCCGAGGCCTTGCAGCAGTGCCTGAACCAGATGGCGGCAGACCCGGAATATGCGGATATCAGGTTTACGGAAAGCTCCGTGGGCACAGTGTACCTGTATTCCACCCGGTATCTTGATGAGGATTACGCAGCCTTTTTGGCTGAAAACCAGGATGTGGGCGCTATTGCCAGCCCATAGGCCGCAGGGTGCGTGTTTTGGCGCCGCCTTGGCGGCTTGCCCCACGGCAGAAACGGGGCATGAAATGACGCAATGCGCAAGCAGGGGAGGATCGCCATGCGGCGCAGACAGTTTTTGAAGATATTGGGCCTTGGAGGCGTGGCGGGAGCCGCGCTTCCCGGCACTGTCGGGGCGGCCCGCTTTGCCTATGACGGCAGCCCCGATGCCGTTGGCGTGCTGCACGATTCGGTGCGCTGCATCGGCTGCCGCAAGTGCGAGGAGGGCTGCCAGAAGGTAAACGCCGACGTGCTGCC
Organism: Desulfovibrio desulfuricans; assembly: GCF_004801255.1. Lineage (NCBI taxonomy): Bacteria > Pseudomonadati > Thermodesulfobacteriota > Desulfovibrionia > Desulfovibrionales > Desulfovibrionaceae > Desulfovibrio > Desulfovibrio desulfuricans. The sequence continues at coordinate 2,130,032 of NZ_CP036295.1, read as the reverse complement.
CCCTCTGGATAAGCCCGCCGATGATACGTCGGTGTTTCAACAGACCCGCAGGCCCACGTTTACGGCCTATACCGTGGTCAACAAATATGAGCCGCAAGGCCACGCGCCCGTTTTCCGCAAGTTGCAGTGCAACCACTGTCAGGAACCTGCGTGCGCGTCCGCCTGTTTTGTCAAAGCCTTTGTCAAAACAGAGCAGGGCCCGGTTGTCTATAACCCCAAGCTGTGCGTTGGCTGCCGTTACTGCATGATGGCATGTCCTTTTTACGTACCGGCTTACGACTACAACAACGCCTGGAACCCGCTGGTGTACAAGTGCACCATGTGCGCGCCGCGCCTCAAGCAGGGGCTGCTGCCCGGCTGCGTTGAGGCATGCCCCAAGGAGGCGTTGGTCTTTGGCAGGCGCAGCGACCTTGTCAATCTGGCCCGCCGCCGCATCATGGACAACCCCGGCATGTACGAGGACCACATTTACGGCGAGCACGAGATGGGCGGCACCAACTGGCTGTACCTTTCGCCCGTGCCGCACGCGGAGCTTGGGCAGCCTGACGTTCCCGCCGTCTCAGCGCCGGAGCTCACACGCGGCATGCTTGGCTCCCTTGCTGTGATCGCTGGCGTGTGGCCGGTTATTTTGGGCGGTGCATACTCCATGAGCAAACACTACAAAAAAATGGTCGAGCAGGCCCGCCATGAGGGCGCGCAACAGGCAGGGGAGCAGGGCGCTCCCGATGCCGGGGCGCAGACCCCGGCTCAGGCCTGCTGCCGCAAGCCCACTGACGCAAACCCTGAAAAGGGTCAGGGAGGCGGACAATGCTGAAGCCCTCGCAATTGCTTAAAAATACGCTGGGCCTGCTCAACACGCCGGGCAACATCATCACCGCCGTCATCCTGTTTTGCGGAGCGGTGGCCACGGTGATGCGTTTTGGCTGGGGCATCGGCGCGGTCACCAACCTCGACGACTATTACCCCTGGGGCCTGTGGATCGGCTTTGATCTTTTGTGCGGCGTAGCCCTTGCGGCTGGCGGTTTTACGCTGGCTGCCGGGTATTACATCTTCGGTTTTACCAACCTGCGCTCCATGTGGCGGCCCGCGCTGACCACGGCATTTTTTGGCTACGCCTTTGTCATTGCCGACCTGCTCTACGACGTAGGCCAGCCCTGGCGCTTGCCGTACCCCGTGTTCGTCTCGCAGGGCACCACCTCGCTGCTGTTTACCGTGGGCGTGTGCGAGTTCTTTTACCTGTGCGTCATGGCCGTGCTGTGGTTTGTGATCCCCTGCGAATGGCTGGGGCTTAAAAAGCTGCGGGCCATGCTGCTCAAGCTTGTCATGCCGCTGGTGGCACTGGGCATCATTCTTTCCACCATTCACCAGTCCTCGTTGGGCGGCCTGTACGTGATGGTTCCGTCAAAGATGCACCCCCTGTGGTATTCTTCGTGGTTGCCGGTGTACTTCTTTGCGTCAAGCCTCTACGCGGGACTCAGCATGGTGATATTTGAGGGCACGCTGGCCCACGCCGGTATGCACGGCTATATGGACCAGAACCACATAAAGAGTTTTGACGGCGTAAGCCTGAGCCTTGCGCGCGGGGCCTCCCTGCTGCTGATGGGCTATTTTGTCATCAAGATCGGCGGTCTTACCCTCGACAACGGCTGGCGGTATGTTTTCAGCGGCTACGGCCTGTTGTGGCTGCTCGAAATGGCGCTGGTCATCGTGCCTGCCTTCATGTTTGCCGTGGGCGTGCGCGAGCGGCGTTACGGCCTTATCCGGCTGGCGGCTGGGCTCTCGGTGTTTGGGGTCATGCTCAACCGTATGGACGTGAGCCTTGTGGCCTACAACTACAATCTGCCCACGCACCTCAAGTACTTTCCCTCGCTGGGTGAAATAACGCTCTCGTTGTTCATGCTGGTGGGGCTTGTGACCGTGTACCGCTTTATCTGCGCCAAAATGCCCGTGCTGCGCGATCACCCCGACTACAAACCCGAAGCCTGACAGGGAGGATGCCATGCAGACGGTATTTTACTCGCTTTACGCCTCCCTTATGTCCGGCACGGGCTGGATGTTTATTTTCATCTGCTTTGCCCTGTTCGGCCTGCTGGGCTTTTACCTCTTCCTGAACGGCAAGGATTAGCCTGGAGCTAGCAATGACAACGCTGATCTCGTTTCTTTCTGGCTGGGGCCTGCTCATATCGCTGCTGGGCTGTCTGGCGGGGTGCGTACTGCGCCTGCGCCAGTGCCGGGCCAGCGGCTGCCAGCCGTGCGATTGCGCGGCGCGCTGGCGTGCCCGCCTCGTGCCGCTTGACCTGCTGCACGGCCAGTGGCCTGTGCGCGTGCTGGTCAACGACGCCGTGTTCTGGCTTGTGTTTATCGCCGCAGTGGTCGTGGTGTTCAACCCCGGCCACGCGGTGCTCATCGGGCGGGGCCTTGGCCTCGACTGGCCGGGCATGGCCTTTCGCTGGGCCGACGGCCTTGCCGTGGTGCTGACCCTTGGGGCGCTAGCCCTGCCGTTGCGCCATCTGCTGCTGGCCGACCTGCGCTCTGCCGCCACCCGTGCCGACTGGGCCCTTATGGTCCTGCTGGTGCTGCTGCCCTTTTCGGGCCTGCTGGCCCGCTCCGGCCTGCCGGGGTACGGGTTCTGGCTGCTGCTGCACCTGGTTGCCGGGCATGTTTTTTTGTGGTGCGCACCTCGTTGCCGGTTTGCACGGTTGTTGCGCTGATGGTTTTTCAGATCAAAGTCCCCAAGGGGGAATTAATGCAAACCACATTCAGTACTGCCTCGATTTATGCATACGCCATGCGGCTTGCGGTTGCCTGCGCACTGTCTGCCGCGGCGCTGGGGTGCTCGGCCTCGGGGGCTCTGGCTGCCGAATCCGCGCCTTTGGCGGGCAATGTCATCTACCTTGGCGGCCAGCACGCCAGGGAACTTAAAATGCCCGTGGTGGCCTTTGACCACGCGGCTCATGCCAAGGCCAACGCCTGCGTCAGCTGTCACGCCGTCGACCCCGGCGTGGAAAAAAACAGCGCCGGGCTGCCGGTCAACATCATGCAGACGCCGGTATTCAGCGCGTTTGCCGGTGTTGCTTCCAGCGATCAGGCCGAGCGCAAGCTGGCCTTTCATGCTGCCTGCGCTTCGTGCCATGCCCAAAAGGGCGCTGGCCCGGCCCAGGCCCAGTGCCGCACCTGCCACACCGTTGCGGATGCTGCGCAGCTGCCTTCGCAAAAGCCCTTTAAACCGCAGATGGACGCCTCGCTGCACCAGCGGCATCTGACGTCCGGAGCCTTCCCCGCCAAGCCGCCCAAGGGTCTGGCCGAGGGAGCAATTCTGGCCGAAAATGACCCCCAGCGTTGCGTGGCCTGTCACCATGCCAAGGACTTTTCACCCATGCTGCCGCCCACGGTTGATTCGTGCCGTACCTGTCATGCCAGCGGTCCCGGCTCGGCGCTGGCCACAAAGGATGCCGCCTACACGCCGCCGCCCCTGCGGGCCGCCGCGCACGAAGTGTGCATGAAGTGCCATGTCTCGCTGATGGAGCAAAAGCAGCCGCACGGGCCTGTGGATTGCGCCACCTGCCACGACAAGGCCCGTTTTGACGCCTTGCCCCGCTTTGAGGCAAGCCCGGCCATCATGACCATGGACCGGCCCACGGGCGTGCTGCTGACCGACAAGATGACGCCCCCGCAGAAGCCCCTTGCGCCCCTGTACCCTCAGGGATCCAAATGGCCCACAGCCATGCCCGCTGTACCCTTTGACCACAGCCTGCACGAAAGGGCGCTCAACTGCGTTGACTGCCACCACACCAGCGTGAAGCAGTCGTGCATTACCTGCCACACGCCCAACGGCGACCCCAAGGGCAAAAACATTCCGCTGGCTCAGGCCATGCACTCTGTTACGTCCAAAAACTCGTGCGTGAGCTGTCACACCAGCCTGACGACCTCCGCGCCCGAATGCGCGGGCTGCCATACCCCAAGGCCCGTGAGCAAAAGCGGCAGCAACTGCGCTTTTTGCCATCGCGCCGCCCCCGGCGTTAAGGGTTCCATGGGGCTGATGCTGCCCAGCAATCTGCCCGCGCCACAGCCTGCAACTCCTGCCGCTGAGGCTGCCACGCAGCCGCAAACACAGGCCGCCCATGCGGCGCAGCAGGGTGAAAGGCTTGCGCCATCGGCCATACTGCTGCCTGCCGATACCGCCTCAAAGCCTGCGGATAAAGCCGCGTCGACCGTCGAAGCTCCCCTTGCGCCCACGGCCATTTTGCTGCCGCCGCCCGACAAAACTGCCGCAAGCAACGGCCTGGCCGACAAAAACGCCGCCAAGCCCGCACCTGCGGACAACAGCGCGGCGGCAAAGGTGCTCGCACCCGGCGTAGGGCCGTCTGCTGCCCCGGCAGACTCTGGCAATGCGGCAGACAACGTGTCTGACGCGCCCAGTTTGGGGCCGGTTTCGGACGGGTTGCCCGAAAAGGTGCGCATTGAGCTGATGAGCAAGGAATACCGCCCGGTGGACTTTGCCCATGCCCAGCATCTGCAAAAGCTGCGGGCGGCTATTGGACGCAAGGCCTCTGGACTGCAGGGCATGCACGCCAAGGACGGCCTGGAATGCGCCGCCTGCCATCACAACAGCCCGCGCCTCAAGCCGGGCATGACGCCGCCCAGGTGCGTATCGTGCCATCCGGCAATCCTGCCCGCTGGCGTAACGACCATGCCCGACGGCAGGCCCCTGCTCAAGGCGGCCTACCACCAGCGCTGCATGGACTGTCATACCCGCATGAAGATTGAAAAACCCCGCGCTAACGACTGCCAGTCCTGCCACATCAAGCGCGACCCGGCGGAAGCCCCGGTCTGGTAACAACCAAGGCCACATTGCCTGACAAAAGATGAAGACATGGCGGCGAGGGGAGTTCCCTCGCCGCCATGTCTGTTTTACGTTTCAGCGGTCTGTGTGCCGTTATCCGCCAAACTGGAGCATATGAAAGCGCCGCAGCATGGCCGGAGGAATTTCGGAAGCCCAGTGCCCAGTGCTCGCAGCCCAGACGTACGCGCCAAGCAGCAGTACGACGCAGCCTGCGGCAACTGTCCAGAAGGGTACGCGGCGGCCAGCTGCGGAGAGCTCAAGGCAGCCCTTTTGCGGGCAGGCCTCTATGCAGGCCGTGCAGCCCAGGCACTCCGGCGAGTTGACGCGTGTCTTTTGATGCACTGCAATGGCCGAGGGGCAGGCGCGCTGACAGCGGCGGCAGTTTGTGCAGGTTTCGGCGTGACGGCGCACCGCCACGGGGCCAGCCAGCGCGATAAGGCCCAAAAATGCGCCGTAGGGGCACAAAAAGCGACACCATGCGTTGCGCACCACCAGTGAAGCAGCCACAATCACGCCGACCACCGTCAGGGTGACGGCGGACGCGTGCAAAAAGAAAAACAGCATGCTTGAATCGGCCACCATGTTGAATGGCGCGCCCATAAAGGCGTTGATCTCATCCATGCTCATGCCGAACAGGCTGAAATAGCACAATAAGGCCAACAGAATATACTTGACGGACTGGAGCGCCAGCTCCAGCACGCGCGGCGGGTTGCGGCCAAGCCCCAGACGCTCGCCAAGGCGGCCTACAAGGTTGGATACAAGGCCCACCGGGCAGATGTAGCCGCAAAAACCCTTGCGAAACAGCAGGGCCATGAGCGCGATGACCAGAAACAGCGTCAGACCCGCCGGGTGCACGGCATCCCACTGGCCTGTTGCAAACAGGCGGCGTGCGGCCATCAGCTCGCTGATGGGCAAAAATCCCTCCACAGAGGGCGGTTTGGGGGTGAACACTTCGCTCTGGCCCGTGGCCCACTGCACATAGAGGTAAAAGTTCCAGCCCACCCAGACGAGAAAAATGGCAAACGCGCCCTGTATAGCCCGGCGCAGCAGGGTGGGGCCAAGGCGCGAGTTATGTTTGCCGGTCGGGGAGGGGGTATGGGCAGGCCCGGCGGTTGTCGCATCGGGCTGTGATTCTGTTGTCTGAGTCATGCTGTGGTATCCTTTGAAGCTGCTAGAATAATTACTTTTACGCACACGTTGTGTCACCATTGGCGGCGGCTGTCCATGACCGCCGTCACAAGCCGCCAGTACAGACTGCCAGTAGAGGCTGACCGTACTGGCCGGCCAGCAATAACTGACAAGGCATACCGCCCGCATGGGCCGTCAATATACGTCCTCTGCACGCAGGCAGTCAGTCTTCTGGCCGACATTGCGGGTTGGTGCGGCACTCCGGGTCAGTCGCAGGGGGGCCACATCTGCCGGGCTGTTGGGCTGCGTCGGCAGCGTTGCAGCCAGCCTCACGAGGCCCCGGCAGGCGGCTTGATTTTGAGCGCCGCCTTGGTCTATGATGCCGGGTTATTCATGCTTCGCCTGCGTGAATTCTTTACTTTCGCCGACAAATAACGCATTGTCTGGCGACACCGAAAACAGGCTCAGGAACCATCGCATGATTCAGGTAACCAATCTTGGCAAGCTCTACGGAAGCCACCTCGTGCTGCAAGACATCAATATGCATGTGCATGAGGGGGAAATTTTCGGCATTGTGGGGCATTCTGGCGCGGGCAAGTCTACCTTGCTACGCTGCCTCAACGGCCTGGAACCCTACCAGATGGGCAGCGTCACCGTTATGGGCGTGGAGGTCTCCTCGCTGGAGGGGACGGCCCTGCGCGAGCTGCAATGCAAAATGGGCATGATTTTTCAGAATTTTAATCTCATGTCGCGCAAAAACGTCTTTGACAACGTGGCCTTTCCGCTTTCGTTGTGGGGTGTGGAAAAGCGCGAGCAGCGCGTTATGGAGCTGCTGGAGCTGGTGGGCCTTGCCGACCGGGCCAAACAGCGCGTGCAGAGCCTGAGCGGCGGGCAAAAGCAGCGCGTGGGCATTGCCCGTGCGCTGGCGCTCAACCCTCGCGTGCTGTTGTGCGACGAGGCCACGTCCGCCCTTGATCCCAAGACCACCTCGTCCATCCTTGACCTGCTGGAAGACATCAACAAGCGGCTCAACCTCACCATCATCATGGTCACCCACCAGATGGAAGTGGTCAAACGCCTTTGCCACAGCCTGCTCATGCTCGACGGCGGTAAAACCGTGGCCATGGGCAAGACGGAAAAGCTCTTTCTGTCGCCCACCAAGGAAATGCACGCCATGGTCGAGGACGAGTACACGCTCATCCCCGGCGGCACCAACATCCGCCTCATGTTTCCGCGCGAAATTTCGCAGCAGAGCGTCATCACCCAGATGGCGCGCAGCCTGGGCATTGATTTTTCCATCGTCGGCGGCAAGCTCGAGCGCTACCTTGACGACGTATTTGGCTTTCTTATCATCAATGTTCAGGACAAAGACCTGGATGCGGTGCTGCACTACCTGAAGACGCAGAACCTCTTTTGGGAAATTCTGGCCTACACTGAAGACGCGGGTGAGCAGCATGATTGAGAACACAAGCGCCCTTGCGGCCTACTACCCGCTGTGGGAGCGGTTTTTGGAAAAGCTGCCGGAGATCGTTACGGCAACGTGGGAAACGCTGGACATGGTGCTGCTTTCCACGCTGTTTTCACTGCTCTCGGGTTTTTTGCTGGCCATATTGATGATTGTGACCAACCCCATCGGCCTCAAGCCCAACCGCTCGGTGTATCAGGCAGTGGATTTTGTGGTCAATCTGCTGCGCTCGTTCCCCTTTATCATTCTGCTCATCGCCCTTATTCCCTTTACCCGCCTTGTGGTGGGCACCTCCATAGGCAGCGCGGCGGCCATTGTGCCGCTGACCATCGCGGCCGCTCCCTTTGTGGCGCGGCTCATCGAAACCTGCTTTCTCGAGGTGGACAGGGGCGTCATTGAAGCGGCGCGGTCGTTTGGGGCCAGCAATACGCAGATCATCTTTCGCGTGCTGATTCCCGAGGCCTTGCCTTCCATTGTGCTCAACGTGGCTGTTATCGCCATTACGCTGCTGGGGTATTCGGCCATGGCCGGAACCGTGGGCGGCGGCGGGCTGGGCGACCTGGCCGTCAAATACGGCTATAACCGCTTTCAGGTCGATATCATGGTGTATTCGGTCATTATCCTTTGTCTTCTCGTGCTGCTTATCCAGGGCGTGTGCAACTTTCTGTACAAGATATTGCGCTAGGCCCCGGCGGCGTGTGAATTTTATCCACTTTATCCTGCAGGAGCGCTTATGAAACGTCTGCTTTTGTCTCTGGCCATGGTTCTGGCGCTGGCCGCCCCCTCGTTCGCCGCTGAAGACATCGTTGTCGGCGTGACCCCCTTCCCGCATAAGGACATTATGCTGGCGGCCAAGCCCCTGCTGGCCAAGGAAGGCTACAACCTTGTCATCAAGGAATTTACCGACTACGTGCAGCCCAACATGGCCCTGGCCAGCAAGCAGCTGTTTGCCAACTTTTTCCAGCACGAGCCCTATCTCGACAACATGAACAAGGAAAAGAAGCTTGACCTTGTCTCTATCGGCAAGGTGCATATCGAACCCTTGGGCGTGTACTCCAAAAAGATCAAAAAGCTGGCCGACCTCAAGAAGGGCAACAGCATCTCCGTGCCCAACGACCCCACCAACGAGGCCCGCGCCCTGCGTCTGCTTGAAGCCAACGGCGTCATCGCCATCAAGTCCGGTGCGCTTGTGACCGCGGCCGACATCACCAAGAACCCCCTGGGTCTCAAGTTCCACGAGCTTGACGCCGCCCAGCTGCCCCGCACCCTTGACGACGTGACAGCCTCCGTCATCAATACCAACTTTGCCGGCGAAGCCGGTCTGGTGCCTTCGCGCGACGCCATTGTCATGGAAGGCAGCGAATCGCCCTACGCCAACATTGTGGTTGTGCGCAGCGAAGACAAGGACAGCCCCAAGGCCAAGGCCCTGATGAAGGCCGTGCTGTCGCCCGAAGTAAAGGCGTATATCCAGAAGAACCTGGTTGAACGCGGCATCGTGCCCGTGTTCTAAGGTTTTTCAGACCATAACTGAGGCAGCCGCCCTACGGTCCATTGACTGTAGGGCGGCTGCCTTTTTGCGCTCTGTGACGCGGCCTGACCAAGCAAATTGATGCTTATTAGGGCAGGGGACGAACCTGCTTGAGGTCTTCGCGGGGGATGGTGTGGGTTTTGCCTGTATCGTCCTCAAAGCTCACGGAATCGTTTTCGGGATTGATCACGGGCTTTTTGGTGCCGATGTAAATGGTGTAATCCTTGGTAACGGCAATGTACTTGGAGCCACAGGCGGTGAGCATAAAGGTGCTCATCAACAGGGCAAGGATCAGTGCGGTCTTCTTCATGGCAAGATATCCTTGAATGTTACAAAAATTCGGGCCTGCCAACAGGCCGATGCATGATGTGTTAAAGCGCATGCTCCCCTTCGCCCCTCTTGTCAATATGCAATCCGGCGCCGGATGCGGCGCGGGCCATGATACCGCTGTATCCGCGTGGGCGGCCTGAGGATTGGGGCGCGCTGTCTCAATGGCGGCGCGGAGCTATGCGGCCTCTGTCCTCTTTGCCCGCAAACCCCGCAGATAGGCCGGATACCATTGCGTAAACACGGCCACGCCAATGAGCACCGTGTAGGAGAGCAGCTCGCAGGTAAGTTCTGAAAAAAAGAGCTGCTTCATTTTCAGCCAGGCCAGCAGGGCGTTGCAGGTAAACGCGCCGCCCCACGCCGAGGCTATGATGGTATTGGAACGCAAAAAGAAGGGCGAACTCCACAACGCCGGGTCGGTGTGGTCCTTGGCATACTCAAGGGTAAAGGGCTTGCCGGTGACAACCCCGGCCCAGGTTCCCAGAGCCAGCGAGCCATTGGCCAGCACGCCCATGTACTGCACGGTCCACATGTTTTTGAAACCGATCACAAGCACTGCCGCCGCGCTGAAAAAGGCCAGCCCCACCCACAGAATTATCCCCCGGTGCAGCCGCAGCACACCCATGATAATGCTGAGGCCCAGGGCAACGCACAAGCCAAGCTCCAGCCGAAACATGCTGCCGTGGGCAATGATTAAAAACGACAGCCACGGTGCAAACGACAACAGCAGTTTAATAAATCCCATCATGGCGACTCTCCCGTAATAAGTTTTGAGCGTTGCGCCGCAACGCGCACGCCGGAGCTGGGAATGCGGGGGAATGTGTGCCTTCTGCGCGGGGCAATCCGCTACAGCCTGAGGCCCAGCCGGGCCTCCAGCTTGCGGCTGGCGGCAACAATGGCCGCCGTCACCGTCAGGGTTATGGCAATGTTCAGTACGATAAAGGCCACGGGCGGCAGCTGCAGAGGTTTGTACAGCCACATAAAGACCAGCAGCGGCGTGGGCAAGTGAAAAAGATACAGGCGAAAGCCGTTGCGCTCAAACCAGGCATAGGGCGCAAAGGCCTGCAGCCAGGGGTAGATGCCGCCTGCCAGCAAAAACAGATGATAGCCAAGCAGGGCGCAGAGCAGTGAAACAACCCAGCCGCTCACAGGGGCAAGGGCATACGGCCACAGCAGCATTATCAGCGCCAGCAGACCGGTGCCCACGGCCAGAGGCCGCCTGCGGCAGAGCGCGTCAAGCGCCTCGTGGTTTCTGAAAACCACAATGCCCAGATAGTAGCAAAGAATGAACGATGGCGCTTCCCACAGGCAGTACCACTTGAGCCAGCCGCCGTAGTTTTGCAGGCACAGTGCCGCTGCCAGAGCCGTCAGCCCGCCCGCAACAACCGTGTCGCGCCCGCATTTGTTCAGAGCCGCCAGGGCGGCAATCCAGAAAACCGTCACCCAAAACAGCACCAGCAAAAACCACAGATGGTCGGTGAACAGGCCGAGGGCTACGGTCTTCCACGTTTCCAGCAGGCTGGCGTCGGCTGGGTGCCCAAAGGCGGGGATGGAAAAAAGCCAGTACAGCGGCGCTATCCACAGCATGCCCACGCCAAACCAGGGCAGCAAGAGCCTGCGTCCACGGTGCAACAGGTGCTGCAGCGGGGTGCGCTTGCCGGAATCCCACGCGGCAGCAAACAGAAAGCCAGAGGCCAGCATGAAGCACTGAATCAGCGTTGAACCCGATATGGCCGTGAGCAGGTCGGCAAAGGGCTGCGGCGCATCGGCGTACAGCTTCCAGAAGGGAAAGGGCGTGGCAAAGAACATGACGCAGTGCATGACCACAACCAGAAAAAGGCTCACGGTCTTGAGCAGGGCAATGTGCGGATAGTGCATGGGTTTTGGGCCTTGTTGAAAGTGGGCGAAACTGCACCCTGAACACAGCGCACAATAGCGTGACCCGCCGTGCGGGGCAAGCGGGTTGCCGGGCGCGGCGGGCCGAAAATATCCATGCGGGTCTGCAGGGTTAGCTTTTGGCCTCTTCAATCCATTGGGCCACTTCCTCGACGCTGGGAACCCTGCCCGTGCATTTTATACTGCCGTCAATCATGACCGCAGGGGTGGAGATGACGCGCGCGGCCATGATCTCTCTGAAGTCAGTCACCTTGTTTACCGTAATATCCCCACCCGCCTGGGCCGCCGCCTGCCGCGCCACGCCCTCGGCCTCTACGCAGCGGGTGCAGCCGGGGCCGAATACCTTGATTTCCATATGCGTTCTCCTGTTTTTACATCGTGAATGATCCAAGCAAATTGAACAGCCAGCCCACCAGGGTGAACATAGTCAGCAGATAGCCCACAAAAACAGCCAGCAGGCGGGGGGTCATAACCTGCCGCAGCATGATCATTTCGGGCAGGCTGACCACAACGGTGCTCATGCAGAAAGCCAGCGTCGTGCCAAGGGGCAGCCCCTTGCCCAGGAGGCTTTCCATCACGGGGATAATGCCCGTAACACTGGAATACAGGGGGATGCCCAGCAGCACCGAGAGCGGCACCGACCACCATTCGCCCGCACCCAGATGCTGCGCAAACCAGTTGTCGGGCACAAAACCGTGCAGGGCGGCCCCAAGGCCCACGCCGATGATCACCCACTTCCATACGCGTCTGAAAATGGACGAGGTTTCACCCCAGGCAAAGTCGTGCCGCTGGCGCAGGGATATCTTGCGGGCGGAAGCGGAAGCCGTAACCGGGGTCGGTTGCGCGGGCATGCTGGCTATGGCCTCGAGTATGGCGGGGTGCAGCCAGCGGTCGGCGTGCAAGGCGTCCATCAGGTAGCCGCCGATAATGCCCGCGACCATGCCCACGACCACATAGGCCACGGTTATCTTCCAGCCCAGCAGCCCCCACAGCAAAACCACCGCCAGTTCGTTGATGAGCGGCGAGGTGATGAGAAAGGACATGGTGATGCCCACCGGGATATTGGCCGTGGTAAAACCCAGAAACAGCGGGATGCTGGAGCAGGAGCAGAAGGGCGTTATGGCGCCGAACGACGAACCCAAAAAATAGCCCAGCCCGCGCGCCTTGCCGCTAAGGTAGTCGCGTACGCGCTCCACATTGAGGCCAGCGCGCGCCCAGGCAATGGCATAGATGAGCGCCGCCAGCAAAAGCAGAATTTTAGCCGTGTCGTAAAAGAAAAACTCCACCGATTCGGCCATGGGCGAACCTTGCGCAAGACCGAAAACGCCGACGGCCAGCCAGTGGGCCGCTGGCTGTATTGCCACGTACGCCATTCCCCACAATATCGCCAGGGCGGTTATGACAAGGGCGTATTTGCTGTTCCAGTTAGGCCCGGATGAAGCGCCTGCTTTTTTCAGGCTGTTTGTCTCACAGCAGCATTGTTGTTTGTCTTGTTTGCTCATGGCGCGTGCTCATATTTTGATATTTGTTGAAATGTTGATATTTAAAAACAAAAAAAATGCATCCCGCTAGCGGTCAGGTAATATGCTGGGCAAAATTCCTGGCAGTACACCACTGGCAACCCGGAAGCGTTGGCATTCTCCGGGGTTGGCAGAGCAGCACTCTGCCGTAAGGTAGGCTATGACCTCAAGCATAAGGGCGATGTTGGCTTTGTAACGCATAAAGCGCCCCTCTTTTTCAACCGTCACAAGACCGCTGTGCACAACAGCCTTGAGGTGAAAGGAAAGGTTAGTGGAGGGGATGCCCAACTGCCGCGCGATGTCGCCCGCCACAAGGCCGTTCGGGGCGTTTTTGACCAGCAGCCTGAAGAGATCCAGGCGTACCTCTGATGAGAGGGCTTCAAATATGCTTGCAGCGGTTTTGCTTTCCATACAATGATATTTCAACATTGTTTGATCAGTGTCAAGAGCATGCAGAAAAAAAGCGGCAAACCTGCGTTTGCCGCCCTAGCTGTAGAGAGTCAACACGTTGTTAACCCTTCCAGCCTTGAAGCTGGAGGTTTTCTGCCAAGAGCCGAGTGTGGTCGCAAGAAATTATAACGATGCGTCCATATCGGCAGATACGCTGTTCTTTTCCAAGAGTGGGTATATGTTTCTGCGTATGCCCACTCTTGCATTGCTGTTCTGATGAAGCGTTCAGCCTTGCCGTTGGTTTGTGGTCGATAAGGCCGTGTCCGCTTATGCGTTATTCCGAACTCACGACAGGCCTCACGAAACTTCCTCGACCTGTAGCAAGATCCGTTATCCGTCAAAATTAGTTCTATCTTGATGCCGTGTGAGGCGTACCATGAAACGGCAAACCATAAAAATTCTACCGCCGATTCGGCTGTTTCGTCTGGGAGGACGGCGGCGTGCGCGGCTCTGGAAGCATCATCCTCGCACACGTGCAGGTATTCCCATCCTGGCCGTCTGCGATGAACTTGCCTCGTTCCCGCCTTTCTATGCCCAACGCCATCAATCTTGCCCAGCTTTTTGATGTCCAGGTGCAGCATTTGCCCTGGATTTTCCCATTGATAGCGCTGAATTGGTTCCTTGTGTTCCATCGATTATAACCGTGAGCAGGCAAGTTGCCGCAGAACACGAAAAACACTGCTCCGGCAAATGACCAGGCGTAGGGCTATTTCATCCCCGGTTTTTCTCTCTCTCCTCAGCGTGTATATCTGAAAAAAATCAAGCTCAGATAGTTTGTTGCGACAACGTTTGGGGCGCGAACTGCTGTCTGCAAGTGCGTCTTGCCCACCATGAGCATGCCGACTTTTCCACTTCCTCGCGGTGCGCAAACCTACGCCATAACCAGCCGCCACTTTTGCCGCTGGTTGATGCAGCATCCTCTGAACCATTTCTGCTCGATTACGTACGAACCGTCAGTTTGGCATTCTTATGGCAGTTCACCCGCTTCCTCATTCGGTTTGCTGTTGTCTGGCAACTCCAGCTTTACCGATTGAAGTGCGGGTGAACAACCTATGGAAACATTACAGCTAGCGCGAGGGCTGAGTGCAATTCGTCAACTCCGGCAGCGGTTACTGTCCTTGCGTCAACAACCAGTGCGGCTCCAGCGCTGAGCAGAAAGCGGCGTGCGCGTTGCGCACTGGCAGTGAGGATATCTGTTTGGGGTGCGACGCCAATAACCGTGCGGTTGACATGCGGGCAAAACCGGGGTGAAGGCGGACGTGGCGCGGGTGGCGTCCTGCAAGATTGATCAATATCTTCAAAACAAGTTGTATTGCTATAATATCATTCTATATAATTTTTTTTAATTTTATATGATTATACAGACTGTTTTTGCTTGTGGTGCTATTCTGTATTCAACAGTAATGCGAAGGGGCTGGATTATGGACTATATGTATGAGCTGGCCCCCATAGCGCTTAAGAGTGTTGGTAGTAAAAAATTACTATCGAAGACGGTCATGAAATGACAATCACTCCTGCTGGCAACGGAAAACAATGAACATCAACATTGATGACAATGTGTCACATAAAACAAAAGGAGCGGATGATTTTATCAAAAAAATTGTAGAAATCCTGTCAAACAGACGTGACCGGATGGGATGAAATGCGAGCGGGGCAGGACACCTGTCAGGTGCTCTCCATGTATAAAGCCGAAGGCTCCGCTGTGGGCAATGTTGCCCATCTGGGCAGCAATCAAAGCTCATGAAAATTTTTGTTTCTGCTTCAGCAGATAAATAACCTGTATTTTATTTTGCCCTGGCAAACCAGTTTGTTGCTTGCCCGGCAAAGGAGGTACTTTTTTTTGAAAAGGAATAGGAGAATGGACTTTGCGGATTAACTCAAAACAGCGTGTTGAGATAGAACGAATTTTATCTGGTTGGAATAATTACCTTGATAGTTTGCCGCCAGCATCAGATGATTTGAAATTGCATAAATGGTTGGGAATGAATACATCGTTAGTAAAAAAAGATGATTTTAGTAATAATTTGCGGTCATTTGCTAGTGAATTACGGAAACGCCTCGACGCGGCGATTTTTTAAAACCAAGCGATAAAATCAGGGCCGTACTATTGCGGCCCTTGTTTTATACCGCTGCCAGACAGGCAACACGGTTTGTAATTTGTGGATCGTTTGATGGGGCTTGTCGCGGTCTGTGCCGCCAACGGGCCTCAATACAAAAAAGAAGGCCGTGATTACTCACGGCCTTCTGCATAGTCAATGCTTGGTGGTCTTACCAGCGGCGGGCGGCGGGCTTTTTGGGCTCGGCCTTGTTGACGCGCAGGGCGCGTCCGTCAACTTCCTTGCCGTCGAGAGCAGCGATGGCGTTGACGGCGTCGCCGTCTTCCATTTCAACAAAGCCAAAACCACGCGCACGGCCGGTTTCGCGGTCCGAAATCAGGTTAACGGAAAGAACCTGACCGTAAGACTTGAACAGGGATTCAACGCCGTCCTGGGTGGCAGACCAGGAAAGATTGCCGACATAAATAGAAGTAGCCATTATAGACTCCATGGGGGTTACGGTAGGTAGACTTTCTGCTTGAAGCCTTACCCATGTAAAGTCTCTGGCGAAAAATTTACTATACCCAATCAGTGATAGGTGAAAGTAGGGCTGAGTCAATGAAATGTCAACAAATATTTTTTTAAAATAATGGTTATTTTTGAATAAAAACATCTTTTATTGCACTATTATCAAATGGTTCAGCTAGATATGTGATTTAAAATTATTTTTCAAAAATTATTTTTAGACAACAATTATAGTGTTGTATTATATTAAATTGATAGCGCAAAAAAATGGAGTAAGTATGAATTATAAATTAAGACTTGTCTTGAATGTGCTCAAAAGCAAAGATGAAAAAGTTTTTATATTGTATGATGGACAAAAAATGCTGGTTTCGCCTGTTGGCGATGGAAAAACAGTCAATATCAGCGTTGGCAGCGAAGAAACTTACAAGACCAAAGGCGCTGAGGCCTTTTTGAAACGGGCGGAGAAAATTCTCAAGCAGCAGGCCGATGCCGCACATGATGAGCTTGCGCAAAACCAGAACGATATTTTTAAGGTCCTTGCCCTGTATGAGGGCACTGGTTCACGCCGCAGGTGAGCATCGCCGCGTCCGCTTGTAGTAGTTGCTTGTATGCGCAGGCCTAGTTGTAATGTTCCAATAGGTTGTTCACCCTCCCCAAATCGGTAAAGCTGGAGTTACCACACACAGCAAACCGAGAGAGGGAAAGGGTGAACAGCCATAAGAATGCCAAACTGACGGTTCGTAGTCGAGAAGAAATGGTGCGGCGTATGCAGCATGAACCAGCGGCAAAAGTGGCGGCTGGTTATGGCGTAAGTTTGCGCACCGCGAGGAAGTGGAAAAGTCGGCATGCTCATGGTGGGCAAGACGCACTTGCAGACCGCAGTTCGCGCCCCAGACATTGTCGCAACATACTATCTGAGCTTGATTTTTGTCAGATATACACGCTGCGAAAAGAGAGAAAAACCGGGGATGAAATCGCCCTACGCCTGGGCATTTGCCGAAGCAGTGTTTTTCGTGTTCTGCGGCAACTTGCCTGTTCACGGTTATCATCACTGGAACACAAGGAACCAATTCAGCGCTATCAATGGGAAAATCCAGGGCAAATGCTGCACCTGGACATCAAAAAGCTGGGCAAGATTGATGGCGTTGGGCATAGAAAAGCGGGAACGCGGCAAGTTCATCGCAGACGGCCAGGATGGGAATACCTGCACGTGTGCGTGGATGATGCTTCCAGAGCTGCGTACACCGCCGTCCTTCCAGACGAAACAGCCAAATCGGCGGTAGAATTTTTATGGTTTGCCGTTTCATGGTACGCCTCACACGGCATCAAGATAGAACGAATTCTGACAGATAACGGATCTTGCTACAGGTCAAGGAAGTTTCGTGACGCCTGTCGTGAGTTCGGAATAACGCATAAGCGGACACGGCCTTATCGACCACAAACCAACGGCAAGGCTGAACGCTTCATCAGAACAGCAATGCAAGAGTGGGCATACGCAGAAACATATACCCACTCTTGGAAAAGAACAGCGTATCTGCCGATATGGACGCATCGTTATAATTTCTTGCGACCACACTCGGCTCTTGGCAGAAAACCTCAAGCTTCAAGGCTGGGAGGGTGAACAACGTGTTGACACTCTACACCTAGTGCACCCATATTGCCTGCGTTGCAGTGTCTGTACGGGGGGGATGAAGCCTTTCACCATTGTGCGTTTGTTGCCGCCACGCGCAGCGCTAGCGTTGCAGATAGACAATGCGGGGCGGCCGTGCTCTTTTTACAACGGCGCAGGCTACGGCTGTCGCCATTGCAGCGGTGACAACTGCGCCAGCCATGTCAAAGGGGTAATGCACCCCCACAAATATCCTCGCCCATGCGACCATGATTCCCGACGCAAAAACCATAAGGCCAATACTGCGCGAACCATGCATGGCAAGCAGCGGCAAGGCCAGAGAAAACAAAAATGTAGCGTGCAGGCTGGGGAAGGACGACGTGGCCTCGTGCTCGATCAGCATGCGGCCAAGGCCCAGCACAAAAGGTCGGGGATTGTAAAACAGCGCGCGAGCGGCTACTGCCGCGCCCATGGCCAGCGCCACGGACAGGAGCAGGCGCCGCGCAAAAAATCGCCGTTCTTTCTGCCTGCACCATGCTATGACCACAAGGACAATGCCCAGGCCCACGGGCAGCTCAGCCAGCAGGCGGGCAGCCTGGATGGCGAGGGCGGAAGCGTTGTCGCCAGCATTCAGCAGCAAATAGAGATGTTGGTTGAGGGCATTCATGAATTCTGTATCGGGCAGGCGAGCCAGATTGATTTGAGGCCGGTAAGATAAAGAGCAGTGCACGACCGTGAGCGTATTTAGACGAATCTGGCTGGCGTGAGAGAGATAAAACGAGATGTCAAATGCCGAAGTGATGGCGATATCGTTCCACGATGCGCTGTACCTGATGGGCTGCGGCGGCTTGGGGATGCTTTCAGCTAGTACTGCAAACTGCAGCGGGCAGTTACAAAAAAGGGGTTACTGTTTTTCAGTAACCCCTTGAAATCTGGCGGAGAGGGGGAGATTCGAACTCCCGGTACGCTATTAACGTACACACGATTTCCAATCGTGCTCCTTAGACCAGCTCGGACACCTCTCCATTCGGTGATGTTCACCGCTCAAAGCCGAATACCTATATAGCAGGCAGTGAGCAATTGCAAGCAAAAAAAATGAATATGGGCAGTTTGTTGCAATTTTTACGACCGGCGCAGCCCTGTTTTGCAAGCCTGCCAAAAGCTTAAATTGCGCCATTGCGGACTGAAACAGGACCCGCAGGCGATTGCCTGCGGGCCCTGGCATAATCATGCGCGCGTTACGTTGATGCGCCTGGCCTTAGTCGTCCTTGCGGTCGTTGTTTTTGCGCTCATCATCCTGCCGCCGCTTTTTTGTAATTTGGGCGGCACGATAAAAGACCCACAGGCCGAAGATAGCCATGACGGTGATACCCAGTGCGTTCAGTGTCAGGATGTCCATGATCGATCCTTCTGACGGCTTCAGGCCGCTGAGGCCGCGCCAGTGCGCGTGCGCACGTTCAGGTGTTGCCGCCAGCGCCGCAAATGCGGCGGGCAGCCACAGAAGCCGTTAGCCCATCACGCCTATGGTGCTGAAACCGCTGTCCACATAGACCACCTGACCGGTCACGGCATGGGCAAGGTCAGAGGCAAGGTACAGGGCCGTGCCGCCCACGTCGCCCGTGGTGACGTTGCGGTGCAGGGGGGCGTTTCGGTCAACAATGCTGCACAGATCCTTCATGCTGGAAACGGCAGAGGCTGCCAGGGTCTTGATGGGGCCTGCGCTGATGGCGTTTACGCGGATGCCCTTGGTGCCAAAGTCGCACGCAAGGTAGCGCACGGAGGCCTCAAGCGCGGCCTTGGCCACGCCCATGACGTTGTAGCCGGGAATAACCTTGGTAGAGCCGTGGTAGGTCATGGTTATGACCGACGAGCCTTCGTGCAGCAGGGGCTCAAAAGCGCGGCAGACACCGGTAAGCGAGTAGGCCGAAACATCCAGGGCCAGCCGAAAGCCTTCGCGCGAGGTGTCGACAAAGCGGCCGCCCAGGTCTTCGCGGTTGGCAAAGGCCACAGAGTGCACAAGTATGTCCAGGTCGCCCCATTTTTCCTTGACGAGGTCGGCGGCAGCCTGAATCTGCGCATCGTCGCAAACGTCGCACTGAAACGTAAATTCTCCGCCGAGCTCATCGCTCAGGGGTTCGACACGCTTTTTGATGGCTTCGCCCACATAGTTGAACGCCAGGCGGGCGCCCTGTTCCTTAAGGGCATTGGCAATGCCGTAAGCGATGCTTCTGTTGTTGGCCAAACCCAGTATAAGAGCTTTCTTTCCTTGCAGCAGCATGGAGCCTCCTGAAAAAATACAAACCGAAAAATCGGACAGAGGTGTATCAAAATAGCGACAGCGACCGTTCAGGCGAAAAAAAGCCGCCGCATGTAACAACGCGGCGCTGTCGGACAGAGGACGACAGGTCGATGAAGAGACCCGAAACTTTGTGAAAAAAGTACCGAGACCTTCACGCCAATGCGCGTCCAACACTGATGTGCCGGACGCGCTTGATTTTTTACTTTGTCAGGATGTTGTAAGCTTCCTGATAGCGGTTCGCCGTGGCTTTGATGATTTCTTCAGGCAAGGCGGGCGGCGGGGGCTGTTTGTTCCATGGCTGTTTTTCAAGCCAGTCGCGCAGGTATTGCTTGTCAAAGCTGGGCTGGCCCTGACCGGGCTGATACTGGTCGGCAGGCCAGAAGCGCGAGGAGTCGGGCGTAAGCACTTCGTCAATGAGGTGCAACTTGCCGTCGATAAAGCCAAATTCAAACTTGGTGTCCGCCACGATAATGCCGCGACCGGCGGCATGTGTGCGCCCGGCCTCGTAAATGGCAAGCGTGGTGCGTTCGACCTGGGCGGCGGTTTCCGCGCCAAGCAGTTCAGCCGCCTGGGCTACGCTGATGTTTTCGTCGTGCTTGCCAAGCTCGGCCTTGGTGGAAGGCGTAAACAGCGCCGGTTCCAGCTTGTCCGATTCGCGCAGGTTGGCGGGCAGCTTGTAGCCGCACAGGGTGCCGGTGGCCTTGTAATCCTTCCAGCCGGAGCCGGTGATGTAGCCGCGCACAATGCACTCGATCGGCAGGGGTTTGGCCTTGCGCACGATAACGGCGCGGCCTTCAAGCTCGTCCTTCCAGGGGGCCAGGGCAGCGGGGAAGCGGTTAACGTCGCTTTCAACCAGGTGATTGGGAATGATATCCTTGAATTTTTCCATCCAGAACAGGGTGATCTGGTTAAGGATCACGCCCTTGTAGGGGATGGGTTCATTCATGATCACGTCAAAGGCCGACATGCGGTCAGTGGTGACAATGAGCAGGTTTTTTTCGTCCACATCGTAGATATCGCGCACTTTCCCGCGTGAAAGAAGAGGGTAGGCGCTGATCTCTGTTTTTACCACGACTTTCATGATGGCTCCTGATTCCTCCAGCCCTTTATTTTTTTCCACGCGCTTCAACGGAGCGGGCGTGGGCTTCCAGGCCCTCAAGCCGGGCAAGGGCGGCTATGGACTGCATATTCTGCTGTAAAAAGGTTGAAGAAGCGGCCACAATGCTGGTTTTTTTGCAGAAGGTCTGCACCGAAAGGGCCGAGGAAAACCGCGCCGTTCCCAGCGTAGGCAGTACATGGTTGGGTCCGGCAAAATAGTCGCCCACAGGCTCGGGGCTGTGCTGGCCCATAAACACGGCCCCGGCGTGCCGTATAAACGGCAGCACGGCCCAGGGGTCGCGGGTGCACAGCTCAAGGTGTTCTGGGGCCACCATATTGGCCACAGCCACAGCTATGGAGATGTTGGGCGTAACCACAATGGCGCTCCAGTCTTCAAGCGCGCGGGCTGCGATGGTGGCTCTGGGCAGGGCTGCGCACTGCTTTTTGAGCTCCTGCTGCAGGGCGTCGGCCAGACGGGCGTCGTCGGTAATGCAGATGGCCGAGGCCAGGGCGTCGTGCTCCGCCTGCGAAAGCATATCGGCGGCAAGCCACGCCGGGTTGGCCGACGAATCTGCCAGCACCAGTACTTCGCTGGGTCCGGCAATCATGTCTATGCCCACCGAGCCCTGCACCAGGCGCTTGGCCGTGGTGACAAAGATGTTGCCGGGGCCGGCAATGACGTCCACAGGGTGGATGGTCTGCGTGCCGTAGGCCATGGCCGCAATGGACCATGCCCCGCCCACGCGGTAGACCTCGTCGATGTCAAGCAGGTGCGCGGCCGCAAGAATATGCGGGTTGACCGTGCCGTCCTTGCGCGGCGGCGTAAACACGGCCAGACGCGGCACGCCCGCCACCTGGGCGGGTATGGCGCTCATCAGCAGGCTGGAGACAAGGGGCGTGTTGCCCCCCTGGCCGCCGGGCACATACAGGCCGCCCGCGTCAACCGAGGTAACCTGCTGACCCAGAATGCTGCCGTCGGGCCGGGTGAGAAACCAGGATTTTTCAACCTGGGCCTCGTGAAAAGAGCGTATATTGGCAGCAGCCTCGCCGATAACCTCACGGCTTTCGATAGTTACCGAGGCGGCCGCCTTGGCGATTTCCTGCTCGCTGACGCGCAGCGGCGGGGCGAAATCGGGGCAGTCAAAATTGCGCGTGTACTCCACCAGGGCGTCGTCGCCCTTTTGTCGTACAGCAGAGATAATGTCGTTAACGGCGCTTTCCACCCCGTTGCCGGGGTTGCGCCGCCCTTGCAGCCACTGGGCCAGCGCGGGCCATTCCTGTTCATGTTGCAGCGTCAAAATTCGGCATGTCATAGTGCTGTTCCTCTTCTGGTGCGAGCAATATACAGAAGCCGACGCAGAATGTCGAGGCGCAGATGGCCTGCCAGAGGCGCTATGGCGGGCGGCGGCGCGGGGCAGCGCAAAACTTTGTGCTGTTACGGCAGCGCCTTGACAGGGAGGATAAGCATACTTACTTAACTGAAAGCATCAAGACCCGTCAGGGGTCGATTCAGGAGGAAGCATGCAGCGTCATAAAATAAACCATCCCTACGGACAGCAGGGCGGCCACGCCGACGAGCGGGCAGAGTGCCAGCCCGAAAAGCCTGAAGATGGTTTTCTTGAAGAAGACGGCATTTTGTTTGGGCAAAACGCGGGCAAAAATGCTGCCGACGCAGCGCACGACGAAGCCGCCCTCGACAAAGCGGCAGCCGCACAAAGCGCCGAAGAGCGCTGCAAGGCCGAGCTGAACGAAATGCGCCTGCGCACCGCCGCTGAGATGGACAATTTCAAGAAACGCCTCACGCGCGAGCATGAAGAGCAGATGCGCTACGCGGCGGAGAAGGTCCTTGGCGACCTGCTGCCCACGCTGGACAACCTTGATCTGGCCCTGCGTTACGGCAGCAAGCACGAAGCCTGCAAGGACATGCTGCAGGGCGTGGCCATGACACACAAACTGCTGCTTGATGTGGTGGAAAAGCACGGACTCAAGCCTCTGGGCGAAGAAGGTGAAGAGTTTGACCCCAACGTGCACGAAGCAGTGGGATTTGAAGACCGGCCCGATTTTGCGCCCAACTCCGTGGCCCGCGTGATGCAGCGCGGCTTCAGGCTTGGCGACCGCCTGCTGCGCCCAGCCAAGGTCATGATAAAGCAGTAAGTATTTTTTGCGCAGTGCGCATTCTGCCCGGTGGCTTTGGCTGCCGGGCTTTTTTGCGCGGTGCGGTGCTTTTCAGCCCGCCACCTCTCTGCCCCTTGCGCCTTTTAGGGCCTGCTTCAGCCCAGGCAGCGGGCGGCGTCCGCAAGCATGCGCTCGGCCGGCGGCGCGGCATCCTGCCCCAGGGCGGCATCTGCGGCAGCGCCGTTGCCGCCGTCGCGCAGGGGCAGCGCCAACCCAAGGCGCAACTGCAATAGTCCTGCCTCGGCCAGCGGGCAAAACTCCACACCCTCGCGCCCAATGGCGGAAAACGAGCGGGGCAACAGCCCCATGCCCTCGCCCTGCGCAATGCGGGCCAGCAGCACATCGTATTCTTCCGGCTCTTCCAGATGGGCGGGCGCAAACCCCACCTGTGCAAATACGCCGCGCATGTGGTCAAAAAAGGCGGGGTTGCTCTCGCGCCTGAACCAAAAAAGAGGCCTGTCGTTGAGGCCTTGCAGGGAGAGACGTTCCTGCTCCGGGCGGGCCATGGCTGGTGCGTCGTGGCGGCAGCCGGGCAAAACTGCGAGCAGGGGTTCGGCATAGGGCAGGGGGCAAAGCCGTATGCCCGCATGGTCAAGGGGTAGGGCCACCAGGGCGGCATCCAGTTTACCCCGGCGTACGTCCCGCGCCAACCGGGGGGACGACTGCCGCACAAAGCGCGTTGCGCCGCTCCAGTGCGTTTCCACATGCTGGATAAAGCGCAAAAAAACTCCCTGTTCAAAAGCGGTCGTCAGGCCGACGGTCAGCGTCTTGTCCGCTTTTGCCGCATCGCTGCGTCCGAGATTGCGCAGGCGGTCAGCCGCCGCGTCCTGCGCCTCCAGCACGGGGCGCGCTATGCGCAGCACTGCCAGCCCTTCGGCGGTCAGCGACAGTCCCTTGCTGTGCCGCGTAAACAGGGTGACGCCCAGCATCTCTTCCAGACGCTGCATGTGGCGGCTCAGGGGCGGCTGGGTCATAAACAGCCTGTCTGCGGCGCGGCGCATGCTGCCCTCTTGGGCAACTATCGAAAAATAGCGCAGCAGCCGCCAGTCCGGCGTATCAAATACATCGTTTGCCATACCTTAAAGGTATCACCAAATCAGCAAGAGGCAAAGCCCGCGCAACGGCATACATATTCGCCAGTGGCCGTGGTGCAGCGGCCTTAAAGGAGATTTTTATGCAGAATGATCGTTATGCCGCAGGGCTTGCCATGCTGGAACGTGTGGACGGAAGGGGCGGAGAAGAGGTGCTTGAAAGCGTGCGGGCCATCAGCCCGGATTTTGCACGGTATCTTGTGGAGTTTCCTTTTGGCGATATTTACTCTCGGTCAGGGCTGGATCTGAAAAGCCGTGAAATAGCCGTGGTGGCGGCCCTGACTGCCATGGGCAATGCCGCGCCGCAGTTGCGCGTGCATATTGCCGCCGCCCTGCATGTGGGCTGCACGCGGCAGGAAATCATGGAGGTCATCATGCAGATGGCCGTGTACGCGGGTTTTCCCGCTGCGCTCAACGGGCTTTTTGCCGCAAGGGACGTGTTTGCCGAGCATGAGGGGCGGTAGCCCCGGCTGGGTGCGGCGGTTGCGCGCGCAGCCGCCGGCGCCCTACATGTCGGAATACTTGCTGGCGATATTGCGAAAGTCTTCCTGCAGGGCGACAAAGGCGTCCACAATGTCCGGGTCAAACTGGGTTCCCCGGCCATCCACAATGATGCGCACGGCTGTCTCGTGCGGCATGGAGGGTTTATACACGCGTTTGCTGCGCAGCGCGTCGTAAACGTCGGCCACGCTCATGAGGCGTGCCGAAAGCGGGATTTCCCTGCCCGACAGCCCGCGCGGGTAGCCCTTGCCGTCCCATCGCTCATGGTGGCAATAGGCAATGTCGCTGGCGATGCGCAAAAAGGAGTTTTCGCCCAAAAATTTGTCTGCCGAGGCCAGCACGGCGCGTCCGTGGGTGGTGTGCTCCTTCATGGCCTCGTACTCCTCGTCGGTGAGGGGGCCGGGCTTGTGCAGCACGGTATCGGCAATGGCCACCTTGCCCACGTCGTGCAGCGGGGCGGAGAGGTAAAGCCACGAGATGGAGTCCAGGTCCAGCTCGTCCCTGTACTGGGGCAGCTGGGAAATGTAGAGGGCCAGGGTCTTTACATAATTTTGCGTGCGTTTGATGTGGGCGCCGGTTTCGGTGTCGCGCCATTCGGCCAGGCTGGCCATGGCGTGAATGGTGGCCTCCTGGGTGAGGGCCAGCTGGTGCGTGCGCTCGAACACCATGTCGTTGAGGTGGTCGCGATAGCGTTTGTATTTGAGCTGGTTGGCTACGCGGTTGCGTACAAGGGACGAGCGGAAGGGTTTGGTGATGTAGTCTTGCGCGCCCAGCGAGAGGCCCTTGGCTTCGTCTGTTTCTTCATTCTGGGCGGTGATGAACATAATGGGGATATCGCGCGTCTGCGTTTCGTCCCGCAATTTTCTGCACACTTCATAGCCGTCCATGCCGGGCATGATCACGTCCAGAAGGATGAGGTCCGGCGGCGGCTGGTATCGGGCCAGCCGCAGGGCGTCCGGCCCGTTTTTGGCAAACATGATGGTGTATTTGTCGCGCAGGCATTCGCTGAGGATACGCAGGTTTTCCGGCGCATCGTCCACCAGCAGAATTTTGTTGCACCGTTGCTCCCGCGCGGGGTCGTCTGCATCCTCGGCCCTGGTCATGGTTTGCTCCGTGTCAGTTCCGGCAGTCGGTTGCCCAGATGCTCCGCCATGCGACGCACCATGCGGCTTTCCGCTGCGGTGAGCGTGTCGTAGGTTTTGCCGTTTACCGCTTCTGCGTCTGCATAGATGCCGCGGGCGATCACGTCGTCGTGACGGTTTTTAAGCGTCCAGCGCGCTTCAAGCACGGCGCAGGAGTCAAAGTTGCCGTCCAGGCGCTGCAAGTCGATCAGCAGCACATAGTCCGCCCTGGTGTCGTCGCCTGCCGCCAGCACATTAAACCCGGCCGCAAGCATGGGAGGGGTAAGCACCTCCTGCACCACCCGGCGTACGCCGTGCGCCACAGGCTCGGCCCAGGCGTGAAACTGCGAGACTACCAGCTCGGTCTGTCCGTTCACGCGGCTGACAATACTGTTGCGGTCCAGATAATCCGGTACGGTAACCTGCGCCACCCGCAGATTTTTGCTGGGCAGGCTGTCGGCCTTGACCGGGTCGAGCGCGCTTTCTAGCAGGAAGTAGCGCGTGGGCGCGCTGCGTCCGCAGCCGCTCAAAAGCGCAAGCAGCACAAGCGAGAGTATAAGGATATTGCGTTGCATCAGCGTGTTCCTTGCTTACCCCGGAGCAGCGCTTCGGGATTGCGTTCAAGCGTTTCGGCCAGGGCACGCATGGCGCGCATGGCATCGGTGCTTTCCTTGAGAAGACGGCGCAGGTCGTTCATGGTGGGCGAATCGCGCCCCAGTATGCCCTGGGCCGAGGCCGTGGCCACGCGCAGCTGATCCGCCGCGACGGCCATGCTCTGCATGCCCTCGCGGAAGGCGATCATGGTGGCGGGCAGCTCTTTTTGCACCGAGTCGCTGGCAGAACTCAGGTTGTTGAGAACCTGCTCCGTATTATTGCGTATGGAGCCAGCGTGCAGAATGCCGTGGGCCTCCTGAAAGGTTTCGGTAAATGCCGTGAGCGCCCTGCCAAGTTTGTCGTCGCTCAGGCCCAGAGCCAGGTTTTGCAGCACGGCGCTTAGTGAGTTGACCATCTGCTCAAGCGGCATCTGCGAAAGCGTGCTCTGCAGCGTGTCGATGGGCGAGGGGATGGTGGGAATTTCCATGTCCGGCGTAGCGGAGCGGAAGTTGGCCGCCGTGGACGGATAGAAATCAAGCTCCACGCGGTACTGGCCGGTGATGAGGCTTTGCAGCTGCAGGCGCGCCCGCAGGCCCCGCTGCACCATGCGGCGGATGATCTCCTGCTGAAAAGATTCCGAAGGCGTGGCCGTGCCGCTGGCGCGGACAAAGCTGCGCTCGTCGATGCGCACGTAAACGGGGATGGTCACGTTGGAGTCGCGCGAATTGGCCACCAGGTTGATGCGCGTAACGCTGCCCATGGGCACGCCCCTGAACACCACCGGCGCGCCGGTAGAAAGCCCGCTGACCGAGCCGTCAAAGTACATGACGTATTCAAGGTCATTGCTGAAAAGGCGACCTCCGCCCAGCAGGATGATGCCCATGACCAGCAGGGCAAGGCCCCCCAGCACAAAAGCGCCAACAGTCGTCTTGTATGATTGCGAGTTCATCGGGCTTGTTCCTTGTGTGACGTTGACGCCTGCGCGTCGTCGGCCTGCGCTTCAGTATGCCCGCGCATGCCGCCTCTGGTCAAAAAGAGCATGGCGCTCTGGTCGGTGGAGGGGTTCTTTGCCATCTCGCTGGGGTTGCCGCTGGCGGTGACTGTTCTGCTTTGCGCATCAAGAAAAATGCTGTTGCGGGCAATGGTAAAAATGCTCGACAGCTCGTGCGAAACAATGACAAAGGTCGTGCCCAGGCTGTCGCGCAGCTCGAGGATAAGGTCGTCCAGCAGGCGCGAGCTTACGGGGTCAAGCCCCGCGGAGGGCTCGTCCAGAAAGAGTATCTGCGGGTCAAGGGCCAGCGCGCGCGCCAGACCCGCGCGTTTGCGCATGCCGCCGCTGATCTCCGAGGGGTAATAGTCTTCAAAACCGGCCAGACCCGCCAACGCCAGCTTGAGCGAAGCCTGCTCCCTGATTTCATCTTCAGACAGGTCAGTGTACTGCTGCAGGGGCAGCCCCACGTTTTCCGCCAGGGTCATGGAACTCCACAGCGCGCCTCCCTGAAACAGCACGCCTGTGCTGCGCATGATGCGGCGGCGGCTTTCTTCCGTACCGTTCCAGAAGTCTTCGCCGTTATAGGCGATGCTTCCCTGTTGTGGTTCCTTGAGGCCCATGAGCACGCGCAGCAGCGTGCTTTTGCCGCAGCCGGAGCCGCCCATGACCATAAAAATGTCGCCCACGCGCACGTCAAACGACACGTTGCGCATGAGCACAAACGAGCCAAAGCCCACCGTGAGGTCGCGCACCCGTATGCGTATGCCGTCATCCGCAAGGGCTCCCTCGGCGGCGCTCAGGCGGGAAAGGTCGATGGAAGGTCGCGCGGCGTCGGGCATGTTACACTTCCAGCACGTTGCAGATGATGGTGATGATGGCTGTGGCCACAATAATGCCCACAATGGCCTGCACCACCGCGGTGGTGGTGGCCTGGCCCACGGCCTGGGCGCTGCGCCCGCAGCGTATGCCCTGATAGCACCCGGCCACGGCCACAATGGCGCCAAAAACCGTTCCGTACACAAGACCGATAATCACATGCTTGAACGGAACCATCTGGATGGTGGCGTTGACGTATTCCAGCGGGTTGAGGTGCAGCATGGCCGTGCCCACCAAAAAACCGCCAATAATGCCCATCAGGTCTGCATACAGGGTCAGCAGGGGGATCATGGCCATGAGGGCCAGCACCCTCGGCAATACCAGAAAATCGTGGGGAGAAATGCCAAGCGTGGAGAGGGCGTCTACCTCTTCATTCACCTGCATGGTTCCGATAAGGGCGGCGTAGGCCGCGCCCACCCTGCCCGACATGACAACGCCGACCATGATGGCACCCATGACTCGCAGCATGCCTATGCCCACCAGCCCGGCAACGTATATCTGCGCGCCAAACTGGGTAAGCTGCACAGCGCCCACAAAGGCCAGAATAAGGCCAAACAGCAGGCTGGTCAGCGATATGATGGGCAGGGCTGCCACCCCGCATTCGTGCATGGCCGCAAACAGGTCCATGGGGCGCATCTTGGCCCGGCCCAAAAACAGCCGCCAGATGGAAAGCACCACTTCGCCAAGAAAATTAAGAAAATCATAAAGCTTGGGCGGCAATGCCAGCACGCTCTCGCCCACGCGGGTCACAAAGCCCGCCGTGCTCTTGCTGCGGGCCGAGCCCTCCTTGGCGGGTACGGCAAAGGCCAGCTTGATGAGGCGCTCAAGTCCTTCGGGCAGCTCGGTGCGCAACGTGAGATTGCGGACGCGAGCCGCTTTGACCATCTGTACCACAAAGACAAGCAGTGTGCTGTCCCACTGCCCAAGGGCCTCGCTGGCAAGGCACACTTCGCGGATGCGCTGGTCGGCGGTCTGGGACAGGGCGGCGGCTGCCTCCCTGGGCCAGGGTTCGTCCATATTCCAGCGCCCGCCAACGCACACGCGCAACAGCGGCCCCTGAACAGATACGGTCACTTGCGGACTTGTTTCCATCACTATACTATACGCGTAGCGCAAATTCTTCGCAAGCGTCCATGCCTGCGCACCGTCTTGCAATCTTTTGAAAACCCAAACCACCGGGCAATCATGTCGCTGAAACAACGCCTCAATCTGTCTGCCGAGCCGCTTTTTCTTATGGACGGCTCCGCCTTTATCTACCGCGGGTTTTTTGCCAACAAAAACATGCAGCGTTCCGACGGGTTTCCCACCAACGCGCTGGTGGTGGTAACCCGCGTGCTGTTGCGCATTTTGCGCGACGAGCGCCCCGGTCTTTTTTTGTTTGTCAAAGACGGCAAGGGCAAAAATTTTCGGCACGACCTGTTTCCGCTGTACAAGGCCAACCGCGACGCCACGCCTGAAGATCTGGTGCGGCAGATGGAACCCATTGTGCGCATGGTAAAGGCGCTGGGCATACCCGTGGAAATTTCGGACGGCTGCGAGGCCGACGATTGCATTGCCTCGCTGGCGGCGCGGTTTTCGGCCCAGAGGCCCGTGATTATCGTGAGCGGCGACAAAGACCTCAAGCAGTGCCTTGGCCCCAACGTCTACATGTGGGACCCTGCCTCCAAGGAAGAAAAACTGCTCTCAGCCGCCGATTTTACGGCAGAGAGCGGCCTGCGCCCCGACCAGTGGGCCGATGTGCAGGCCCTTGTGGGCGACACGAGCGATAATATTCCCGGCGTGCCGGGCATCGGCCCCAAGACGGCGCAGAAGATTTTTGAAATCTGTCCCACGCTTGAGGATATCCGCGATCATTTTGCGCTGCTGTCGCCAAAAATTCAGGACAAGCTGCGCGATCACCTTGAAAACATGTTTTTGTGGCGGCAGCTTACGTCGCTCTCGCTCGACACCTGCACGGAGCTGACCATTGACGACATGACCGTAGCCCCGCTGGACGAAGCCCAGTGCGCGGCCATGGCTGACGAATTTGAGCTGCACGCCCTGCGGCGCGACATGGCTGCTCTGGCCCGCCTGCAACACCGCGCCCCTGCGATGGCCGAGGCCGCCCCGCAGCGCGCGGGCAGCACTGCCAGCCCGACAGGAGGCGCTGTACCCGCTGGTGCGGCATCACCCAACGATTTTGCGTTGCAGTCTGCTGTGTCGCGTCCCGCCCAGCAGGGCCTGCTGGACGTCTCAGCGGACAAGGCCGTTGCGAAGCCGCGCCCTTCAGCCGGAGCTGGCCCTCAGATGAGCCTGCTTGATGTGGCCGACGAGCCGGAAGCGCCGCTCATAGGCCAATCCGGGCTGTTGCCCTCCTGCGCCGGGCGCGAGGTGGCGGTGGTCTGGCCCGGCGGGCAGGGCAAGCCCCCGCATGTGGGCGTGGCTGGCAGCGACGATTTTCGCTGGGGCGGCTCCACAGACGATTTGTGCACCTGGCTTGCCGGGGCGCAGCGACTGGTGACGGCTGACCTCAAGGCGCAGCTGATTGCCGCCGCCTGCTGGTGCAAGCTGCCAACCGAAGCCACGCCTCCCTTTTTCTTTGATCTTGGTCTGGCAGCCTACCTCATCAACCCCGAGGAAAGCGACTACGGCTGGCCCCGGCTGGCGGTGCGCTGGGGCGCGCCCCTGCGTGAAGGGCAGGGCGGCAACGGCCCGGCCAGCATGGCTCTGCGCATGGCTGCCGTTATGGAGCAGCGGCTGGAGGCCGATGGCCTGCTTGAACTCTACCGGGCGCTTGAGCTGCCGCTCACGCCCGTGCTGGCCCAGATGGAAGCGCGCGGCGTGGGCATTGACGCTGCAGCTTTTCAGACTTTTCTTTTAGACGTGCAGAGCGAGATTGACCGTCTCACGCAAGAAGTTTTTGCCGCAGTGGGAACCACCTTCAACATCCGCTCGGCGCAGCAGCTCGGCGAGGTGCTTTTTAACGCCCTCAAGCTGCCCTCGCCGCGCAAAACCCGTGGCGGGCAGGCCTCCACCAGTCAGGAAACACTGGAAAAGCTGGCGGGGCAGCACCCTGTGGTCGAGAGCATCCTGCAGTTTCGCAAGCTGGAAAAAATGCGCTCCACCTACCTGGACCCGCTGCCGCGCCTTGTGGATTCTCGCGGGCGCATCCATACGACCTTTAACCAGAAGGCCACGGCCACGGGGCGGCTTTCGTCCAGCAACCCCAACCTGCAGAACATCCCCGTGCGCGGGCCGCTGGGCAAGCGCATGCGTTCGTGTTTTATCGCCGGGCCGCAAAATCTGCTGGTTTCCGCCGACTATTCGCAGGTTGAGCTGCGCGTGCTGGCCCATATGTCGCAGGACGCCGCGCTGCTTGAGGCCTTTCGCAACGGCGAGGACATCCACGCCCGCACGGCGGCACTGGTGTACGACCTGCCGCCAGGCGAGGTAAGCCCTGACCAGCGGCGCAATGCAAAGACCATCAATTTTGGTCTTATCTACGGCATGGGCGCGCAAAAACTGGCGCAGGAGCTGAAAATCAGCTCCAACGAGGCCAAGGAATTCATTGCCCGCTACTTTGAGCGCCTCACCGGCCTCAAGGAATTTTATGAAGAAGTCGAGGCCGTTGCCAAACGGCAGGGCTATGTGACGACCCTTGGCGGGCGGCGGCGCCTGTTGCCCGACATCCATTCCGCCAACGGCCAGAACTATGCCCTGGCGCGGCGGCAGGCTATCAATACTGTTATTCAGGGATCAGCCGCCGACATCATCAAGCTTGCCATGCTGGCTGTGGCCCATGATGCAGAGTTGAAGCGGCTTGATGCGCGGTTGCTTTTGCAGGTGCACGACGAGCTGCTGCTGGAAGTGCCCACGGACGCGGCTGCCGCTGCGGGCGAGCGGGTGGCGGCGCTTATGAGCGGGGTTATGCCGGGGGGCGCGGCTTTGTCTGTACCGCTGGTTGTGGACTGGGGGCAGGGGCGTGACTGGGGCTCCGCCCACTAGGGGGCGCAAGCGTCTTTTGCCCTCAGGCTGCGTCATACAGCGGCGGCTTTTTCGGTCGAGTGCTAAAGAGCACACTCCCTCAAAGTCGCCTTGTCTTTCTTGCCTGAGAACAAAATCCATCTTGCGCCGGGAAAGCGGGGCATGGGGCGCTTTTTGTTTCTGGCTGCGTCAAAACGGTTTTTTATTCCGGTCGAGTTCTAAAGAGCACACTTCCTGCATAAAAAACCGTTTTTTCTTGCCAGAAAGCAAAAATCCCCGCCATGACAGCTTCTTACATGCACGAAAAAAACTAAGGGGTAGTTAGATTTTGTGTGAAAATCTCAAATGGAGAAATACAGGGATTTTTTGCCTGGGATAAAAATAGATTTGACGCCTCTTATATCGGTGACCTTACCCCGCGCAGAGAGAGCATATGGATACGGTTTCCGTGTGCGGCAACCGCTCGGTGCAAATCTGCAAAAGAAATCCATACCGTTGCCGTGTTGTCATTGGGGTGCACGCCCAGACATGGGTTGCCCTCAAGCGTGGAATCAAATACCAGCTCAACATCGCGGCCTTCATCATTGAGAATGCCAAAGGGGGTTACTTCTCCCTTATGCAGCTTAAGGTATCTGGCAAGGCGCTTCTCGGACGCAAAGCTGAGTCGGGATGTTCCGAGTTTTTGCTGCAAGATGTTCAGCGGGGCTTTTTTGTCGTTGGGTATGGTGACGAGAAAATGCCGTTTGCCAGCGGAATCTCGCATGAACAGGTTTTTGCATACCTCGCCCATGAGCTTGATACCCGAGTTTAGCATCTCCTCGATGGTATAAACCGCCGGATGTTCCGTTATTGCGTAATCCACGCCAAGTTGTCCCAAGTGGCGAAGAACATTTTTTCGATTTTCCTGCTGATCCATGTGAACTCCTGAAATATTTGCCCTAGCAATACCACCGATTTTTGGGGTAGCGCGCAGAATCATTCAATAAATGTCAAGGCACAGGCAACAACGTCCGTTGCAGGTTTGGCATGCCCTTGACACTTAGTAAAGTTTTCGCGTGATTGCCTGTATCACGACGGGGCAGGGCAATGTGTTTTACATGCGGCAGTGTTGCATAAAAATACATTGCAACAGGGCCATGGTGGGCGAAAAGACGATACAAAATTACACATTATTATCATCAAAGACATCCATATTCTCGGCAGCATCTGGGCGCGGCGTTGAGTCTTGCCGCGCGAAGTCTGGTGGGAAATTTGCACTATAGCTTATTATTTTATTGTATTTGTTGAATTTTATGGTATTATTACGTGCCGCAAGATCATGAACATCGTATTTTTGTTGCATTTTGTGTAAAGCGGGCGTATTCTTATAAATGACAAACTGTCAGTCATGTTGTTTGTATTGATAGTAAGCTATTGCGGTTTTTGCTATCATTGTAGATAAGCAGACCGTATTTTTTAATTATAATGGAGATTCGTATGAAAGATATTCGCCAGAAAGCCAAGGAACTCATGCGGGGGTCTTGCCGTCTTTGCCCCATTTGCGACGGTCGAGCGTGCGCGGGCGAGGTGCCCGGCATGGGCGGGCTGGGCAGCGGCACTGCCTTTAAAAACAACGTCAAGGCCTTGGCGGAGATCGCCCTGAACATGCGCCTCATCCATACAGCCAGCGCTCCCGACACATCCTGTAGCTGCCTTGGGCTGAACCTGGACATGCCCGTAGTGGCCGCACCTATTGGCGGCATGTTCAATTTTAATGATGCCGTAACCGAAGAGCAATATGTCGAGGCCGTGGTGCAAGGCTGCAAGGACGCGGGCGTGATCGGCTGCACCGGCGATGGCGTGCCCCCGGTAATTACCCAGTCTGCTTTTGCGGCCATAACTGCGGCCAAGGGGCACGGTATTCCTTTTATCAAACCCTGGGAGAGTGACGAGCTTGACGAAAAGCTCGAACGCTCTTTTGCCAGCGGATGCAAGATAGTGGGCATGGATATCGATGCCGCCGGCCTGATTACCCTGCGCAAGATGGG
Organism: Desulfovibrio desulfuricans; assembly: GCF_004801255.1. Classification (NCBI taxonomy): domain Bacteria; kingdom Pseudomonadati; phylum Thermodesulfobacteriota; class Desulfovibrionia; order Desulfovibrionales; family Desulfovibrionaceae; genus Desulfovibrio; species Desulfovibrio desulfuricans. The sequence goes on along the minus strand of NZ_CP036295.1, from coordinate 2,095,969 downwards.
GCACCCCGTTGGCCCCAAATCCCCCAAGGAACTGGCCGCGATTGTTGAAAAAATCCATAAGGCCGGTTGCAAGTTTATCCTGAAGGGAATCATGACGGTCGCGGACGCCAGGGAAGCTGTGGCGGCCGGGGCGGACTGCATTGTTGTTTCCAACCACGGCGGCCGTGTGATGGAGTATGCCCCCGGTACTGCGCGGGTGCTGCCTGCGATTGCCAAAGCGGTTAAGGGCCAGATAACGATCATGGCGGACGGCGGCGTGCGCAGCGGGGCCGATGTGTTCAAGATGCTGGCGCTTGGGGCCGACCTTGTGGGCATTGGCCGTCCGATTGTCTGGGCTGCCATAGGCGGGGGAGCTGCGGGCGTAAGCAAGTATATTGCCCAGCTCAAGGGCGAACTGGTGCAGACCATGGTTCTGACAGGCTGCAAGGACATTGCCGCCATCAACGAAGACGTCATTTTTGCATAGGGCCTGCGAACCGAGGTAAAATCCTGGGATCCGGCTTTGCGCATAATCGTCTTGCCAGAGGCGGCAACCGTGCATGCGCGCACGTGAAATAAAACATGCGGCAAAGCTTCTTGGATTGCCTGCGGGTTTGCAAAAAAACGGAAGGATTGGCCCCGGAGCGCCTGCGTGCGACTCTCCCCCAGTCCTCTTTGATGCTGGTGGGGCTTGTTACGGCGCAGTGCGGACGTTACCAACGGTATTGGTTCTTCTTTTGCGTGGCAAATTCGCTGTCGCGTTTGGTGAGTGGGTGTACGTTTGCGCGTATGCCCACTCATCTTTAGCTGTGGGTGCAATCGTATTTGACAGGTTCGCCCTGCTGTGGCCGCTTCGCGCGCAGTTTGATCCCCAGTATTCTTGACGATATAGTTACGCCGCATGCCCGGCAGTTCTTTTGCGCATCCCTGCTGAGGGCGGCGTACCGTTGGGGAGAGCTTGCGGCTGCACGGCATCCGCGCGGCGGGGCGCCCGGAGCGTTGCGGTCGCGGCTTTCAGGCTGGCTCTGGGCAAGGTGCAATTTGACAAGCTGGCGGGTTTCTTCGTACCTACTGCAGAGATGGCATCTGTCTGCCGTGACCACCCTGTGCGGTGCTAGCTGCCCTCAATAACACCGCCTCCGCGTCGAGATACTCGACAACGCCTGTCTGCTTCTGTCTGCCCGCGTATTTGCCCGTCATTTCATAGCCATCTGAAAATCCAAAGGGTTCATTGATGTTGAATGCTGTGCAAAAGCAATCACCCGAAAACCGTACGCCTATAGGGGTAAAGGACATATTTTTTGCCTTTACGCAGATAGGTTTAACCAGTTTTGGCGGAGGAATGAGCGGGCGCATGATGCGTCTTTTTGTTTACGAACGTCACTGGATGGATGAAGAATCCTTTTTGAACGGTCTTGCCCTGTCGCAGGCATTGCCTGGGGTTAACGTGTCAAACATGGCAATCTGGATTGGTTATCAGCTGGGTGGATCGCGTGGGGCATTTGCGGGCATCATGGGTATTTTGTTTCTTCCGGCCCTGCTCATAGTGCTGCTTGGAGTTTCATTTGCCCAGCTGACCCAGTTTCCCGTAACGCATATCGCCTTGGCCGGGGCGGCGGCAGCTGCAATCGGGCTGTCAATATCAATGGGCATCACGGCTGTGGCTTTGCTGCCGCGTCGCATTTTTCCGCTTTTACTGACGGTGATAACGTTTGTTGCGGCTGGCATATTGCACTGGTCGTTAATCTGGACAGTTGTGGTCTGCGGATTTGCCGGAGTTGCCATGGAATATTGGCGCGCATTGAAAAAGCCAGAGGAACACAAGTGAGATCTGAATTTGCACTCTGCATTGATCTGGCGCGTGTGTTCGCTCCACTTTCGCTGGCTGCTGTGGGAGGCGGGCAAGCTGTCGTGGTTGATATTCAGCACCAGGTGGTTGATGTCCATCGCTGGATGACGGCGACGCAGTTTCTCAACGATTTTGCCATTGCGCGTATGGCGCCGGGGCCAGGCTCACTGCTGGCGACACTTATAGGCTGGCAGGTTGCTGGTTTTTGGGGGGCGCTGGTAGCAACCGTGTGCATGTTTGGTCCAACGGCACTGCTTTTGTACGGCATTGCCCGCGTGTGGAAAAATCACAGGGGGGCACGCTGGCAGGTGGCCCTGGAAGCAGGCTTGCGCCCCGTTGCCGCAGGCATGGTTCTGGCTTCAGCCTATGTACTTTTGCAAAGTCTTGAGGGCGGGTGGGCGGCCTATGTTTTTGCCGCAATTTCGACGCTGTGCGTCATGTACACGCGCATCAACGCCCTGTGGCTGCTGGCGGTGGGGGCTGCAGGCATGGTGCTTTTGCAATACTTCTAGCCTGCGGAGCATGACGCCCCCGTCTGTTGGCATGACTCTGCGTGTCTAACCTGTTAAGTTGAGGACGCAGCGACATATGGGATATGGCGCAAGTAGTCGGTACTGGATGGGGATAAATGCGTCAACATAAAAACGGCTACGGTGCGGCCCTGGGGCGGCAGCGGAAAGTGGAGATTTGCGTGTTCAAAAAAAATTGGGTTTTCGGTGTGGTGGCGGGGCTGGTCATATTTGGGGCAGGGTTTTGGGCTGGCGGCAAGGAGCGGGTCGCGGGCATTGGCCAGGCCATTGCCGCCACGGCCCCTGCGGCGGGAGTGAGCAAAACCCTACTGTTTGAGGCGGTACGGTCATGGGATGGTACGGAATACGGAGCTTACCCGACGGGCAACGCGGACATTAAAATTGTAAAGATCGTGATTCCGCCCAACTCGCGGCTCGCAAGCCACACGCACCCCATGCCCAACATCGCCTATGTGCATAAGGGCAGCCTGACCGTAAAGAGTGAACGCGACAACCAGGAGCAGCATCTCACGCAGGGCGATTTTTTGGCCGAGATGGTCAACAAGCCGCACTATGGGTACACGGACAGCGAGGGCGCCGAGCTGCTTATAGTTTATTGCGGCGTAACCGGGCAGGAATTGTCGTTGAGCGCGCAGTAAGTCTGACCAGCGCGCCTGAAGCCTGCGGGGCAGAAAAAATACCCGGATGGCATGGATATTATATTTCGTAATACCCCTGGCCTTCGTGCATCTTTAACAGGTTGTCCAGACTGTCGCAGACCATTGAATTGATGTTCGTCTCGGTAAAAAAGGCCATGTGCTGCGTCATGACAACATTGGGAAACTGGCGCAGGTAGGCCATATTGCGGTTTTTTATGATGTCTGTAGTACGGTAGCGGTGGTAGATGTCGCGCTCTTCTTCAAACACATCCAGCCCGAGCGCCCCGATCTTTTCAGACTCCACCCCGGCGATAAGCGCTTCGGTGCGCATCAGCTCGCCTCTGGCCGTGTTGATCAGGATGACGCCGTCCTTCATTTTGGCTAGCGATGCGTCGTTGACGATGTGCCGGGTTTGATCGGTCAGCGGAATATGAAAGGTGATGATGTCGCTCTGACGGAAGATTGACTCCATGTCGGTGTATTGCGCCAGCGCGGCCAGATCGGGCTTCTGGCTTTTGTTGTAGGCCAGTATCCTGCACCCAAAACCGGCAAGAAGGCGCACCACGCAGGAGCCTATGCCGCCTGTGCCCACCACGCCCACGGTCATTGTTTTGAGCTCCTTGCCTTTCAGGCCAGCCAGCGAGTAATCGTTGGTGGCCACGCGGTACAGCGAGGCCTTGTAGTGGCGCAGGCTCAATAGCATGAGCAGGATTGTAAATTCGGCCACCGCATCTGACGGGTACAGGGCATTGGCAACCTTGAGGCCTATGGATTTTGCGTACGCCACGTTGATCTGGTCGTAGCCGGTTGTGCGGGTGGTGATAAACCGTATGCCCCGGCTTTTCATGATGTCGAGAACAGGCGCGTCCAGAGCGCTCTCAAGAACAGAGACCGCGTCAAAGCCCTCGAGCGTGCGTGCGAGGTCGGCTGTGAGCTTGTTTTCACTGAGCTCAAGGGTGTACCTGCCGGATGCGACGGCCTGACAAAAATACTGTTCTTCCCAATCCTTGACTTCAAATACGGCTATTCGCATATAGTGTCCTGTTGCTGAAAAAATACGGCTGTGCAGTGCGCTGTTGCTGTAGTGTGATGGCTGCAGCGGAAAAGCCCGCAGTGTAATGCGACAGTCTGGCCTCTCGGCGTTTACTGCAGTGTTTTTGTCATGTTACGCATTGGCTATTCTGCAAGCGGCGCAGGCGGCCCCAAAACCATTGTCTATATTTACCACAGTAACGCCGCTCGCGCAGGAGGTGAGCATGCCAAGCAGTGCTGAAAGGCCGGCAAAGGAGGCTCCGTACCCTACAGAGGTGGGAACAGCAATAACTGGCTGCGGTATCAGGCCGCCCACAACACTGGCCAGCGCACCCTCCATGCCCGCAACCACAATGACAACCCGCGCGGAACGGATGGCGGGCAGGCACGTCAGCAGGCGGTGAATGCCCGCTACGCCGACGTCGGAAATTATGCGGGTCTTGCACCCCAGCATGCCGCAGGTTACGTGCGCCTCTTCCGCAACGGGCAGGTCGGACGTGCCCGCTGTGACAATGGCCACCTCGCCCTGCTTCCACACCTGGGGGCTTCGGGCCAGGGTCAGGGTACGCCCCAGCCGGTTATACTCGGCATCCGGACATAGGGATTGGACATGACTGGCCATCTCGGGCGAAACGCGCGTGGCAAGTATGTTGCCCTGCGTGCCCGGCAGACAAAATATTTCGGCCACCTGTTCCGGCGTTTTGCCCTCGCCGTAGACCACCTCGGGAAATCCGTTCCGCAGGGCGCGGTGCGCGTCGAACTTTGTATGCCCCAAATCCAGAAAAGCTGAATCACGCAGGGCATTCATGCCCTCAGCTACGGAGAGCCCGCCGTTTTTAACGGCTGACAGCAGGTCTTGCAACATGTCGTTTGTCATTTGTCGTACCTGGAAATTGCGCTACATATGGGCAGGGCAGTCGTCGCTTGCAAGGAATACCCGCAGCATGTTGGGGCGGCTGGATTGACGGTGCCCTATGCCATAGCCCGTTTTGCTGGTGGACATGGCTGGCGTTGAGGTAAAGCGGCTGGTCAGCGCCGCTATGATGGCCGCCCCCGTGGGGGTTGTCGCCTCGTGGTCTGTGCCGCCCCTGGTTGTGGGCAGCCCATGGACTATCTCTGTCGTTGCCGGGGCCGGTACAGGCATGACGCCATGGGCGCAGTGGACAAGCCCGCTGCCAAGCTCGATGGCCGAGGCCCACACGGCATCCACCCGCAGCGCGTGAAAACAGATGGCCGCGCCCACGATGTCCACAATGGAATCTGTTGCGCCCACCTCGTGAAAGTGCACCTCGCCGACCGGCTTGCCGTGAACTTTGGCCTCGGCCTTTGCTATGAGGTCAAAGATGCGCAGACTCGTCTGCTTTACCTCTGGCTTCAGGTCGCTGGACATGATGATGGCTTCTATGGCGGCAAGGTTTCTGTGCTGCGCGTGGTGGTGCTCATGGCGGGCGGCGCTGGCGACAGCATGGTCATGCGCGGGGTGGTGCTCCGCATGTCCGGCATGCTCGCATGATGGCTCTGCGGCATGGTCATGATCGTGGTCATGCGCAAGGTCATGTGCAAGGTTATGAGCATGACCACGATCGTGGTACTTTTTCCCGTCCTGACAGACATGCACCTGCGTGCCCTTGATGCCGCTGCAGGCGCAGGTGGAGACCTTCAGCTCAAATTCCGCACCCAGGCCAAGTTTGTCCAGCTCGGCCTTCAGGTAGTGCGGGTCGACTCCCAGATCAATCATGGCCGCCATGTTCATGTCGCCGCTGATGCCGGAAAAGCAGTCATAATAGAGTATGTTCATGATATACCGTAAAGGGCCAGCAGCGCAGCTTTGCATTGCCGGCCCTTTTTTTGTGTTGATGGTTTTGCCGCCTAACCGTTTTTCATTTCCCTGATCAGGGCGCTCAGTTTTTGCGCCTGCTGGGCCAGGTCGGCCACGGCCCG
>NZ_CP036295.1:300000-490000 GCF_004801255.1 Desulfovibrio desulfuricans | reverse complement strand
GCCGTTTTGCTGCTGCAGATCCTGAACGCTGACCCCGTATTTTTTCGCAACGGACGAGAGCGTCTCGTCGGCGCGCAGGGTATGCCTCGGCCCGTCGTTTGCGGCCACAACCCGCGCTCCGGGCACATGCGGCTCGACCGCCTGTGGTTCTCGCTCTGCCGCGACTTTGCCCGTTTTGCCTGCCTTGCCGGACTTGTCCGCCTTGTCAGCCCCTTTGGCGGGCTTTGCATCCAGCGCCGCCACCGCCTGGGCCGACATGTTTACCGAACGCGGAACCAGCACGGTTTCGCCCGCCTTCAAAGTCGGATTGCCCGGATTGACCGCTCGCAGCGTCCCCACAGGCACGCCGCTGCGTCGACTGATTTTTTCCCACGAGTCCGCGCTCGACGCCACGGAACACGGGCCCCACCCGGCATAGGTCGCGCACTGGGGCGAGGCAAGATAGGCCCGGGCATCGTGCTCCCGGCTTGCGGGTACATATAGATAGGTGGGCCGCCCGGTATCGGTGATGGGGCGTTTGTGCTGCCGGTTGAAGGCGGCAAAGGTCTCCCAGTCCATACGGCAGGCGCGGGCCATGCCAGCCAGATCCGTCCCTGGCTTTGCCGTCAACCGCACCACGCCGGGCGCGCTGTCTGGATGGATGGGGTCAAACCCCAATTGGGACAGGTTGCGCATGATCTTGGTAACGGCCAGGTAACGCGGCACGTACTGCTTTGTCTCGTCACGCAGCTGGGCCTTGTCGTCCAGCATGTGGTTGCGCGACTTGATTTCAAAAAAATCGCGCCCGCCTGTGCCCTGTTTGGCCCGCCCCAGCTTGCCCTCGCCTGCGTTGTAGGCCGCAATGGCCGTGGGCCAGTCGCCAAAGTCGCCGTAGAGTTTTTGCAGATAATCGGCCGCAGCTTCTGTTGATTTAAACGGATCAAGGCGCTCGTCCGTCCACCAGTCCTGGTTGAGGCCGTATTTCTGCCCGGTATAGGGCATGAACTGCCAGGCCCCCGCTGCCCCGGCGGGCGACCGCACCTCGGAGCGGTAGCCGCTTTCCACAATGGCAAGATAGGCCAGATCCTCAGGCATGCCGCGCGAGCGGAACACCCGTTTGGCATAGGCCAAAAACTGCTCGGCCCGTTTGGACGAAGCGCTCATGGCAGGACGCCCCTTGCGCAAAAAGTATTTATACTGGCGCGTTACGTCGGGCATGGCGCTGTCGGGGATATTTTTGTCCACCTGGCCGGTGGTATTGAGCGCGGCGGTTTCACTGGCTGTCAGCGGCGGCGAGGTGTCCTGCTCGGGCACAGACATGGAGAGGCCCTGTCCGCCATCACCCCCCTGCCGCGAGGCGCACCCCCCGGCAAGCAGCAGACAACAGACAACAGCGAGAATGCACAATCTTGCCATTGCCGATCTGTTCCAGCATGATGCAACCATATGTTCCCTCCCCTTTTGCCACCCCGGCTTGCCATCTGCCGGGAAGATGCGTACACAGCCGCCATGGGCCATCAACGGCTTTATCCGTGCGCGGCCATGCGCGCAGGGTTGCCAGCGACCCACATGCGCAACCGCGCAAATATCACATAAATACCTTTTGGTGCGGGCTTTTGCCCGCGCCCCCTGCTCCATTCAATAATGGCCGCCCAACGGCCAACGCACACAGCCGGGAGGCCATATGCACAACGAAACCGAACAAGCCCCGCTGCTGCCGGGTCTCAAGCCCGTGCTGGAGCTGCTTGCCAGCGAGCCCCAGCGCATAGACTGCGTCTTTTGCAAAAAAGGCCTGCGCGGGGCCGACGCGCAGGAGGTGCTGAACCTCTGCCGCCAGCACAATGTGCGCTTTTCGCTGGTGGACCAGGTCGCCCTCGACCGCCTGTGCCGCCCGGGCGGGCAACCCGGCCAGGGGCGTCAGGGTCGTGACGGCGTCGCCCATCAGGGTGTTGTGGCCCGCCTTGCCGCCACCGGCTTTTGCGAGCTTGCAGACCTCTTTGCCGCAGTTGCCGACGCTCCCCTGCCCGTCATCGTGGCCCTTGATCAGGTGCAGGACCCCGGCAACGTGGGCACAATCTGCCGTACCCTTTACGCGTTGGGCGGCGCAGGCATCATCCTGCCCCAGCACAACAGCGCCTATCTCGGCCCCGCCGCCCGCAGAGCCGCCGCTGGCGCTCTGGAAAAACTGCCCGTGTCCAGGGTGACCAATCTGGGTCATGCCCTTGACAGCGCCGAAGAAGCCGGGCTGTTCATCTACGGCGCGGGAGGCGACGGCCCATCAAGCCTCGATGCCTTTACAGAACCCATGCAGTTGCCTGCCGTGCTGGTACTGGGCAATGAGGACAAAGGCCTGCGACCCGGCGTTGCCAAGCGCTGCGCCCACATGCTGCGCATCCCGCTGGCGCGCTCTTTTGACTCGCTCAACGTGGCCCAGGCAGGTGCTGTGTTGCTGGGCCTTGCCGCAGCGCATCGGGCAAAAAATTCTGCATCATAAGGCAAAAACTGTTCATAATTCCCTCAAGCAAAAAGCACGCCAACATAATTGGCTCTTTTTGCAGTAACGAGACAAGCCCTTGACGCAATAAAAAAGGAAGCGTACCCACGCTTCCTTTTTTATTGCAGACAAAAACAGCCTAAATTTTTTCTAGATTTTTGTTAGAAATAGTTTATACAGTCAGAGCACCACTACCATTTTCATATTTGCAGTTTCCATACAGTACCAACACCAATCAATTCAATCAGCGTAAACCCAAAAACTGCAATACCAGTCGCCAACACTGACGCAAGGCAGCCCCGCTCCCCACGACAAAAAACCCGCCCCTGCCAGTGCGCAATTGCGCAACATGGCTGGGGCGGGTCGGCATCTTCTGGGTGCAAACAGCGCCTGGCGGCAAAACCGCAACGCCCGCATCCGCAGGGATATTTAGCATGACGGGGGCAATGACCCCGCCTCTTTAGGCCATCTACCTGATGTACATGGGGATATTGATGAAAACGTCGCGCGTGAAGGTGATCATACGTTCCATGAGCCAGGGCAGAGCCAGCAGCAGGGCCAGAAACATGCACACGACCTTGGGTATAAAGGTAAGGGTCATCTCCTGAATCTGCGTTGCAGCCTGAATGACGCTTACCACCACGCCTACGGCCAGCCCCACGCCCAGCATGGGCAACGCCATCATCAAACAAAGTTCAATGGCCTGACGTCCAAAACCGATGACGAAATCTGGGGACATGGGCAACTCCTGAAAAATGACGGTGTAAGTATCTTGCTTGTCTGTAGGCAAAAAGCGGGCCAATGCTGAACGCGCAACTGCGGTCAGAGCAAAAAGCTGTTCACCGCGAGCCCACCAGCAGGTTCCAGCCGTCCACCATGACAAAAAGCAGCAGCTTAAAGGGCATGGACACCATCATGGGCGGCAGCATCATCATGCCCATGGCCAGCAGCACACTTGAAATAACCATGTCCAGCACCAGAAATGGAATGTAGATGAGAAAGCCGATGGTAAAGGCGGTTTTGAGCTCGCTGATGACGTAGGCGGCGGCCAGCAGCATGGTGGGCACTTCTTCCTTGGTGCGGGGGGCCTCGATCTTGCTGATGGAATAAAAGACCGAAAGGTCTTTCTCACGAGTGTGCTTGAACATGAAGGTGCGCAATGGGGCCTGCGCCCGGTCGAGCGCCACCTTGTAGTCGATCTGCTCCGCAAGATAGGGTTGCAGGGCGGTGTCGTTGATCTGCTTGCCCACGGGGTACATGATGACCACCGTCATAAAAATGGCAAGGCTGGCAAGAATCTGCGTGGGCGGCAGCTGCTGCACGCCCATGGCCTGCCGCAGAAAGCTGAATACGATGATGATGCGGGTAAAGCTGGTGACCGTGAGCATGATGGCCGGAGCCACCGAAAGTACGGTGAGCAGAAAGAGAATTTCCAGCAGCACCGAGACCTTTTCGGGCGATTGCGCGCCCCCGGCCAGGGTGAGCTGCATGGTGGGCATGGCCAGATCCTGAGCCGCATGGGCCACGACCGGCGCAAAAAGTGAAATAAGGCTAGCTGCCGCCAGCGCCGCGACTGGCTTCGTCCATGATCTGCTTGAAATCGGCGTTCTCTGGCTCATGCTGTGCCTGCTCCTCGGTCAATAGGGTAATCTGCTGGTCTGTAACACCCAGCAACAACCTTCTATTCAAGAAGCGTACCACCATCAAGCCTTTTCGCGGCCCAAGCGGCAACTGGGCCTCCATGACCAGAGCGTCGCGGGGCAGCGACCCCGGACGCGGCAAAAAATTGAACTTGCCGAAACGCCGCGCCAGCCACACCGCCAGCCACAGCAAGGCCACCAGCAAAAACAGTATGCCCACGGCCTGAATATAGCTGCCCCACGACAGCGACGACTGCCCAAGCGTAGAGGCTGGCTCGGCCATGGCTGTGGCGGCGTCCTGCGCCGCAGAGCCCACAGCGCCGCGCACGGCGCTGCCCGAAAGCCCGCCCTCGGCAGCGGCCAGCAGTACAGGCAGGCTAGCCAAGCTGCTTCACCCTTTCGATGGGGCTGATGATATCCGTCAGGCGCACGCCAAATTTTTCGTTGATGACCACGGCCTCGCCACGCGCCACCAGCTTGCCGTTGACGTACACCTCGAGGGGTTCGCCAGCCAGCTTGTTAAGCTCTACCACAGAGCCCTGACCCAGCTGCAGCAGCTCGTTGATGAGCAGCCGCGTGCGGCCAAGCTCCGCGGAGACGTCCAGCGGAATATCCAGAATAAAATCCAGCTCGCGCTTGAGCTTGTTGTCCTTGGGCTGACGGGCCATTTCAGTCATATCCTGAAAATGCGCGTCCACCGCATGACCGCCAAGCCCGGCGGCAGCGCCGGCGCTGCCAAACGAAGCAGGGCCCTTATCCTCTTCATCCTGCGCCAGAGACTCGGCCCACTGCGCGGCCAGAGCAGCCTCGTCCACAGCGCCGCCAGCGGGCGCGGCAGCACCTGCGGGCGCGGCAGCACTTGCGGGCGCGGCAGCACTTGCGGGCGCAGGCGCGGCACCGGCTGCGGGTACGGCTGCGGCGGGATCGGCGGCATTGGCCTCATCTTCCAGCTGTGCGGCCCACTGGGCTGCCAAAGCTTCCTGGTCTTCCTGCGACATAGGTCACCTCGTTCTCTCTTCCGTTACGCGCGGCGGGAACATCCCGCCTGCGTTGCGGAAAGGCCGTGCCCCAACGGGGCGCAGCCGTCAAAACTGCCTATTGAAATGGCGGCAGGCAGGGCCGGGCATCGAGGCCCCGCACCGGTTTGCGCCGGTCACTCAACAACAAAGTCGGTAAAATATACGCGTATGATCCTTTGCGCTCCCAAAATCTGGTTGAGCCGGGAGGCCACCTCCGCCTTCAGCAGCACCTTGCCGTCAGGCGACGAAATGTCGCCGTATGTCTTGCCCGCCAGCAGCATGATGATGGCGTCGCGTATTTTGGCGCTGTTGGCCTGCAATGCGGCGGAAACATCGGAGTTGACCTCGACCTCCATGCCCAGCTTGAGGTAGCGCCGCCCGGAGGGGTCGGAAATATTTACAGTAATGGCAGGCAAGGGCAGCACCTGCCCGCCGTTGCGCGGCAAATCGCTTTGCCGTTCAATGCGCGCATCACCCGCGCCGCCAGCATTGCCAGCTCCAGCCGCGCCGCCGTGGCCCGAGCCGCCGCCAGCATTGCCAGCGCCCGCAGCACCGGGCTGCCCCGCCGCCCCCTTGCCTGCGGCATCGCCCGCAGCGCTGTCCTGCGCCGCAGAGTTTGCCACAGAGGGCGTGCGGATAAAAAACCACCAGTAAGCGCCGCTGCCAGCACCGGTCAGGGTAATGAGCAGGATCGCCAAAATAATGACGATGCGCTTGATCCTGGATGGCTTTTTGGGATTTTCCGCCTGCCCTTCAGGCAGGGCCTTTGCTTCTTTTTCTTTGGCCGCCATATGCACTCCACCGATATTGTGGGGTCAAAAACGCGAACCGCTCAAGCCTTTATAGCAGGCTTTGTGCCAAATCATTACATCTTGGCAGGACGCGGCCCAAAAATATCCGTGCCTATGCGCACCATGGTGGCCCCTTCGGCCACAGCGCCTTCAAAATCGCCGCTCATGCCCATGGAAAGCTCGGGCAACGGCAACCCCAGGCGGGTGCGCAACGCGTCGCGCAGCTCCCGCAACAGGGCAAAATGAGGCCGCGCTGCATCGCCCGCGTCAAACACCGGGGGCAGGCACATAAGACCCTGCACGTCGAGATGCGGACAATGCTCAAGTACATAATCGGCCAATTGCGGCAAATCTGCAGGCATCACACCAGATTTTTGCGATTCGCCCCCAACATTTACCTCAAAGAGCACAGGCTGACGCAAACCGCCCTCGACCAGCCGCCGCTCCATGGCGTCGGCAAGCTTGCGCGAATCAAGAGTATGCACAAGGCTGAAAGCCCCCGCCACCAGCGGGGCCTTGCGGCTTTGCACATGCCCGATCATATGCCAGCGGATGCCTGCGCACTGGCGTGCGGTGTCCGGGTTTGCAGCAAGGTACTGCCGTTTTTGCAGCGCTTCCTGAACATAATTTTCGCCAAAATCAATCTGCCCGGCGGCGGCCACTACGGCCAGGGATTCCGCCGGATGCAGCTTTGACACGGCAATGAGCTTCACGCCCTGGCGTGACCGCCCGGCGGCTGCGCAGGCCGCATCCAGACGGTCGAGCACGCGCGCGTAACGCTCTTGCAGCAGTGTATCGCCCATGACTACTCCGCCATCAGGCCCATCTCGCGCAAAAAGGCCGCGTCTTCAGTCCAGTGTTCGCGCACCTTGACCCACAGCTCAAGGTGTACCTTGCCGCCCACCAGGTCCTGAATTTCCATGCGGGCCTCAATGCCTATCTGCTTGATGGACGCGCCCGCGCGGCCAATAACCATGGCCTTGTGCATGGGCCGCCCCACGTAGATGACGGCATGGATGACCGTCTGGCCGCGCTCTTCGTCCTCCTCCCAGCTTTCCACGTCAACAGCCACGGAGTACGGCACTTCCTGACGCAGGTGCAAAAACAGCTTTTCGCGCACGATTTCTGCAGTCATAAAACGCATAGGCGCGGTTGAAATCTGGTCTTCGGGGAACTGCGCGGGCGCAACGGGCAGCTTGGAGCGGATAAGGCGCGCCAGATCCGGCAGGCCGTCCTTGTTCAGCGCCGAGGTGGGAAAAATTTCCGCATGGGGCCACATTTCGCTCAGACGGGTCAGCAGCGGCAGCATGCGGCTTTTGTCAGAAAACAGATCCACCTTGTTGACCACCACGATCATGGGCCGCTCGTCGCTGGACAGAGCCTTGGCCAGAGGCGCGAGGTCGCGCTCCAGAAATTCCGGATGACGGATGTACAGGTGCGCATCGAGCACAGGCATGATGACTTCGGCCTGGGCAAGGCTTTGCCACACGGCCTGGAGCATGGTTTTGCTCAACCTGCCGCGCACCTGGGCGAGACCAGGCGTATCCATAAAGACAACCTGGGCTTTTTCGTCCGTAAGGATGCCCACAATCTGGTTGCGCGTTGTCTGCGGCTTGGGCGTGACAATGGTGACCTTTTGGCCGAGCAGGGCGTTGAGCAGGGTGGATTTGCCCGCATTGGGCGGCCCCATGAGCGCCACCCAACCGCAACGAAAGTTCTGGTCCGACATTCTTTCTCCCGGCTGGAAGCATCCAGCCTCTACCGTCGCTCAGCGACGGAATACTACTTGGTAATTTGCTGGGCGCGTGCGCGCAAACACGCCAAAAGCCGCCCTAAACGGGCTAACATCATAAAGAAAATTGCGCTTCCGCGTTCGGGAGGGCATGGGGGTTCGCGCACTTGCCCGGCACAATCAGAGTAAACCTTACTCTATAAACATACTATAACTGGCCTTCTGTCCCACATCCACGCTCCGGGGTCAAGACGCAGCCCCGCCATGCAACGCGCGCGCGCCGCATGCGCGGCTGCCCGCCGCGCGCAACCGGCGCACCATATTATGTATTTTTACGGCAAAAATACGGCTGCCCCGGATACGCCAACTTGACTATAGCCGCGCCAATGCTTAGTCTCGCGCCCATGCTCAGCCTATTTACCTACATTGCACTTATTGTTGGCGTTAACTTTGCCTTTACGGTTACCCCCCTCATACCCCTGCCCAATGGCGAAATGTGGGCGCCCCTTTCGCTCATCGTGGGCTTCATTTTTGTGGTGCGCGACTTTGCGCAGCGCCGCGTGGGGCATCATGTGCTCTGGGGCATGCTGGCGGGCTGCGTGGTCAGCTGGTTTATGGCCAGCCCGCAGCTGGCGCTTGCCAGCGCCGCCGCCTTTGCCGTGGGCGAGCTGGGCGACTGGACGGTATACACCTTCACGCGCCGCCCCTTTTCGCAGCGCATCCTCATATCGAGCATTGTGGGCGCGCCGCTCGACAGCATCGTCTTTTTGGGCATGATCGGCATTGCCACGCCGTGGTCGGTTGCAACCATGAGCCTGAGCAAGCTGGCGGGGTCGCTGCTGGTTTTCTGGCTGGTGCGCCGCCGCGAGCAGCGCGGATACGCACCTGAACATTTGCAGGCCTGAGCGTATGAGCAACGGGCCTTGCCCCGCATGCAAAACCCCGCGATGGCGTCATCGCGGGGTTTTTGTTTTTTGGGCGTGTTGCGTATAGGCTCACAGCCGTCCTTCAACGCAAGGGAGAGTGCATGGACACCCAGTACGAAGAAAAACAGGCGCAGGCGGAGCTTTTGCTCCAGCGCCTGGACAATGCGGGCCTGGCCGAATACGTGAAGCTGTCGCAAAAAACCGGCAAGATTCTGTGGCTTAACTTCCTCTCCGGCATTGCCAGAGGGCTTGGGTTCAGCATTGGCGCAACCCTAGTGCTGGCTGTGGTCTACAAAATTCTCGCCCGCATCATCAGCATGAATATTCCCTATCTTACCGAGCTGTTGCAGCAGGTCATGAGCATTGCCAAGGGCGGATAGCCCACCCCAATAAAAAAGCGGGAAGGAGAAACCATGTCCCCTCCCCGCTTCAGGTCGAAATCGGCGGCAGTTATGCGCCAGCAGCCGCGCGCGCGGCTTCGTCCGGATACAGGGCCGTAATTTTTGCCAAAAAATCCGTAAAACGGCCTTCCACAATGGCCTGACGGGCGTTGCGCGCCAGATCGAGATAATAGGTCAGGTTGTGCAGCGAGTTGAGCCGGAACGACAGCAGCTCCTGGCTGGCGTACAGATGCCGCAGATAGGCCCGCGAAAAGTTGCGGCAGGCGTAGCAGCGGCAGTTGGGGTCCAGAGGGCCGTCGTCCTCCGCAAACTCGCGACGCTTGATGTTGATCTTGCCAAGCGACGTGTACAGCGTGCCGTTGCGGGCATTGCGGGTGGGCAGCACGCAGTCGAACATGTCGACGCCTGCATGGATGCCCGTAACAATATCCAGCGGCGTGCCCACGCCCATGAGGTAACGCGGCTTTGCGCCGGGCAGCAGCGGGGCCGTGTGGTACAGCAGGTCGTACATCTTGTCTTTTGGCTCGCCCACAGAGAGGCCGCCAATGGCAAAACCGTCAAAATCCATCCCGCACAGTTCGCTGACCGAGCGCTCGCGCAAGTCTTTGTAAAAACCGCCCTGCGTGATGCCAAACAGCAGATTGTGCGCTGAGCCTGGCGGGTAGGCTTCAATGGCGCGCCGTGCCCAGCGCGTGGTGAGCGCCAGGGATTTTTCCGTATAGTCGTAATCCGCGCCAAAGGGCACGCATTCGTCCAGCACCATCATGATGTCCGAATCAAGATTACGCTGTATTTCCAGCACCTTTTCTGGCGTGAACAGATGTTTTGAACCGTCGAGATGCGAGCGAAACTCCACCCCCTCCTCGCGGATTTTGCGCAGCGAGCTCAGGCTGAATACCTGAAAGCCGCCGCTGTCCGTAAGGATGGAGCCGGGCCAGGAGGCAAACTTGTGCAGCCCCCCGCGCCGGTGCACCAGCTCGTCGCCGGGGCGCAGGTAAAGGTGATAGGTATTGCCCAGGATGATGGGCGCGCCAATGGCGGCCAGATCGTCCGGCGCAAGCGCCTTGACCGAGCCCACGGTTCCCACGGGCATAAAAATAGGCGTGGGGATAGCGCCATGAGCCGTTCGCAGCACGCCCGCGCGGGCGGCTCCGTCGGTATGTTCGATGGTAAATACGGTTTGCGACATGCCGCGCACACTATCTGCAAGCGCCGCCCTGCGCAAGAGGGGGCCGCAAATGGCCGGGCAAGGCCTGCCTGCGGCAAATTGTTGTGCCTTTTGGGCAATGTTGCTAAAGTTGCGGCCTTTCATCGTAGGGTGTTGTGCGCAGGGGCCGGGGCCGTTGCGCCGGGGGGAGCGCAATGGACGGGCGGCCCCCCGTTGCCGCCATGAGCGGCGCGCGGTCAGCCGCGCTGAGCGTCCTTCAGCAAAGTTCAAATGAGGGAATTCCCTGTGAGCGATTGCACCTTTTCACCTTCGCTGTGCCACATTGATCTTGGCGCCATCCGCCGCAATTTTGGCCGCATGGGCGAGGCCCATGCGCTTATGCCGGTTATCAAGTCCGACGCTTACGGCCACGGCCTTGTGCCGGTGGCCCGCGTGCTGTCCGATGCCGGTGCGCGGCGCTTTGCCGTGGGCACGGTTTCCGAAGCCATGGCCCTGCGCGACGCAGGGTTGCGGCAAACCATTGTGCCGCTGCTGGGGGCGCTTACCGATGTGGACTGGCAGGGAGCCGTCATGCAGGGGTTGACCCCGGTGGTGGGCAACTTTGACCAGCTCGAACGCGCGGCGGCCCACTGCCATGCAGGACGTACGCTGCGCGTGGCCATCAAGTGCGAAACAGGCATGGGCCGCCTTGGGTTTTCGCAAAAAGAACTGCCGCAGGTCATCGACCGCCTGCGCAGCATCCAGGGCATAGAGCCAGCCATGGTCATCTCGCATTTTTCCTGCGCCGACATGCCCGAGCAGGAGGCCTATACGCAGGAACAGGTGCGCCGCTTTACCGCCATGTCCGACGCGCTGCGCGAGGTTTTTCCCGAGATTGAGCGCTCGCTGTGCAACACGGCGGGCACCATCGGCAGGCCCGAAGCGCACTTCGAAGTATGCCGCCCCGGCATCTCGCTTTACGGCGGCAACCCATTTACAGGGACAACCTGGGAGGACAAGGGCGCAAAGCTGGGCCTTGAGTGGGCCATGAGCGTCAGCGCGCCTGTCATTGAAGTGCGGCAGCTCGCCGAAGGGCAGAGCGTGTCGTACGGCCGTCTGTTTACCGCGCAAAAGCCCTCGGTGGTAGCGGTGGTGGCCATAGGCTACGCCACTGCCTTCAACCGCGCGCTCTCCACCCGCACGGCCATGCTTGTCAATGGCCGCCGCGTCCCGCAGGTGGGCCGGGTGTGCATGGGCATGATCATGGCCGACGTGACCAATATCCCACAGGTGCGCGTGGGCGACACGGCATGGCTTGTGGGCGGCCCGGCAGACCCCGGCCAGACCCCGGTCACCCCGCAGGATATGGCCGACGCGCTGGGAACCATATCATACGAAGTGCTGTGTCTTTTCGGGGGGATGAACCCTCGCGTCTACGGCTAACCGGCCTGCGCCAAATTTTGGCTTGACAGGCCCATTTGCCGGACGTATAAGACTCGTTCCTTGCTCGCGCCCTGTGTGGCGTGGGCTGCCAATCCAAAAGGAGAAAACCGATGCGGAAATTTGAAACCCTACTGCTCCTTTCCCCGGAGCTTTCCGCCGAAAATCGCGAGGGCATCATCTCTGTCCTTACCGCGATCATCGAGCGTGAAAAGGGCGTCATGGTGGAAGTGGACAATTGGGGCATGCGCGATCTCGCCTACCCGGTGCGCAAACTGATGCGCGGCTTTTATGTGCGCCTGGTGTACCAGGCTCCGGCTGAGCTTATCGCCGAGCTGGAACGCAACGTGCGCATAACCGACGGCATCTTCAAGTTCGTGACCGTCAAGCTGGCCGACGAAGTGGCCGGGGAGGTTGCCTAACATGGCTTTTAAGAAAAAATTTGCTCCGCGCCGCAAGTTTTGCCGCTTCTGCGCCGACAAGGACCTGCCCCTGGATTACAAGCGTGCCGACATCCTGCGCGACTTCGTCACCGAGCGCGGCAAGATCATTGCCCGCCGCATCACCGGCACCTGCGCACACCACCAGCGCCTGCTGACCCGCGAAATCAAGCGCGCCCGCCAGATGGCCCTGCTCATCTACACCGCGACGCACGATTCTGGCGTCAAGAAAAAGAGCACCATTTAAGGAGGCGCACATGAAACTGATACTTCGCGCCGACGTTGAAAATCTCGGCATCCTTGGCGATGTGGTTGAAGTGAAGCCCGGTTATGGCCGCAATTTCCTGCTTCCGCAGGGTCTGGCCATGGTGGCTTCGCCTGCCAACCTCAAAGCCTTTGAACAGGAACGCAAAAAGCTTCAGGCCCGCATGGACGCCCTGCGCTCTGAAGCCCAGGGCATGCAGGCTCGCCTGGAAGCCCTGAATGTCGTCATTCCCATGCACGTGGGCGACAACGACAAGCTTTACGGCTCCGTCACGACCTCCATCATCGGCGACGCCCTGTCCGCCCTTGGCGTGGAAGTTGACCGCCGCCGCATTCTTATGGACGCCCCCATCCGTACCCTTGGCGAACACCCCGTCCGCGTGCGTCTGCACGCCAGCGTGATCGCCATTGTGCCGGTGAAGGTGGTCTCCGACCATCAGGCCACCGTTGAAGAAGAGCCCGCTTCTGCGGCTCCCGCTGAAGAAGCCGAGGCCGCCCAGTAGGGGTCCACGTGGCTTCCCGCAACGACAGCAATTCCGCCCCCGGCCACGCGGCCGGGGGCGCGCCTTTTGGGCAGGGCCGCAACAAAGACGGCCAACCCCGCTCTGCGCACGCCCATAGCGCCGAAAAAACCGAAGCCGACATCCTGCGGCGCGTGCCCCCCCATAGTGTAGAAGCGGAACAGGCCGTGCTTGGCGGCGTATTTATGCGCCCCCAGCTCATGCACTCCATTGTGGACCAGCTCACGGACGAAGATTTTTATCTGCCCGCGCACGCCACCATCTACAAGGCCTTTCTCGAGCTTTACCGCAAATCCGCCCCGCTGGACCTCATTTCCACCGCCGAGCAGCTCAAAAGCCAAAACGCCCTTGAAGAAGCAGGCGGCGCGGTCTATCTGGGCGAACTGGCCCAGGCGGTCGTATCCGGCGCCAATGCGGAATACTACGCCACCATTGTCCGCGACAAATCCCTGCAGCGCAGCCTGATCAACGCGTGCTCCGGCATTATCGTCAACTGCTACGACGCTTCGCGCGAGGTTGGCGAACTGCTGGACGAGTCGGAACAGGCGGTTTTTTCCATTTCGCAGCGCACGTCGGGCAAGGACTTTACCCCCACACGCGAACTGCTGGAGAGAGTCTTTGACAAACTCTCCAAGCTGGCCGACTCCAAGGACGTCATCACCGGCGTCACCACCGGCTATACCCGCCTGGACAAGCTGACCGCGGGCCTGCAGCCCTCTGACCTCATCATTGTGGCGGCCCGCCCCAGTATGGGCAAAACGGCCTTTTCCATGTGCATGGCGCTCAACGCGGCCGTGCGCCAAAACGTGCCCGTGGCCGTTTTTTCGCTCGAAATGAGCAAGGAACAGCTCATGCAGCGCATGCTTGCCGTGTGGGGCAAGGTTGATCTTTCAAAGCTGCGCCGTCCGTCGCTTTTGACCGACGAAGACTGGCAGCGGCTTTACGACGCCGCCGATGTGGTGGCCCGCGCGCCCATATTTATTGACGACACCCCAGCCCTCACCACGCTCGAGCTGCGCGCCCGCACCCGTCGCCTCAAGGCCGACAAAGGCCTTGGCCTGGTGGTTGTGGACTACCTGCAGCTCATGCGCACCAGCCGCCGCACCGACTCGCGCGAACTGGAAATTTCGGACATATCGCGTTCGCTCAAGGGCCTTGCCAAAGAAATGAACGTGCCGGTAGTGGCGCTGTCGCAGCTCAACCGCAAGGTCGAAGAACGCAGCGACAAGCGCCCCATGCTCTCTGACCTGCGAGAGTCGGGCGCCATCGAGCAGGACGCCGACCTCATCATGTTTGTTTACCGCGACGACGTGTACAAGTTTCAAAAACCCGCCGACCGCCCGCCGCAGGGCGTTGCCGAAATCATCATCGGCAAGCAGCGCAACGGGCCTGTTGGCGTTGCCGAACTTATGTACATGTCGCCCTACACCTCGTTTGAAGACATCGCCCCCGACTGGATGCCCCCGCCCTCCGAAGGCGGAGTCTAGATTTGCCGAGCCGTGCAATGCCGCAACAGCGGTTTTGCGCGGCTCATGCGCATCATGCCCATGGCAGAGTTCATCCTCTGCACGAAATTCCTACGCAATAACTGTCCATTTGAATGTTGGTTGATCAAACAACCCAAACGGCAATACTGCAAGTCCTGCCGCAGCACCTATTGTATGCCAGCAGTGTTCCATGCGTGCATGCGTATTTTCTCAACACCAAGTTTTGAGAAAATTTGCACAACAACTCAAAAAAATTCAATCATTTTGCCGGTTATGCTAATAAGACTGCAGGGTTCTCGCCGTCAGCCTCAAAAAAAATACGCAATACTAACTTTTTTTTGGCGATTCGTTGACAAGCCCTTCAAAGCGTGTTTCCATAATTTTCATGGGCCGCGTACCGGTAATACGTTTTACTGGGCGTAAGCGCGGGAAGATTGTTTTTTTTGAGAGGGTGTTTCATGTCTAAGTCCATCTATGTCGGGAACCTTCCCTGGTCTGCCAATGAAGAACAGGTTCAGGACCTTTTTGCCGAGTACGGTAGCGTTCTGTCTGTAAAACTCGTCAGCGACAGGGATACCGGCCGTGCCCGCGGCTTCGGCTTTGTGGAAATGGAAGACGGCGATGCCGATTCCGCCATTGAAGCCCTGGATAACTTCAGCTTTGGCGGTCGCACGCTGCGCGTGAACGAAGCCAAACCCAGAGCCCCGCGCCAGCCCCGCTACTAGGGAGCTGTAACGGACAAAGACACTCCCCGTGACCGGGGCGTTTTTTGTTGCGCGCACATCTTGCAGGGACACCGTATGGTGTCCCTGACTTTTCATGAGCAAAAGGGCAATGCGACGGGGTCAATCCGCGCATTGCCCTGCCCCCCCCTTTCTGCCTGCCGGAGGCCTTCAATCTGGCGCACTCCCATTCCACATCTGATCCGCCTCTTCAGGCCGCCGCATTCTGCAAACCGGGCAAGGGGCGTCGCTCTGCCGCGCAAGTCGCTTGCCGGGCTGCGCTCCGGTGCAACAGCGCGCAACGGCAACGAATTTTCACAGTTTTTATTGACGGGTCCGCCTTGCCGACTGCTGCAAATTTTGCCATGATGAAGTCATGACGCTTCTGCCGGTTTTTTCGCTCCGAATATCCTTGTCCGGCGCAACAATCCTTTGAGGAGGGCAGCATGCTTACCCCCAACCAGTGTGTGCTTTACAGCGGCGGCGCCGCAGGAACAGAACAGTTCTTTGGCGCTTTGGCCGAGAGCTGGGGTCTGGAAGAAGTAAACTACAGCTTTGAAGGACACCAGATCGAACGCACGCGCGGTGTGCGGGTGCTCACTTCTGAAGAACTGGCCCTCAAGGACGTAAGCCTGACCTACGTGTCGCGGCTCATGAGCCGCGAGTACACGCGCGCGCCCCTTTTCCGCAAGGTGCTGCAGTCCATCTGCTGGCAGGTCAGCAGCGGCGAGCAGATCATCGTTATCGGCGCGGTGCAGCCCGATGGCACAGTTAAAGGCGGCACCGGCTGGGGTGCGGAATTTGCCAAAATCTGCAACAAGCCACTGCTCGTGTTTGACCAGCCCAAGAATGCCTGGTTTTTCTGGGACAAGGCCAACTGGACCCAGACAGACGAGCCCCTCATTACGCACCCGCATTTTGCCGCAACCGGCACCCGTTTTCTTGAAGACAACGGCCGCATAGCCATACAAAACCTGTTTGAGCGGTCTTTTTCGCGCTAGACGCAATCCGCTTTTGCTGAAACGGCCCCTGGCTCGAACCCCGGCCCAGGGGCCGCGCTTGCGGCAGCGCCCTGCCTTCCGCAGCCGCGCGGCGTTTCAGCCCGCATTACCGGAGACCCCATGAGCCGTCAGTTTACCCCAGCAGAACAGGCTGTGCTGCGCATCGTGCAGGACAACCTGCCCGATTCGCTTACCCCTTACGCCGATATCGCCCAAAAGGCGGGCATGACCGAAGCCCAGGTGCTTGAGCTGCTCTGCTCGCTCAAGGAGTCGGGGGCCATCCGCCGCTTTGGCGCCAGCATAAAACACCAGAAAACCGGCTGGACCCACAACGCCATGGTCGCCTGGAAAGTCCACGCCGATCTGGTTGAGCTGTGCGGCGCAGAGGCCTCGCGCCACGACCATATCTCGCACGTCTACTACCGTCCAAGCTCCGCGCCCGACTGGCCTTACGAACTCTACACCATGATCCATGGGCGTAGCGAGGCCGAATGTCTGGGCGTGGTGGAAGACCTCAAACGCGACACCCCCCTGCGCGAGCACGCCGTTTTGCGCAGTCTCAAGGAACTGAAAAAAATTTCCATGACCTATTTTGCCTGATAAGGAGCCTTTGATGGACACCATCTCTCGGCAGCTTTTTGAAAAAGCCTGCGCCGTTATTCCCGGCGGCGTCAACAGCCCCGTACGCGCCTGCCACAATGTGGACAGCCAGCCCCTGTTCATCGCCGAAGGCCACGGCTGCCGGATCACCGATGTGGACGGTCGCGAGTATGTCGACTTTGTACTCTCCTGGGGCCCCATGATTCTGGGGCACGACGAACCTTCGGTGACAAAGGCCGTGTGCGAGGCTGCGGCGCGCGGCACAAGCTACGGCGCACCCTGCCCCGCAGAGGTGACCCTGGCGGAAGAAGTGGTCGCCGCCATGCCGAGCCTTGAAATGGTGCGCATGGTCAACTCCGGCACAGAGGCCACCATGAGCGCCCTGAGGCTGGCCCGCGCCGCCACCGGCAGGGACAAGGTGCTCAAGTTTGTGGGCTGCTACCACGGCCACGCCGACCCCTTCCTTGCCGCCGCCGGTTCCGGCCTTGCCACGTTTTCCATCCCCGGCACGCCCGGCGTTCCCGCTGCCGTGGTGGCCGACACCCTGCTTGCGCCCTACAACGACCTGGATGCGGTCAAGGCCATCTTTGAGCAGCACGGCGCGAGCATTGCCGCCATCATTGTGGAGCCCATCGCCGCCAACATGGGGCTGGTGCTGCCCAAGCCCGGTTTTCTCGAAGGTCTGCGCGCCGTTACCAGCCAGTACGGCAGCCTGCTCATTTTTGACGAGGTCATCACCGGCTTTCGCGCGGCCTTTGGCGGCGCGCAGGCCCGCTTTGGCATCGACCCCGACCTCACAACCTTTGGCAAGATCATCGGCGGCGGTCTGCCTGTTGGGGCCTTTGGCGGCAAGCGCAAGTTCATGGAAATGATTGCTCCCAGGGGCGGCGTGTACCAGGCGGGTACGCTTTCGGGCAACCCCCTGGCCATGGCCGCAGGCATCGCCACACTGAGCTATCTCAAAAAAGCCGACTACGCCGCGCTTGAAAAGCGCACCCACGCCTTTGCCATGGCGCTGCGCGACATTCTGGCAGCCAAGGGCGTACCCATTCAGATGCCCACCATCGCTTCCATGTTCTGCCCCTATTTCAGCGAGCAGGAAGTGACCGACTTCGCCAGCGCCAAGCTGTGCGACCAGAATATCTTCACCACTTTTTACAAGCAGATGCGCAATCAGGGCATCTATCTTGCCCCGTCCGGCTACGAAACCGGCATGGTCTCCTTTGTCCATACCGAGGACGACTTCGGCAAGGCTCTGGACGCCGCCCGCAAGGTAAACTTTTAATCCCTGCCCGCCAGAAGGGGTCTGCCGTTCAGGCCCCTTCTGGCGGGCGTCAGGTACTTGCTCCCTATTTTTGCCGTAATTTCCGTGGCTGGCTGTCGGCCTGCTGGGCACGCGCAGGTACACCCCGCCATGCCCCTGCAGCCGCATGCCGCCGGAGGCACCGTGCACAGCCATCACCGCACCCCCGCGCTTGCCTGCTATGCGCTCAGCCAGTCTGCGCTGCCCCTGGCGCACCGCCTGACCGCAGGCCTCTGCGCCGACCCGTGGGCCCTGCCCGGGGCGGCTCGGCCCCCCGCAGGCCGAAACGGGCCTGTCGCCCTGAGCACGGTTGAGCTGTTTGCCCCAGCGCGTTTTTGCCCGGCAGACGCGCACCCCTTTGAAAAAATCGGCCTGCTGGTGGGGCAAACCTATACCCGCTTTGCCGCCCATGCCTTTATCGGCGCTACGGGCATTGCCGTGCGGGCCCTGGCGCCGCTGCTCGCCCACAAAAGCACTGATGCCCCGGTACTGGTGCTTGACCCCGCCGGGCAGCACGTCATCAGCCTGATTTCCGGTCACTGGGGCGGGGGCAACGAGCTGGCCCGGCATGTGGCCCAAGTACTTGGGGCAACTGCCGTCATCACCACTGCATCCGACTGCGCGCCAAGCGGTGCGCCAAAACGCGACTCAGGCCCCGATCAGGGCCTGACCGGCGCAGAGCGCGGGCCGCAAGCGGCTGCCGCCCCGGCGCTGGATTTGCTGCTGCGCGACGCGGGCCTGATGCCCGTGGACTGGGACCGCCTGCCCGCCGTTCAGGCTGCCCTGCTTGAGGGCAGGCCCCTGCACCTCTGGGACCCCTGCCATGCCGTGCCGGATCACCCAGGGCTGCTACGCCTGCCGCCATATGCGGACGCGGACGGGCAACGCTCACCGCCGGAAATTGAGGGCCCCATGGTGGCCGCGCACTGGCGACGGCTTGAGCCGCGCACCGCAATGTTGCGTGTAGCTGTGCCCCGGCTGGTGCTGGGACTGGGCTGCCGCAAGGATGCCCCCGCAAGTCTGGTGCAGGATGCCGTACGCAACCTGCTTACGCGCCACGGGCTGGAGCCGCTGGCCCTCGCCGCGCTGGCTACCGTCAACGAAAAACTGCAGGAGCCAGCCCTGCAGGACCTGGCCGCCGCGCTGAACTTGCCCCTGCGGGGATTCCGCGCCGCAGAGCTGGCCCGCTGCGCTACGCCCAATCCCTCTGCCGCCGCAGGCAAACGCTTTGGGCAACCGCCCTTCAGCGTCTGCGAGGCTGCGGCCCTGCTGGCAGCAGGCCAGATTTTTCCGGCAGGCCATGCCCGCCTGCTCCTTCCCAAAACCATAGAGCAAGGCCAGCTGACCCTGGCAGTGGCCCTTGCCGACAGGATAAGCAAATGACTCCAGCAAGTTTGCATGTAGTAGGTCTTGGCCCTGGCGACGCCGCCTGCCTCACCCCCCAGGCCCGCACGGTACTTGAGCAGGCCTCCTGCGTGGCCGGGTACAGCCTGTATATGGAGCTGGTGCCGCCAGAGCTGCTTGCGGGCAAGCAGTGCATCAGCACGGGCATGCGGCATGAGGAGGAACGCTGCGCCGCCGCCGTTGACGCGGCGCTTGCAGGACAGCCCACGGCGCTGGTCTGCTCCGGCGACCCCGGCATCTACGCGCTGGCCGGGCTGGCTCTTGAAGTGCTCGAGGCGCGCGGCCTTGTGGACACGGTTCCCTTTGGCGTCGTACCGGGCGTGCCCGCCGTATGCGCTGCCGCCGCCCTGCTGGGCGCACCGCTGATGCACGATTTTGCCTGCATCAGCCTCAGCGACCTGCTCACGCCGTGGGAAACCATCGTGCGCAGGCTCCACGCGGCCCTTGAGGCCGATTTTGTCTGCGCCATCTACAATCCACGTTCCAAGGGCCGTCCCCACCATCTGGAAGAAGCTTTGCAAATAGCCCGCGAATACCGCGCGCCGCACTGCCCGGTGGGCCTTGTGCGCAAAGCCTTTCGCCCCGATGAACAGGCCTGCGTGTTCCGGCTCGACCAGTTTGACGCAGGGCAGGTAGACATGCTCTCCATACTGATCATCGGCAATACGCAAAGCCGCGCACTGGGCAGGTTTATGCTGACCCCACGGGGGTATGCTCAAAAAAAAGGCTCCAGTCTCGGCAGCTTATCAAAATAGTTGGAATGCCATTTCGGCATAGTCATTGACACGTTGCACTGAGGGCCGTAAAATTCTACTAATTTGTTCTCATCTGTCGCACATCAAGGAGGTCTGCCGTGAAAAAAATTCTGGTTCTTACCTGTGTCATGGTGTTTGCAATGGCTATGGCTGCTTTTGCCGCCCCGGCCGCTCCCGACAAGCCGCTGGAATTCAAGGGATCCCAAAAGACCGTTATGTTTCCCCACGCGGTGCATGCCAAGGTAGAATGCGTCACCTGTCACCACCAGGTAGACGGCAAGGAAAGCCTTGCCAAGTGCGGCAGCTCGGGTTGCCACGACGACCTTACCGGCAAGCAGGGCGAAAAGAGCCTGTACTATGTTGTGCACACCAAGAAAGAACTCAAGCATAACAACTGCATCGGCTGTCACTCCAAGGTTGTGGAAGAAAAGCCCGACCTCAAGAAGGACCTCACGGGCTGCGCCAAGTCCAAGTGCCATCCGTAGGCCCCCTTATCAGTTTATGCCAAAAGGCCGCCCTTGGGCGGCTTTTTTTGTGCGGTCGCGCAGATGCAACATACTGCCCCCCAAAAAACGGGCGCAGCCATGCCGCTGATTTATTCGCGCACTCGCCGTCGTGGGGCACCCCGCCACAAACAGTTTTGGCGGGTTTGCGTCTTTTGCCATAAACTGATACGAAAAAATGTCGTTTTTGCAGTATGAAACGATATATTTTGCACGATTCCGGCCTTTGGCCGCTGCACACAACCCACGAGGTGGCGCATGGTTGCCAAGAACACCGCTGAAACTGATGAACAAATCATCGATCTCACTGAACTGATCGAAAAAGGCGAAGTTCCGGCAAACGACCCGTCCGCGCAACCCCTGCACAACGCCGCCGAGGCGGAGGTGGAGCAGGAGAAGCTGCAGGAGCACCTGCGCAGTCTCAACGATGGCTCAAAACCCGCAGATGCCGAAATTGACGACCTGCTCGCCCAGATGGACGTCAAGAGCGAGGGACAGGAAGACCCAGCTGACGTTGCGCTCGATTTTTCCGCTCCTTCCACGCAAACGGACCACCCCATCGACCCCAACGAGCAGCTGAACATGCCGGGCATGGGGGATGTGGATAATCTGCTGAATTCTCTCGATATTCCTCCGCAACCGTCTGAGCGCGAGCCGGAAGCGGCCGAGCCGGAAACCGCCGATCAGGCCGTGGACGCCCTGCTCAACGACTTTAACGCGCCAGCAGGGCAGGCCCCTGCCGGAAATGGCGAGCCGGATCTGGACGAGTTGCTGGCCGCTGTGGCTGGCCCCCTGCCCACTGGCGGCTCAAGCCATATCGACGATCTGCTTGACGCGGCTCACCCCGCCGCCCCAGCCGCCCCAGCCGAGGCAGCGGCAGACAACGCCCTTTTTTCCAGTGATGCCCTGGACAGCATGCTGCACGCAGCGGCCACCGGGGTGGATGCGGCCACCGCGCCCGCTCCCGCCCCTGCAGCTGCTCCAATGCCTGCCCCCGCTCCGGCTCCTGCCCCTGCAGCAGCCCCAATGTCTGCCCCTGCTCCGGCTCCTGCCCCTGCAGCAGCCCCAATGTCTGCCCCTGCTCCGGCTGCCGCTCCGGCCGCCAAGACCGGTACGGACTTTGACATCGACAGTTTGCTGGCCGCAGCCGCTGAGGACCTCCAGAGCAGCGCCGAAGAATCCCCGGCAGAGGCAACGCCCGCGCCGCAGGCAGAGGTTGCAGCCGCAAAGCCTGCCGCTACGCAAACGGCCTCCCAGGCGGCCCCTCAGGCCGCAGCGCCTGCCGCAGCACCTGCCCCATCTGCAGCCGCCAAGACGAATATGGATTTTGACATCGACAGCCTGCTTGCTGCAGCAGCCGAAGAAACGCAAAACGCCCCGGATGCGAATCCGCAGCCCGACGTTGCCGCCCCAGCGCCGCAGCCGTCTTCTGAGCCTGCACCCCAACCGGCTCCCATGCCTGCCGCAGCTGCAGCCGCCAAGACGAATATGGATTTTGACATCGACAGCCTGCTGGCCGCAGCAGCCGAAGAAACGCAGAACGCCCCGGATGCGAATCCGCAGCCCGACGTTGCCGCCCCAGCGCCGCAGCCGTCTTCTGAGCCTGTGCCCCAACCGGCTCCCATGCCTGCCGCAGCCGCAGCCGCCAAGACGGATATGGATTTTGACATCGACAGCCTGCTGGCCGCAGCAGCCGAAGAACCGCAGGACATCCCCGGTGAAGCCCAGCCTCAGGTCGCGCCCCAAGCTGCCGCTGCCGCGTCAGCGCAGCCTGAAGCAGGATATTCCAACGACGATCTCGACAGCCTGCTGGCCTCAGCCGCTGCTGGCCTGGATGCAGCCGCCCCCGCCCCGCAGCCGGAATCTGCAGCGACGGCCCCGGCCGCTGCTGCTCCAGAGCTTGAGCCGCCGCACGACCTCAATGTGGACCTCGACAGCCTGCTGGCAGCGGTAAGCGGCGATCAGCCCCCCGCAGGCATGGAGCAGCCCCAGCCAGTTCAGGATGAGGAGCAGGCGCAGGCGCAGGCCCCCGTGGCCGAGCAGGCGGAGCCGGACATGCTGCTGGCAAACCCGGCGCAAACCGCGCCTCAGGAGGAGCAGGCTCCCGAGCTGACCACAGACTTTAACGCCCTGCAGGCAGCAGCAAAGGACGAACCCTTGCCTGCCGACGCCCCTCAGGATGTGGCCGTCCAGCAGTCCCCGGAAATCATGCAGGACATTATGCCCGACGTTTTGCCCGAGCCGCAGCCTGCCCCCCAGCCCGAGCCGCAGCCAGAAGCGCTGCCCGTCATGCTTGCGCAGGACGACATGCCGGATGATACTGAAAATGCCGGACAGGCGGAGCAACAGCCGGACTTTTTGCCCGCCCCCCTGGACGAGACCGACCCCAGCGAAGCGGAATCACAGGCAGTACTTGACGCCACGCTTGCGGCGGCCTCCGCCGAAGCGCTCGAGACGGTCATGGCCCAGGCCAAGGAGGCCTCGTCGCACGCGCTTGACGCCTTTGCCCAGGCTTTTGACGCCTCCAGCCGCGCGGCCGACGCCGCCGAAGCCGCCAGCAAGCTGGCCGAACGTGTGGAGCAGTGCGAGCGGGCGCTGCAAGAGGCTGGCGAGCGCATCATCGCGCTGGAGACTGCGCTGGAGTCGCAAATAGCAGCATCGCACGAGCTGGCAGCAGCCGCCCTGCCCCGGCAGGAGCTGGAGGGCATGTTTATGGAAGGGCATCCCCTGCATCAGGGGCTCATTGAATGTATCGGCAGGGCCGTGACCGAGGCCATGGCCGCCATGCCTGCGGCAGCGCCTGCCCCGCAATCAAATGCCGCCGACGTTCAGGCGATTGTCGACGAGCGGCTGCAGCCCGTCATTACTGCGGCACGCAGCGCCACGGCGCGCATAGACGCGCTCGAAATCCGCCTTGACGCTCTGGAACCCCGCTTTAACGACAGGGTTGAACGTGCGGCAGCTGCTGCGGCCGCACGCATTCTGCGCGAAGAAATCGGCCGTCTGCTCGAAGACCAGTAAACGGCGCTGCCCTTCGCGCCCTGCCGCAGCCCGCAACCGTCTGGAAAGCCCCTGCGCGTCAGGCGGCCAGGCACGTCGACCTTGCCAACGACAGGCGGAACGCATATGCTGTTGCGCGGTTTCGCGGGCGCTGCCCTGCGATTCTTACTACTAAAAAAAGGGGCGGGGGCTGTTGCTTCCGTTTCTTAACCCGTCCAGGCAATACCCGCTGTGGGTCAAGGCCATTCCCCAAAGGGGCGGGTTTTCATTTTTGCCGCGCCCGTACGGGCCGGAAGCTGAGGCTCACATGGATAAGGATCGCAAGGAAGCCTTGCAGGTTGCCAAGGAACTGACCGCCAAGTTTATTGAAACGCGCACGGTTTCTCCCAGCAATTTTGCCGAGGTGTTTCCCTCGGTCTACAGGGTCGTGTGCGCCGCCATCGGCGTGGACGCCGACCAGGACAAGGGCGGAAAATAACGTGGAACCTTCGCGCAACTCCGCCTCCGAGCCAGCAGTCAAGCCCGCGCACGATGCGGCCGTGGCTGGCATGTTTGGACGCATTGTGCCGTTTTACGACCTGCTCAACAGGATGCTCAGTCTTGGTCTTGACCAGTACTGGCGCAAGGTGCTGGCGCAAAACGTGCGCCTTGGGGATACCGGCAGGGTGCTTGATCTGGCCGCCGGCACGCTTGACGTCTCGCTGGCCATCCGCCGCCGGTATCCCTCGGCCATTGTTCCGGCCATGGATTTCTGCCCGCCCATGCTCGTGCGCGGCAGCCGCAAACTCAAGGACGCCAACGCCCGCAGCATCTTGCCTGTGGCGGCCGACGCCAAACGTCTGCCCCTGCCCGACGCCTCTGTCGACTGCATCACCATTGCCTTTGGCATACGCAATATTTTGCCGCGCGAGGCGGCCTTTGCCGAAATGCTGCGCGTCCTGCGCCCCGGCGGCAGGGCCTGCATACTCGAATTCGGTTCCGGGCAGGAGCGCATCTGGGGCGGGCTGTACAACGTCTACCTCAACCACCTGCTGCCCAGGGTAGGCAAGATTTTTTCAAAAGACCCAGGCGCGTACGAATACCTTGCCGACACCATCCGCAAGTTTCCCTCCGCGCTCAGCCTTGAAAAAGAACTGCGCACGGCGGGTTTTGAACGCGCATGGCACGAAAAGCTCACCTCGGGCATTGTCTGCCTGCATGTGGGGGAAAAAGCGCGCTAAAAAACAGCGCCCCCGTCCTCATGCGCCAGCATGGGCAACGACGGCGCGGCTAAAAAGGCGAAAAGGATAGAAAGCGTTAGCGGCTGGCCAGCGCAACCAGGGCTAGCCCCAAGGCCAGCGCGACCAGACCTATGGCCCTGAGGCGACTCTCCGGCTGGGGCAGCAATTGCAGCAGGGCTCGACGCATCCCGCCGGGAAACAGCGTCCAGCAAAGGCCTTCGATAATGATGGCCAGCCCCAGAGCTCGCAAAAAAAGAGCGTAGTCAAATTTCATGGTCTTCTGGTGACGCAAAATCTCTGTTTTGTAAAGGAACGAATCATGGCTGCTCGCACGGCGCCGCACATTGGCAAGGGTACGCCAGACCAGACATGGCCCGTAGGACGTACCGCGTCAGTGCTGCCGCAAGCCCGCGCCGGCTGGAGGGCCGAAGCCCTGTGAGCCTGCTGCTCTGCGCTGCCACTGGTCCGGAACTGGCGGGCCTTGTGCCCGGATTCGCCCCGGAATGTTTTTCTGCTTCTGCGCCAAAAAGCTGGCCAGAGATGACCCTGTGGCCCCTGCGCCTCAAGTGCGCGGCCCTGTGCTGCATCACCGGGGTGGGGCCCGTCAACGCGGCCCTGGCCATGGGTATTGCCCTCAGCCGGGCAAAGGCCGAAGGTACGCCCATTACGGCAGTGCTTAACGCGGGGCTTGCCGGGGCCTTTGATCTGGCGCAGCGCCCCCTGCTGGCCCTGTGCCATGTGCGGGAAGAAATCTGGCCCGAATACGGCCTGCACGACGGGCGTTCGGTAACGGCTCAGGCTTTTGGCTTTCCGCAGTGGCAGCCCCCAGACGGCCCGGCCGTGCGCGACCGCATTCCTCTGGCGGGGCTGGAGGCTTTGGCGCAGTTTGGCGCGCGCCATGGGGACGATGTATTTTTGCCCAGCACATCGCTGACGGTGGCCGGGGTCAGCGCCAGCTTTGCCAGAGCGGCCGACCTGCGGGCCAGCTATGGCGCTGATCTGGAAAATATGGAAGGCTTTGCCGTGGCTTACGCCAGCGCCCGCGAGGGCGTACCGTGCGTCGGGGTGCGCAGCGTCTCCAACAAGGTCGGCCCCCGAGCCAATGATGAAAAGGATTTTCCCGGTGCGCTGGCAGCGCTCACGCGGGTATTGCCCGCGCTTAACCTTATCTGAGTAGCATATGATCCAACTGAAAGCACGCCTGGCTCTTGAACTGCCCGGCATCAACCGCGCCCTGGACCGGGCGGTGGATACCCTGCCGGAACCGGTGCGGCCTGTAGCCCGCCATATTTTTGATGCGGGCGGCAAGCGCCTGCGCCCCCTGCTTACTGTGCTTACGTCGCGCCTCATGGGCAACGAACGCAAGGGCATACAGGATCTGGCCATCACGCTGGAAATGCTGCACGCCGCCACACTGCTGCACGACGATGTGCTCGACAATGCCGTAAGCCGCAGGGGCAAACCCGCAGCGCATACGCTTTTTGATGTTTCGAGCGTCATCCTTGCGGGCGACGCCCTGCTGGCCGGGGCCAACGCTCTGGTAGCCAGCCACGGCGACACCCGCCTGACCCGCTGCTTTTCAGAAGCGACCAGCCGCACCGCTGCGGGCGAGATACTTGAAATCGCGGCCCAGGGGCGCGTGGATTCGACCAGCGCCGACTACGAAGAAATGGTGCGCGGCAAAACTGCCTGGCTCATACGCGCCGCCTGCGAAATGGGCGCTCTCGCTGCTGGGGCCGATGACGCCTCTGTAGCCGCTGCCGCCACCTACGGCGAAAATCTCGGCATGGCCTTTCAGATGGTGGACGACGCCCTTGATTTTGCGCCCGAAAGCGTCACCGGCAAACCCACCGGCGGCGACGTGCGCGAGGGCAAGCTTACGCCGCCCCTGCGCCTGTACCGCGACAGCCTGACTGCCGAGGAGCGCAGCGCCTTTGACGCCGCCTTTTGCGCCGGGCTCATGACGGAGGCCGACGCCGCAGACATTGCCGAGCGTATCCGGCAGGCGGGCCATGACAATGCCGTGCGCCGTCAGGCCGATGAATTTCTTGACGCGGCCAGGCAGGCATTGGAAACTCTGCCTGACAGGCCCGAACGCGAGCTTATGCGCCAGATGGCCGACTACGTGCGCGACAGAAAAAAGTAAGCAGCCAAACCAAGAGGAATGCAAACCATGCTCTATAGGGTGGAAACCGGCCCCCGCGCCGGACTTGACGATACCCAGGGCCGCAAGACGGCCCAGCACCTGCGCAAGGCGCTGAATATTTCTGTTTCCGGCGTCCGCCAGATCAAGGTTTTTACGGTGGACGGCCTTGATGCCGCGCAGGTGGCCCGTCTGCTGGACGAAAGCATCTGGCACGACCCCATTCTGCAGGAGGCCTCGCTCGAACCACTGCCCCTGCTCGACCCTGCGGCAGACTGGTTTGTGGAAGTGGGCTTTCGCCCCGGCGTGACCGACAACGAGGCCCGCACAGCGCGCGACACCGCCGCCATGGTGCTGGACATTCCGCGCGACAGCCTGCGCGTGTACACTGCGGTGCAGTACCGCATCAGCAGCGACACGGCAGCGCCCCTGACCCGCGAGCAGGTGGACATGCTGGCCCGCGACCTTTTGTGCAACACGCTCATTCAGCGCTACCGCATCAAGAGCCGTGAGGAATGGGACGCCAGGCCGGGCTTTGAGGCTCAGGCCGCCAAGGTTACGGGCGAGGTCAACGCAACCGTCGACACCATCGCCCTTTCGGCCATGGACGACGAGTCCCTGACCAAGGCCAGCCGCGAAAATACCTGGGCGCTCAACCTCAAGGAGCTGCACAGCATCCGCGAGCAGTTTACCGCGCACGACGAAGCCGACCGCCGCAAGACCCTCGGCCTGCCCGCCGACCCCACGGATGTGGAAATGGAAGTGCTGGCCCAGACCTGGTCGGAGCACTGCAAGCACAAAATTTTTGCCTCGCGCATCAACTATACCGACGCCGCCACGGGCCATACCGAGGTTGTGGACAACCTCTACAAAACCTGCATCCGCGACGCCACGGCCACCCTGCGCGAACGCATGGGTGAAAACGACTACTGCAAGTCCGTCTTCAAGGACAACGCGGGCGTTATAGCCTTTATCAACGGCTACGACGCCTGCATCAAGGTTGAGACCCACAACAGCCCCTCTGCGCTCGACCCTTACGGCGGCGCGCTTACAGGCATCGTGGGCGTCAACCGCGACCCCATGGGCACCGGCATGGGCGCGGAGCTCGTGTGCAATACGGACGTGTTCTGCTTTGCCTCGCCCTTCCACGACAAAAACCTGCCCCCGCGCCTGCTGCACCCCCGCCGCGTGCTGGAAGGCGTGCGCGAAGGCGTGGAGCACGGCGGCAACAAGTCGGGCATCCCCACGGTCAACGGTTCACTTGTTTTTGACGAGCGCTACCTCGGCAAGCCGCTGGTGTATTGCGGCACGGTGGGCATTCTCCCCGCCGAAATCCACGGCCGCCCCGGCTGGTTCAAGAAGGCCGAGGAGGGCGACTACATCGTCATGACCGGCGGCCGCATCGGCAAGGACGGCATCCACGGCGCGACCTTCTCTTCTGAAGAGCTGCACGAGGGTTCGCCCGCCACTGCCGTGCAGATCGGCGACCCCATCACCCAGCGCAAGATGTACGACTTTATCATGCGCGCCCGCGACATGGGGCTGTACCACGCCATCACCGACAACGGCGCTGGCGGTCTTTCCTCCTCCGTGGGCGAAATGGCCGAAGACACGGGCGGCTGCGTGCTCGACATAGCCAAGGCCCCGCTGAAGTACGACGGCCTGCGCCCCTGGGAAATTCTGCTCTCCGAAGCGCAGGAGCGCATGACCCTGGCCGTGCCCCAGGAAAAGCTCGACGAATTCATGGCCCTTGCGGCCCGCATGGATGTGGAGGCCACGGCCCTTGGCCAGTTCACCACTACCGGCTACTTTGAGGTGCGCTACCACGACCGCGTCATTGCCTCCATGCCCATGGACTTCATGCACGACGGCGTGCCCCAGCTTGAGCTGGATGCGGAATGGAAGGCCCCGGAGACCACCGACATTGCCGTTGACGTGGCGGCAGTGGACCAGACCGCCTTTTTGCAGCGCATGCTTGGCACGCTCAACATCTGCTCCAAGGAATACATCATCCGCCAGTACGACCACGAAGTACGCGGCGGCAGCGTGATAAAGCCCCTTGTGGGCGTCAAGCGCGACGGCCCGGCAGACGCGGGCGTCATCCGCCCCCTGCTCGAATCGGACGCAGGCCTTGTGATTTCGCACGGCATTTGCCCCAAGTTCAGCGATTACGACACGTACTGGATGATGGCCAACGCCATGGACGAAGCCATCCGCAACGCCGTGGCCGTGGGCGCGGATCCCGACGCCCTTGCCGGCGTGGACAACTTCTGCTGGTGCGACCCGGTGGTCAGCCCCTCCAACCCCGACGGCCGTTACAAACTGGCCCAGCTGGTACGCGCCTGCCGCGCCCTGCAGCAGTTCTCGCTGGCCTTTGGCGTGCCCTGCATATCGGGCAAAGACTCCATGAAAAACGACTACACCGGCGGCGGCGAGCGTATTTCCATTCCGCCCACGGTATTGTTCTCCATCATGGGTGTTATCCGCAACGTCACTGCCACCCAGACCTCTGACTTCAAGCAGCCCGGCGACGCCATCTACGTGCTGGGCGGCACCTGGCGCGAAATGGCGGGCAGCGAAGCCGCCACCGAGCTGGGCCTCAAGGGCGGTCGCGTCCCCCATGTGGACGCATTCAACGCCATGCTGCGCTACCGCGCGGTCAGCGCCCTCATGGGGCAGCGCGCCTTTTCGGCTTGCCACGACTGCTCTGACGGCGGTCTGGCCGTAGCTATCGCCGAGATGTGCATCGGCGGCCGCCTGGGCGCGGAAATTGACCTCGACGCAGTGCCCGCCCTGGACGCCATGAACGTGACCGAACTGCTGTACAGCGAAAGCGCCAGCCGACTGGTGGTCAGCCTCAAGCCCGACCTGGCCATGATACTCGACGCACTGGGCCAGTGGCAGATATGCGCCCGCATCGGCACGGTCACCGGCACCGGCCAGCTGAGCATGAAGTCCGGCGACAGCGCGATCGTCAACGCCCCGGTGGAAGACCTGGCCCGCGCCTTTAAAAGGACGCTGGACTGGTAACCCCCGTCCCCCGCAACTGACTGTCAGGGCAGGCGGCCGCAAGGCTGCCTGCCTTTTTTTGCTGCGCATTTTGCCAGCGACGCTGCACCTCACCGGCATTTTAGCCCCTGATTTTACCATTCTTTATTGATTTTTTGCCCCAGGCCGCCAAGATGGATTTTGCGCGTCGGGCAGGCGTCGATTACCTACTTTTGCGCTCATTTTTTGATAATCTCTAGACAATTTTTTGTTTAACATACTGATTTAAAAAGATTTATCTGTTTGACAGCGGGCTTTTATTTGCTGTATAGTGCCTTAACAAAGAACAGGCATTCCCCTGGGGAACCGATGGACGTAAAGCGCAAGGCGCGCTTGCTGACATCATTGTAAGGTTTCTGGGGTCAGAACCGCGGGCGCGGTTCGCCCGGCAATTTCGCTGGCCAGCCTCGAACACTAACAAAGGAACGATCATGAAGTATTCACGCTGGCCATTAGTGCTGGCGGCCATAGCCTTATGTTTGCTTGTGGCCTCCCCCATGAACGCCGACGCGGCTTCACAAAGCGCTCCCTCTGATCAAAAGCATTCGAACGCTACCCCCCACGCCGCCAAAAAGTCTTCCGGCGACACTGAAACTCGCAAATCCAAACGCGAAAAATCCAGTGACAAGTCTGCCTCTTCGCACAGCTCGCGCTCCAAGCGCGATAAAGCTGAATCGCGCTCCAAATCCAAGTCCAAGTCTTCGGCCAAAGAGTCCGCTTCCATTGAAAGTGAACGACGGGACAGCACCGACAGCCGCGATATCTGGATGAAGCGTGCCCAGGAGAGCGAAATCATGTCCGGCAAAGCCTCGTGGTACGGACGCGATTTTCACGGCGGCTCCACCGCCAGCGGGCTTGATTACGACATGTACACCTTCACCGCCGCGCACCGCACCCTGCCCATGGGCACGGTTGTTCGCGTCACCGACCAGCAGAACGGCAAAAGCGTCATGGTCTGCGTGACGGACAGAGGCCCCTTTGTGCGCGGGCGCATCATTGACCTTTCGTTCGCAGCCGCGCAGCAGATCGACATTGACGATCGGGGCATCAGCCGCGTTCAGCTGGAAGTTGTCAGTGATGAAAGCGGCACGCCGCTCAAGCCTGACGAAGCTTTTTTTGTGCGCTACAACGCCGCACAGGGCGACGAAAGAATCGGCCCCTTCCGCGCCTTTGCGGATGCAGCCGCCATGCATGAAGCACTGCGCCAGGTTCACCCCGAGGCCGAAGTGGTCATGGACCAGTCCAAGTAGCAGCACCGCAAGCCGCGCGATACCTGCGGCCTCTGGGCTGATTCTGCACGATTTCCTTTTTCTGACAGCCCAAAAACGTCCCCGGCAACACCGGGGACGTTTTTTTGCGCCCTGCGGGCTTGCCTAGCTGTTCCTTCCCCGGTATGAAATTTGTTTGCATTTCCCCCCCCAGGAAGGATGTCATGGGTTTTTTCTACAGTATTATATCTTCTGCAGCTTTTGGCCTGATCCCGCTATTTACGCTGCCGCTCATGCACGTTGGCGTTGCCGGCGCCACTGCCCTGTTCTACCGTTTTGCCATTGCCGCAGTGGTTCTGGGCATTGTTCTTGCCCTGCGCGGCGAGTGCTTTCGCACGCGGGTCATTGACCTGTGCAAGCTTGCGGGCATGAGTTTTATGTACACCATGGCGGCCCTGCTGTTTTTCTGGGGCTTCAAGTACATGCCCAGCGGGGTTGTGGCCACCATACAGTTTACCTACCCGGTCATGGTCATGCTGATCATGACGTTTTTTTACCACGAGCGGTTCTCGTGGATAACGGCTGCTTCCATCATGCTGGCCATTGTGGGCGTATACCTGCTCTGCGGCGGCACAGGCAGCGACATGGGCAGCAATATGGGCGGCGCAGGCCTATTGGCCGTGGCCTTGCTGCTGCTCTCCGCCCTGTGCAACGCCATATACATTACGGGCATCTACGCCGCGCGCATTCCCAATATGAGCGGCCTGGTGATGACCTTTTACGTGCTGGCCTTCAGCACGGTCATATCGGGCGGCAACGCCGTTTTTTCCGGTTCGTTTCAGGTGCTGCATTCGTGGTGGGAGCTGCTGCTCGCAACCCTGCTGGCGGTTGTTACGGCGGTTGTTTCCAACCTCACGCTCATTCTGGCCATTCAGCGCATCGGCTCCACGCTTACGTCCATTATGGGCGTCATGGAACCAGTCACAGCCGTGGCTGTGGGCATTCTGGTGTTCCACGAGCCTTTCAGCCTGTCGCTGGTGGCCGGTGTGGCCCTTATTGCCGCCTCGGTTGTGCTGGTAATGCTGGGCAAACAGATAACGGCCTTTTTGCAGCGCCGCAAACCCGCATAAAAAAACGCGGCAAGTCTGGCCTGCCGCGTCCCGCTGTTTGTCCAGAGTAATGCTACTGCCCTGAAGGTTCGTCCCCCAAAGCACGCCAGCAATCCGGTATAGCTCATAACCCTGAGTTTGCCCTGCCCTGCGGCCCGCAGCACCTGCGGCGCGCCGTGCTGACCTGTGGTTTCTACAGCCTGAAGCTGCGTGTCAAAGTACCTGCCTCAAGCGTTTTTTACTACCCAGTCGCTCAGCCTGCCTATGGTTGCTTTCATTTCGCTCCTGAATGCCTAGAACTGGTAAGATAAAAATATAAAAAGCCGCCCACATCTCCATGGGCGGCCTTTATCATCGAAGTCTGGAGGGATTGTTACAGCCGCTCCACAACCTTGTCGCCCATTTCCTTGCAGCCCAGCAGGGATTTGCCCGGTTCCATGATGTCGCCGGTGCGGAATCCGTCAGCCAGAGTCTTGCGCACCGCGGCTTCTATGGCGTCGGCCTCCTTGCCCATGTCAAAACCGAGGCGCAGCATCATGGCCCCGGAAAGGATAGTGGCAAGGGGATTGGCCTTGTTCTGCCCCGCGATGTCGGGGGCGGAGCCATGTATGGGCTCAAACAGGCCGGGGCCGGACGCGCCCATGGAGGCCGAAGGCAGCATGCCCAGCGAGCCGGTGATGACCGAAGCCTCGTCGGACAGGATGTCGCCAAAAATATTGCCCGTAAGGATAACGTCAAACTGCGAAGGGTCGCGCACAAGCTGCATGGCGGCATTGTCCACGTACATGTGGGTCAGCTCCACATCGGCGTACTGCCGGTGCGTCTCGAGCACCACTTCTTTCCACAGGCGCGAGGTTTCAAGCACGTTGCTTTTTTCCACAGAGCACACCTTGCCCCGGCGTTTACGCGCCGTTTCAAAGGCCACTGTGGCGATGCGCCGGATTTCTTCCTCGTTGTAGACCATGGTGTTGTAGCCGGTGCGCAGGCCTTCGCGCATTTCCTGACCGCGCGGCTCGCCAAAATAGATGTCGCCGGTCAGCTCGCGCACAACCACAAGGTCGAGGCCCCTGGCGGCGATGTCGGCCCGCAGCAGGCATGCGCCTGCAAGCTCGGGCAGCAGCATGGCCGGGCGCAGGTTGGCAAACAGCGCAAGCTCCTTGCGGATGCGCAGCAGGCCTTTTTCCGGCCTTTTTTCGGGCGCGAGAGAATCCCACTTGGGCCCGCCCACAGCCGCCAGAAACACCGCGTCGGCCTTGCGGCACATGCGCACGGTTTCTTCGGGCAGGGGATCGCCGGTGGCGTCGATGGCCGCGCCGCCGATATGCGCCGTGTCAAAAACAAAGTCGTGGCTGAACTTTTCAGCGGCGGCCTTGAGAACCTTAACACCCTCGGCCAGAATTTCCGGGCCGATGCCGTCGCCCGGCAAAAGGCAGATGGTCTTTTTCATGGTAGATCCTTGAACTCAATTCTTTCTGTGAATGCTTTGTTCGTAATTATCCGCTGACCAGCTACTTGGTTAAACTGGATTTTTGTTCTCTGGCAAGGAAGATAATCCATTTTTACGCAGGGAATGTGCTCTTAAGTGCTCGACCGGGGTAAAAAGGATTATCTAACGCAGCCAGGGGGCAAAAGGCCAATTTAGGCCAAGCGTTCCTTGACGTAGCCGACCAGCCCCCCCTTGTCGAGAATGGCCGCCATGGATTTGGGCAGCGGGGGACAGGTGATCTGCACGCCGTTGGTCAGGTCGCGGATGACGCCGGTGACGGCGTCGATTTCCAGCTCGTCGCCGTCGTTGATCTTGTCCACATCGTCGCCCACTTCCATGAGCAGCAGGCCCATGTTGAACGAATTGCGGTAAAAGATGCGCGCAAAACTGTGGCCGATAACCACCTGCATGCCCGCGCCAAGGATGGCTATGGGCGCGTGCTCGCGTGACGAGCCGCAGCCAAAGTTGCGGCCCGCGACCATGATGTCGCCGGGGGTTACGCGCTTGACCCAGTCGGGCTCAAGGCCGGACATACAGTTTTCACCCAGTTTTTTGGCGTCGGTGGTGACCAGAAAACGCGCGGGGATAATGGCATCCGTATCGATATGTTCGCCCACCTTATGGGCCTTACCCTTGTAATTCATTGGGTTGTCCTTCTTTATCTGCGCCGGGGCCAATGGCCGCAGGCAAATGCTGTTTTTGTGCTGCTACAGCTGGTCCGGCCCGGCCACGCAACCCGCAATGGCCGAAGCGGCAGCCACCACGGGGCTTGCCAGATATACCTCAGAGCTCAGGCTGCCCATGCGACCCTTGAAATTGCGGTTGGTGGTGGCCACGGCGCGCTCGCCGTCGCCCAGAATGCCCATGTGGCCGCCAAGGCAGGGGCCGCAGGTGCATGGGCCGACCACGCAGCCGGATTCCATGAAGGTTTCAATCAGGCCTTCCTTGAGGCACTGCTTCCAAACGGTGGGCGTGGAGGGCAGCACAATGCAGCGCAGGTGCTTGGCCACCTTGCGGCCCCGCAGCACTTCGGCGGCGGCGCGCATGTCGCTGATGCGGCCGTTGGTGCAGGAGCCGATGACCACCTGCTGGATGGGCGTGTCGCGCACAGCAGAAACGGGCTTGACGTTTGACGGCAGGTGCGGGCAGGCCACCACAGGCTCCTTGCCGGTGACGTCGATATTGACCACGCGCTCGTACGCAGCGCCGGGGTCGGCGGCCAGATCCTGGGTCAGGCCGGGGCGGTTGTGCTCGGCGCAGTAGGCGCGGGTTTTGGCGTCCACCGCAAACAGCCCCACCTTGCCGCCCGCCTCGATAGCCATGTTGGCCATGCTCAGGCGGCCTTCGATCGAAAGGTCTTCAACAACGGAGCCGCCGAATTCCAGCGCCTTGTACAACGCGCCGTCCACGCCAATGGCGCCGATGAGCATCAGTATAAGGTCTTTGCCGCACAGCCACTTGGGCATCTGGCCGTCAATATTCACGCGGATGGTGGAAGGAACCTTGAACCAGGTTTCGCCCAGGGCCATGGCTGCGGCGATGTCGGTTGAGCCCATGCCGGTGGCAAAAGCGCCGATGCCGCCGTAGGTGCAGGTGTGGCTGTCTGCGCCAATAACCACGTCGCCGGGGCCCACAAGGCCCTGCTCGGGCAGCAGGGTGTGCTCCACGCCGCAGTCGCCGCCCTCGTAATAGTGGGTGATGTTCTGCTCTTGGGCAAACTTGCGCGTCACCATCACCTGATTGGCGGAATCAATATCTTTTTGCGGCGTAAAGTGGTCCATGACCAGAGCAATCTTGTCTTTGTCAAAAACCTTTTTCGCGCCCATCCCATTAAAGGATTTGATGGCAAGCGGTCCGGTGATGTCGTTGGCAAGCACCAACGACACGCGGCACTGAACAATCTGGCCGTCCTGTTCCACGACTTCGTCTGTGTGGGCTTGCAAAATTTTTTGCGCAAGCGTCTGTGGCATGGTCTACTCCTTTCATCCTGAGCTTCACCGAGGGGGGCGCGGCGAGTGCGGTGGTTCTGTGATGCGCGGTGTCGCCATCGCGCTAGTAGTTAAAAAAAACTATGCTGCGGGCTGGCAGTGCGCCCGCTGGCCGCACGGGGCCGGGCCGTTTCTCTGGAGCGGGCCGGGGATCCTGAAGGAGCCCGCCCGCCAGACCAGAGGAGCGGCGGCTAATCGTGCTGGCAGTGCAGGCGGGGGCCTTCCTGCTCTTTTTTAAACAGGTGGTTGAGGGCGTTGACGTAGGCGCGGGCGCTGGCCACAAAAATATCGGGGTGCGTACCACGCCCCACGGCGCTGACCTCGCCCTCGCGCAGGCGTACGGTTACTTCGCCCTGTGCGTCGGTGCCGCCGGTGATGGCGTTGATGGCGTACTGCTCAAGCTCGGGCTGGCGGCCCACCATGTCGGCTATCACGTTGAACAGCGCGTCCACCGGGCCAACGCCAAAGCCCGCGCCGCTGCTCTCTATGCCCTTGATGTCCATGATGACGGCAGCCGTGGGCGGCACGCCGCCCGTATCGGAGCTCTGCACGCTCACATGCCGCAGGCGGAAGAGATCGGGCAGGCGGTACACTTCCTCCTGCACAAGGGCCATAAGGTCGTCGTCGTGCAGGGTCTTTTTGCGGTCGGCCAGCTGCTTGACTGCTTCAAATACGAGGTTGAGCTGGTCTTCGTCCAGCTTGTAGCCCATGCTTTCAAACTTGTTGCGCACGGCGTTGCGGCCCGAGTGCTTGCCGATGACAAGGTTGCTCTCGGTACGGCCCACTGACTGCGGGGTCATGATTTCGTAAGTTTCGCGATTTTTGAGCATGCCGTCCTGGTGGATGCCCGACTCGTGCGCAAAGGCGTTGGCGCCCACGATGGCCTTGTTGTTGGCAATGGGCTGACCAATGGTCATGGAGAGCAGGCGGGACGAGGGGTAGAGCTGCTCGGTCACGATGTTGTGCTCAAGCTTGAAGTAATCGTGGCGCACGCGCAGGTTCATGACTACTTCTTCAAGCGCGGCGTTGCCCGCGCGCTCGCCGATACCGCACAGCGTCACCTCGGCCTGACGCACGCCCACGCGGAAGGCGGCCAGCGTATTGGCCACGGCAAGCCCAAGGTCGTTGTGGCAGTGCACGCTGAAGATGGCCTTGTCGCTGTTGGGCGTGTTTTTGATCACATGGTCGAGGAGGGCTGCGTATTCTTCGGGCACGGCGTAGCCCACGGTATCAGGCAGGTTGATGGTGGTGGCTCCGGCCTTGATGGCGGCCTCGACCACGCGGCAGGCAAAATCGCCCTCGGTGCGCGAAAAATCCTCAAGGGAAAATTCCACGTTGCTGGTATATGCGGCGCAGCGTTTGACGCCCTCGACGATCATTTTAAGGACGTCTTCGGGATCTTTGCGCAGCTTGTGCTTCATGTGCAGGGGCGAGGTGGACAAAAAGACATGGATGCGGGGATTTTTGGCCACTTTCACGGCCTCCCAGCATCGGTCGATATCGTTGGCCACGCAACGGGCAAGCCCCGCCACCTGGATATCCCCGGCCTGAGCGGCTATGCGCTGCACAGATTCAAAATCGCCGGGGCTGGAGGCAGGAAAACCCGCTTCCATAATGTCCACGCCCAGCACTTCAAGCTGGTGCGCGACACGCAGTTTTTCCTGCAAATTCATGGTGGCGCCCGGCGACTGCTCGCCATCGCGCAAGGTGGTGTCGAAAAAATAGACGCGGTTGTTCATGACTGACTCCTCTGGTTCTGACAAAGATGGCTATATCTTGCATAACGGCCACCGTAAAGGGCGGCTGTCCAGGGAGCGTCTTCCGCCCTTAGGGGGCGGCGAACCGTTACGCAACCTCAATCGCTCTGGGGCGATAGGGCGCGTAGTAGCTGACGATTGCGGCGGGGAAGAATAACGAAGGTGTAAAGAACGCCGCCAACGATGTAGACGGCGCAAAGCACAAAGCCCATAACGCGCGGAAAGGAAATGACCGTTCCGA
This sequence comes from Desulfovibrio desulfuricans, assembly GCF_004801255.1. Lineage (NCBI taxonomy): Bacteria > Pseudomonadati > Thermodesulfobacteriota > Desulfovibrionia > Desulfovibrionales > Desulfovibrionaceae > Desulfovibrio > Desulfovibrio desulfuricans. The sequence goes on along the minus strand of NZ_CP036295.1, from coordinate 452,231 downwards.
GCACAAGCAAAAAGCAGAGCATGGTGCGGATGGGATGGGCGCGCAGAAAATCGTATTCCTTAAAGGAAAAATAACGCACCTTGCTGACCATCAACACCCCTACGCCAATGGCGAGCACAAGGGTCATGTAGGGCAATGCGCCCTGCATGAAGTCAGGAAAATGCGCAGCGCAAAACACAAAGGTAACAACGGTGCAGCCGCCCGCGGGGATGGGCAGACCAATAAAAAAGCGTTTGCCCACAGCAGCCGTGCTCACGTTAAAGCGCGCAAGGCGCAACGCGCCGCATGCCGCGTAAATAAAGGCAGCGGCGATGCCCACGCGCCCAAGGGCCGAGAGCTGCCACTGCCACATGAGCATGGCGGGGGCAATGCCAAAGGCCACGAGGTCTGAGAGGGAATCGTACTGGACGCCAAATTCGCTGGCGGTATTGGTAAGCCGCGCCACCTTGCCGTCCAGACCGTCCATGACAGCCGAGAGCAGAATGGCAAAACAGGCCGACTCAAAACGCCCCTGCACAGCCCACACCATGGACAAAAAGCCAAGAAACATGCTCAGCGTCGTGATCATGTTCGGCAGGAGGTATACTCCTTTGCGCGGCTTTTTAACTTCGGGGGCCATTGTTCACCATCTTTTATAACTGCCGCCCTGCTGCGGCTTTGCGGGCAGGGGCTACTTTGCCCTGGCCACCACGCTCTGCCCGGCGAAGACCTGTTCGCCGATGCGCGTGGCCGCAACATATCCTTGGGGGAGATAAAGGTCAACTCGCGAGCCAAAACGGATCATGCCGTAGCGTTGCCCACGGGCCAGCGCCTCGCCCTCTTCCACCCGGCACACGATGCGGCGGGCCACAAGGCCAGCAATCTGCACCATGGTCCAGGGGTTGCCCTCGACATCGCGCAGGCTGTAGGCGCAGCGCTCGTTGTGCGTGGAGGCCTTGTCAAAGGCTGCGTTTACAAACGCGCCGGGAAAATACCTGATGTCCTCGACCGTGCCCGTCACAGGGGCGCGGTTCACATGCACGCTGAACACATTCATAAAGATGCTCACGCACAGCCGGGGTTCGTCGGTAAAGGGGTCGGGCCGCTCTTCGATGCGGACGACCTTGCCGTCCGCAGGGCTGACGGCAAGACCCTCGCCCTGGGGAACCACACGCTCGGGATCGCGGAAAAAATGCATGCTGAACCAGCACAGGGCCAGAAAAACCACAGCAGGAAACCACCATCCCATGCAGGCAAATACCAGGGAACTAAGGCCGGTAAGGCCGATGCACGGCCAGCCTTCGGGGGTGATGCCGCAATTGGGTGTACGCATGGCGACTCCTGTGGGGGTTGTGGCAGGCACGCGCAACGCGCCGCGCCCGCAAATCCTGATCGGCCATATGCCGAAAGATAACTATACCCCGCGTTTGCCTTCAAGGCAAGCATGCCCGCGCTGGCAGCGCCTGCGGGTCCATGCAGCACAAGCAAATCACAGGGACGCTTCCAGGCTGGCCGCAGCCCCCCTACCGCCGCAGCGAGGGCACAGTGCGCTCCTATTGCACAGTGCCTGCGACGCAGCTATACTGCCATTATGAACAGAAGGATCGCTGCATGCCTTTTGGCCCTGTTGCTGTCCGCCACCGGCGGCCTTGGCGGTTGCGGCCCCAAGGACATCGGCGAGGGAACATCCTCCCGCAGCGATTCGCAGCCGCAGGGCGTCAGCGTGGAAGATCAGCTGCGCTACCCCGTGTACGGCTCCAGCAATACCCAGCGCATGCTCTATCTGCAAAACCGCCCCGACGTGATGGACAACGTGCAGCAGTGGCGCATGATGCAGTTCAGGCGCACCAACGGCCTTGAGCCGGTCACTGACCCCGAAGACCCCCAGTACAGGGCTGTTCCCAAACAGCGCAGCCCTTTCAGGCAGTAATTACATGGATCCAATCACACATGCCGCCAGCGGCGCTGTGGCCATGCTAGCCATGCCCCGGCGTCCCGCAAGCCGCTGGGCTGTTCCCCTTGCCGCTCTGGCCGCCGCTTCGCCCGATGTTGACGTAACGCTGGCAAATACCCCCCTGCAATTTTTAGTGCTGCACAGGGGCATAACCCATTCGCTGGCCTTCGCCCCCCTGCTGGGGCTGGCGCTGGCGCTGGCGGGCTACGCCCTGTGGCGGCCAAGCACCGAAGGCCACTGGCGATTTGCCAAGACATGGCTGTTTATGACGGCCATGGTGCTGCTGCACATCTGGCTTGACTGCATAACCACCTACGGCACCATGATTTTTCAGCCGTTTTCAAGCATGCGCGTACGGCTGAATGCGGTCTTCATCATTGACCTGCTGCTCACCCTGCCCCTGCTGTGGGCCATATGGCGCTGGCGTGCTCGGCGCGGCCTCATGCTGCTGGCAGCGGCGTGGCTGTTTGTCTACCCCGGCCTTTCCATGGGGCTGAACGCCTGGCATACGGCCCAGACCCGCGCGCGCCTCACGGCGCAAGGCCGCCCCCCCCAGAGTCTTGTAGTGCTGCCGGATGCGTTTGCGCCCTTTTTTTGGCGCGCCCTGTACACGGTGGGCACGCCCGACGGCCTGATGGTGTACGCGCAGGGCATGAATGCCCTGGGCGCGCCCCAAGGACCTGAAACCGCCGACACGGCCCTGCCCGAAAGCCTGGCCCGTGATCTTGCGCGGCAATCTGTGGTAGCGGACGCTTTTTTGCAGTTTACCCTGCTGCCGGTGGTTGCTCCCCTGCCAGCCGACATGCTGCCCGACAACGCCGCCCCTGCGCGGCCCGACTCCCCCGCCCCCAGCTACATCATGGTGCATGACCTGCGCTTTGGCAGCAGCCTTGCCATTGTGCGCAAGGTCATGAGCCTGCGCCCGAGTGCGGATATTCCCTTTAAATACATGGCAGAGCTGGCCCCTGTGCCCTCGCCTGCCCCCCCAGACCCCTCTGCCGCAAAAGACACGCCTCAGCGTGCCAGCGCATCCGCCCCGGCCTCTGCATCAGGGGCAGCAATTGAGCCGTGCCTGCTGCGCGAACGTATGCGTTTTTCCGACAGCCGCCGCGACTCTCTGTGGCAAACGCCGCGCCCGCCCACAAAGCCAAGCCTGCTGCACTGGCTGGTTGGCCTGCGCTGAGCGGGCCCGACCCGGACTCTGCCCGGCTGGCGGCCCGCGCACAGGCACAATGACTCCCGCAGTTTTTTAGAGTATCAATACCTTTCGCGCCCTCCTGCCGCGCCCAGCTGCGGCAAAAGCGCGTAAAATTCCGCCCGGCGCGCCTTTGCCGGCGGCAAATACCAGAGGTATCCATGAGCGACAACTTTACGCATCTCGACAGCCAGGGCAACGTAACCATGGTGGATGTGGGCGCAAAAAAGCCCACCGAGCGCGTTGCCATAGCCGAAGCCATCGTTGAACTGGCCCCGGCCACCATGGAACTGCTGCGCAAAAACGCCCTGCCCAAGGGCGATGTGCTCACCTGCGCCAAGATTGGCGGCATCATGGCCGCCAAGCGCACCGGCGAACTTATACCCATGTGCCATCCGCTCAACCTGACCTATGCCGACGTGCGGTTTACGGTTACAGAAATGCCCCCCACGGTGCGCATTGAGGCGGAGACCCGCACTGTCGGCCCCACCGGCGTCGAGATGGAAGCCATCGTCGCGGCTCAAACGGCGGCGGCCACCATCTACGACATGTGCAAGGCCGTGCAGCGCGACATCGTTATCAGCAACGTGCGTCTGCTGCACAAACGCGGCGGCAAAAGCGGCGAATTCAACGCTCAGGATTATAACGCATGAATCTTGCTCAAATAGACCCCGTTGCCCTTTCCATCGGCAGCCTGCAGCTGCGCTGGTACGGGCTCATGTATCTGGCCGGGTTTGGCCTTGGCTGGGCGCTTGGCCGCTGGCGCGCGTCGCGCCCCGGCTCTGGCTGGACAGCCCCCGATGTGGACGACCTGCTGACCTGCGTGATGATTGGCATCATTCTGGGCGGCAGGATCGGCTATGTGCTGTTTTATGATCTGCCCGTGTACATCAACGACCCCATGGAAATCATGCGCATCTGGAACGGCGGGATGTCGTTTCACGGCGGGTTGCTGGGCGTGCTTGGGGCCTTCTGGTATTTTGCCCGCACGCGGGGCAGGTCGTTTCTTGAAGTGTCCGATTTTATTGCGCCGCTGATTCCGCAGGGCCTCTTTTTTGGCAGGCTCGGCAACTTTATCAACGGCGAGCTGTGGGGCAAGGTCAGCGATGTGCCGTGGGCCATCGTATTTCCCGGTGCGGGGGCACTGCCCCGCCATCCCTCGCAGCTGTACGAAGCGGCGCTGGAAGGGCTGGCGCTTTTTGTCATGGTATGGGTGTTTTCTTTAAAGCCGCGCAAAACAGGTGCGGTCTCGGGGCTGTTTGCCCTGGGCTACGCCGTTTTTCGCTTTGCGGTAGAATTTGTACGCGTGCCCGATGTGCAGCTGGGGTATCTGGCCTTTGGCTGGCTGACCATGGGGCAGCTGCTGTGCGTGCCGCTGATGCTGGCGGGTTTGTGGCTGCTGTGCCGCAAGGCCCCGGTGCTGGCCCCGCACATGCCCCCGGCCGAGCGCAAAATCCGCCCCGAGGGCAAAGCCCCCAAGGGCCGCAAGAAATAACTTTTTTTACGTGCATCCATAGCGGGCGCTGTCTGCACGCCGCTCAGCCTCCGGCGGGGGGCAAGGGCGTGTTGACAGCGTCACGCTTTTTTGTGAAGCTGACCGGCGTTTATCCACATCATATTTTGGAGTACACATGGCCAAGGAAGGATCAATCGAAGTAGACGGCGTGGTGCAGGAAGCCCTGCCCAACGCCATGTTCCGAGTGGAACTGGAGAACGGCCACGAAGTTCTGGCCCACATTTCTGGCAAAATGCGCAAGTTTTATATCCGCATTCTGCCCGGCGACCGCGTTAAGGTAGAGCTTTCTCCTTACGACCTCACCCGCGGGCGCATTACCTACCGCATGAAGTAGCTGCGGGCGCGGCGGCTTTTCCCGCCACATGAGTGGCCTTTTGCGCCCAAGGCCGCGCCCCCTTAGCTCTGCCCAATTCTGTGGCCCTTGCACTTCAAGGCCTTACACAAGGCCCGTCGCGTGCAGCAGGGCCACGCACAGCAAGGCCCACACGCCAGCCAAAACATCGTCGATCATTATGCCAAACCCGGCGGGCAGCCAGTTTTCCGAAGCCCGTACGGGCCACGGCTTGCAGATGTCGAACAGCCGAAAAAAGGCAAACGCCGCCAGCACCAGCCCAAAGCCGGGGTTTTGAAAGGGCAGCAGCACAAGCCACACCCCTACAAGCTCGTCAATAACCACCTCGCCGGGGTCTTTGCGGTCAAGCAGCTGCTCTGCACGGGTGGAGGCAAGCCCCCCCAGCACAAAAATGACCACCAGCAGCACCGCCCGCCACGGCAGCGACAGCGGCAGAAAAATATACGGAGCCAGCAGGCAGGCTATGGCCGTGCCCCAGGTTCCGGGGGCCTTGGGGTCAAGCCCGGCTACGCCCAGACGGCAGAACGACAGAATCAGCTTGTCAAAAAAACTCATGCGGCCTCCGCTTTGTGCGTGTTTTTTGTGCAGCTTACGCGCAAAGCCCGCGCAAGACCAGCACTGAAGACATCCACGCGCAATTATTGCCTAAAGGGCATATTTGCCGTATATGCAAGCCCATGGACAAGAATCGCAGCGAACTTTTTGCGCACTTCAGTTATGACGACAGCCTCACCTACGAGGCCCTGATTGAAGTGGAAGAAGACCTGACCCGCGACGTGGAGCTGCTGCTTCAGCGGGCTGGCGCTGCCCACCTGGACTTTACCCCCCTGGGCGATGCGCTTATGTTCCAGTGCGTTTTTGAAGCGCACCGGCTCTATGTATACCGCAAAATCGCTCTTGAAATTGCCGCGCTACTGCCGCAAGGCGTGCGCGGCAGGCTGCTGTGCCTGGACAAAAATTTTGAATCAATGCACATTTTCTGGCTGCGACATGGTGAATGGCAGGAAGAAGAACGCCCCGTTCCCCTTGACCCGCCGCAAAGCCTCAAGGTCTGGCGCATCGCTGGCGCAGCCCCGCAGCCACGGGCCTCGGATGAGCTTGGGGACGGGACAGAGAGCTGACTAAAAATTTTGTCTGACGGTTTTGCAGATTTGGCGGATAGCTGGCGCAGAAGGCAGCTCCAAGCTGGCGAGAATGGTCGGCTGCGAGCTGAATGAAAACCCAGCTGCCCCCAAAAAGACCAGAGCAGCAGCGGCGCACGCCGTATGCCGCGCGATAACATGCCCGGATGGTGGAATGGTAGACACAAGGGACTTAAAATCCCTCGGCCGCAAGGCTGTGCGGGTTCAAGTCCCGCTCCGGGTACCATTGAATATCAAGGAGATTCCCGGATTCGTCAAAATGACGGATCCGGGATTTTGACTTTTTGGTCCATCACAAAAATTATGCCAATCTTTCCTCCACGCGTTTTTCCCAATCCCCGCCCCCAAGCTTGCAAATGAAATGATTATCCCTCATAATCGCTTCATAATTTGGAGCGATTATTTATGGAAACGCCTCATTACGTGTGGCAGCACAGGCACTGGCAAAATTTTGAGTTCAGTTCTGAAAAAATTCTGCTGCCATTAGCTGCGGTTAGAAAGATACAAGGGCGTCTACTGGGCACCGTCGCAGGGCTGGGCATCGATGACAGCCTGCGGGCATGCGCCCTATCACTGGAAGAAGACGCCGTGCAAACCGCTGCCATTGAGGGCGAATCGCTTGACAGGGAGGGCGTGCGCTCATCCATCGCCATGCACCTTGGGCTTCCGCATGCGGGCATGCGCCCAGCGGGCAGAGCTACAGATGGGTTGGTGTCGGTAATCCTCGACGCGACGCGCAACTACGCCGCCCCATTGACCAGTGACCGACTTAAAGGCTGGCATGCGGCGCTGTTCCCGACCGGGCATTCAGGATTCAATAAAATTACCGTGGGTGCGTGGCGCACCAAGCCCATGCAGGTAATTTCCGGACCAGTGGGCAGGCAAAAAATCCACTACGAGGCCCCAAACTCAAAAACCCTTGATGCAGAAATGACGGCATTTTTTGAATGGTGGGCTGCAAGCCTCATCCAGATGGACGGGATCATCCGGGCGGCTCTGGCGCATTTTTATTTTGTAACAATCCATCCATTTGATGACGGCAACGGCAGGCTGGCCCGCAGCATAGCAGATATGGCCCTGGCGCAGGACGAAAAAACAACCATGCGATTTTACAGCCTGTCTGCGCAGATCATGGCCGACCGCGAGTCGTATTATGAAGTTTTGGAGCGCACGCAAAAAGGCTCTGGCGATACAACAGATTGGTTGCTCTGGTTTATTGGCTGTCTTGAACGCGCCATACTTGCGGCAGAAAAAACTCTGGATTCCATTCTGCTAAAAGCACGCTTTTGGAAAACCCACAGCGAATTTGCCCTTACCGAGCGGCAGCGCAAAGTGCTCAATCGGCTGCTTGATGCTGGCCCCGGCGGCTTTGAAGGTGGCCTTTCTACCCGCAAATACATGAGCATGACAAAAACATCGCGCGCGACTGCATGGCGCGAGATTGAAGACCTGCTTCATAAAAAGATGCTGCAAGCCCTACCCGGCGGGGGGCGCAGCACAGCGTATGAGGTGGCGTGGGAACAATGCCGTGTGGAAAAATAGTAGCGGGACGAAATTCCTGATTTACTCCCCCCGCCACTCCAGCGCCTTGCCGTAGCCAGCGCAGGTCGCAACGCAGTCGCCGCAGTGCGTGCAGTCTCGGCGGTCTGGGCCGCCAATACGGCGCGGGGTCAGGTCCAGCGAACAGGCCTGCTGGCAGGGCGGCTTGCCTTTGCAGCTGCATTTATCAACCTGCCAGCCAATACGCAGGCCCGGCGCTTTAGCGGGCAGACATCTGGCCGCAGCCCCAAGCAGTACCGACTGTGGGCAGACAAAGCGGCACCACAGCCGCTTGCCCGTGGCAAACTCCAGCACCAGCGCCGCCAGCGGCACTGCAGCGGCCCCGATCAGCAGCCACACGTCGTCACCCTGCCACACCAGCACGGGCAGCAGAGAAATTTCACCAGGCAGGGACACTATGCCCAAAGCGGGAAAGCCCGCCCCAAGCGCCGCCACAAGCCCCATGGCCAGCAAGAGCGTTTTGCCCCAAAAGGCCTGACGCACCTGCAGACGCTCGCCGCCGCGCCGCCAGCGCAGACGGTACGCAAGCTCCGAAAAAAAGCCGTAAGGGCAAATCCACGAGCAAAAAACACGCCCCAGCAACAGGGCAAGTCCCAGCGACAGCACAGCACCGCCCATCAGCCGCGCCGCAGGCAACACTCCCATGGCCGCCACCTGCGCCGCAGCTACCGGGTCGGCAAAGGGCAACCCGCCAAAATCCAGCGCAAAAAAACTGCCGCTCACCCCGCGCCAGCCCGCCGCATTGAGCCACGGCAACAGGCACAAGCCCGCAATTACCAGCAGTTGCAACACGCGCCGGATCCATTTTATCCGCTTCATGCCTTGCCTCCAGGCGCTTTTTCCGTAGGCGCCGCCAGCGGCGGCTTGAGCCTCGACGACGCCGGTACAATTTCCACGGCCTGCACCGGGCATACATAGTCGCAGATGCCGCAGCCCACGCAAGCAGTTGTCATCACAGGCACCAGCCCACCCGAGAGCACAACCGCCGAGCCGCGCAGGGGGCAGCGGTCATAGCAGGTCATGCAGATGGTGCCATCCGTATAATTGTGGCAGCGGGTTTTGAGAATATACGCTTGCCCCATGCCCGCCCGGTGCATTTCCACAACTGAATTATCCAGCGCCCCCGTGGGGCAGACAGGCGGACACTTCATGCACAGATAGCAGGGCTTTTTGCGTGGGCGCACCTGCGGCGTGCGGCGGGTGCGGCCAAAACCGCCCGCCAGCTCTATGCTTTCATACGGACAGGCTGTGACGCACTTGCCGCAGCGCACGCACTTGCGCAAAAAAGATTCCTCATCAGCAGCCCCCGGCGGGCGCAACGGCGGCGCAAACAGATTCATGCCCGTTCTCCGTTTTTGGGGGCGGCATCACCGTCCGACGCGCAGCGGCGGGGTTCGTGGGCCGGGCAGGCCATGTGCCCCTGATTGTCCATGTCGTCCCCGTAATCGGCAAAGACCAGATGCAGATCATCCACCCCCGGCAGATCGCGCAGGGCTTTAAACTCCGTCTGCAGGGCAGCGGACGGCTGTTCCACCACCGCAACCAGGCCGCCGTTTTCCGCGCCTTCCGGCGTACGCCGCACATCCAGAATTCCGGCGCGACCGCTCAAAACCGCCTCCAGCCCGGCACGTGCCCCGGCTGACGCACTGAGAATTATTCCCGCAATGGCCATATGTCCTCCTGCATTGCCCCGCCCGCATGCCCTGCACACGGGCGGACGCATACATCACTGTTCTGCAACGTTTTGTCCGGCGCGCACCTGGCAGGCCCTAAGCCTTGCGTACCCGCGCCGCGCATATCTTGTACTCCGGCTCGCGCGAACCGGGGTCGGTGGCGTCCAGAAAGAGCTTGTTGACCAGCTTTTTGGGGTCAAAAAACGGCACGGCCACAAGCCCCGGTCTGCACACGTCGCTCACGCGCGCGGGCAGCTCCATTTTGTCGCGCCGGGTTTCGAGCACCACGGTTTCGCCGTGCCTGATGCCAAGCGCGGCAGCGTCCTGCTCGTTTATCTCCACAAATGCCGCAGGGTTGGCCTTGAGCAGCTCGGGCACCTTGCCGGTCATGGTCGAGGTGTGCCAGTGGTCGATAACCCGCATGGAGGTAAGGTACAGGGGGTATTCCGCATCGGGCTCCTCCGCCGCGCCCTTGGCCGGGCGCATGAATATGGTGGCCTTGCCGTCCGGCTTGCCGTAAAAAAAGAACTTGTCCGGGTGGTCGGCAGGCACCAGCGGGTCATGCCCGCGTACAAAGCGCAGGTTGGTGCCGGGGTGGTCCTCCGAGGGGCAGGGCCAGAGGATGCCCGACTCCTTGCGCAGGCGCTCGCGGGTCATACCGTAAAAATCGTACGTGGTGCCCTTGGCCACCATGCGCCATTCGTTCCAGACATCCTCGGCGTTTTTAAAATTCACCAGCTTGGGGTCAACCCCCGCCCGCTTGGCGAATTCCACCAGGGTGTTGACCGTGGGGCGGCACTGACCGGGCGAATCTACGGCCTTTTCGGTCAGCGAATAGCGCCGCTCGCCGCAGCCGTACACGCCGTCGCGCTCGCACCAGAAAGAAGGCGCAAGCACAAGGTCGGCGTATTGCAGGGTTACGGCATCGGGGAAGGCCTCGATGCACACCAGGAACGATTCCGGGTTCGACATGGCCTTGTGAACCTTGTTCAGGTTGGGCAGGGTGTGCGCGGGGTTTGTCTCGCAAATGACCATGCACTTCACCTCGCCCCGCCCCAAGGCCTCAAACAGCGCCACGGTGTGGTGACCGGGATTGGGCGAAATGCGCCCTTCCGGCAGGTTCCACAGCTTTTCCATCTCTGCCCGGTGCTTGGGGTTGGTAATAGCGCGCCCGGCAGGCAGCAGATGCGCCAGAGCGCCGGTGTCGCGCACGCCGCCGCAGGCATTGGGCTGCCCGGTGAGCGAAAACGGCGTTGCGCCCGGGCGGCATATCTGCCCGGTCAGCAGATGCAGGTTGTGGATGAGATTGTTGGCAAAAACGCCCTGCACCCGCTGGTTGATGCCCATGCACCACAGGCTCATGGTCGCGGACGATTCGGCAAAGGCGCGGGCCGCCTTGTATATCTGCTCCACAGGGATGCGGCATATCCCGGCCACTTTTTCGGGCCGATAGTTTTCCAAAAAGGCCTTGTAGCCCTCAAAATCAGAGGGCTTGCCCTCGGCATCCACAAAGCTCACATAGCGCTGCCAGAAGCGCGGGTTGTCCAGCTCTTCATTGATGATCACCCAGGCCATGCTGTGCATAAAGGCCAGGTCTGTGCCGGGGCGAAAGGCCACGTGCATGTCGGCAATGCGCGAGGTATTGGTACGGCGAGGGTCGGCCACAATGATCGTTATGCCCGGCTCCACCTGTTTGCGGCGGGCAATGCGGCGAAACAGCACGGGATGCGCCTCTGACGTGTTGGAACCGATGATGAAAAAGCAGGTGGCCTGGTCGATGTCGGCATACGTTCCCATGGGTTCGTCCTTGCCGAACGTGGTGGTGTAGCCGCCCACGGCCGAGGCCATGCACAGGCGGGGGTTGCCGTCCACGTTGTTGGTGCCAAAGCCGCCCTTGAAAATTTTGTTGGCAAGGTAGCTCTCTTCGGTCAGACACTGGCCCGAGCCGTACCAGGCTACGGAATTGGGGCCAAACGTGTCGATGCTGTGCCGGAACTTGGAAGCCATAAGGTCAAGGGCCTCGTCCCAGCTTATGGGCTCAAGCGGGCCGCCCTTGGTGCGGCGCAGCATGGGCTGGGTGACGCGCTCCTTTGAGTTGAGCACGGGGATGAGCAGCGAACCCTTGAGGCACAAAAGGCCAGCATTGTGGTTGTTGGGGTCGCCCTGAATGGCAACGGCCTTGCCGTTTTTAACGCCCACCAGCACGCCGCAGCCCGTGCCGCAGTAGCGGCACACGCCCTTGACCCATTTGTCGGGCTTGTTGTCGTCCGCCGCAAGGGCAAGGGTGGGCAGCCCTGCGCCCGTAGCCGCCGCCATGGCGGCAGACATGGCAAAAAACCGTAAAAAATCACGACGCGATGAATTCATATCCGCACCTCGCTGTTAGCTTGGCATGATTGTTTTGTGAGCATGGCCGCCCGCTGCGGGCAGGGCCAGTTTGGGCCGCGTGGGCGGCCTGCGCCTATATGCGGCTGGCGCGGGCTACAAATCCGTTTTGCCGCTGGGCATGCGATATTCATACGCCTTGCCGTGCATGGGGCTTTGGTGGTTGGGATGGCAGGACGAGCAGTCATCGCGCTTGCCAAACTTGGCCTCCATGCGCTGGATGGAAAGCGAATGGCAACGGGCGCACACCTCGACCCCCGGCTTGCGGGTAAAAGGAATGGCCCCCTTGCCGTCAGGCATGCCGTGACAGGTCTGGCAGCGCACAAGCGTGATGCCGTGCTTGCTTTCGTACCATTCCTGCGCAACGCGCGGGGTGCTTTTCATGTGGCAGGCGTAGCAGTCGCCCGCCATCTGCGGCGCATCCAGGTGTTTTGCCGCCTCGCACCGCTCTGCAGGAAAGGCCCAGGCCATGTACAGAAAATAGCCGCCCGCCAGCACCGCCAGGGCAAGCAGAACGATGAGCAGTTTCTTGTTGCGGGTCATGGCCGTATCTCCTTAATTTTCTGTGCAAACTTGGTATTGGCGGGTATGCGCTCGTCAAAAACGGGCAAATGGGCGAGGTTGCGGTGGCACCCCACGCAGCCGCTGCGGGCCTGACCGTTTTTGCCCTCGTAGTTTTCGTGGGCCAGGCGGCCCTCGACAGAAACCGGCCCGTCAGCCTTGGCGTTGCGGGTCAAATCCTTGTGGCAGGCCCGGCAGTTGGCGTCGTCGGTGAAGCGGCGGGCAATGGGCTGCATGGCGGCCCGGTTGAGGTCTGTGCCGCCGTCCACGTTGTGCACCCACAAGTCCTTGATTCCCATCCATGCCTTGGCCCCGAGCATGCGGGCCAGATTGCCCGACGGGATATGGCATTGCGAGCATCCGATGGCTTTGCCCTGTGCGTCCTTGGCGTGCGGTGACAGCATCAGTTCGTCCTGATACACGCGCATTTCGTGACAGGACAGACAAAACGCCGTCTGTGACGAATACGACACCCCCGCTGCCGCCAGGCCTACGCACGCGGCCAGGGCAATACAGCCCACAATCCAGACGCGCTTAGAAGGATACGGCATGGTTTTGGTCTCCATGGCTGATGGTTCCGCCAGAGCCAAGAGCATCTTTGTCCGAAAAATGCTCTTGCTGGCGCATATTGTGAATTTAGCCACAAAAAGCAAAACCAATGCCAAATACACCATTTAAAAAATTTGTGTGATTAATGGGAGTTTACGGGTTCTTTACCCGCAATGGCCCGGCGAATTGTCATAAAAAAATGACAACAGTCATAACTATCTGACAATGCAAACGCATAAGATGACGCAAGCCCCGCATGCGCGCTTACGCATGCGGGGCTTGTGGTAGTATCGCCGCGAGGCCGCCGCCCGTGCGCCTGCACGTCGGCAAGCCGTGGCGGGCGGGCTATGGACGGGAGTTATTTTGCCGACTGGGGCACATTGGTAAATATCCACTTGGCAATGGCGGCAACCGCCTGACCTTCCACCCCCAAATACCCGTGGGCCGACATGCCCTGACAGGCGTCGCCAATGCCGTCGCCGTGCGAAATGCTTACAATATCCTTGCGCGGCGCATTTTTCAGGGCGCTCTGCAGGCCTCGCACGCCGGAATAGGGGCTGACCTTGCAGGCGTCCTGCTCGTTGTGAAAAATCAGCACCGGAATGGCCATGCGCCCAAGATCGGCATTATAGACCGTGCCGCACATAAGGCCAGCCACCATGCAGCACACAAGACAGAGGGCCGCGCGCCACGGGTTTCACACCGCATTTTTCACCAAAGCCACCGATATATCCGAGCTGCTGCCGATCATTGCGCCTTCTGTTGCATCTGGCGGATACCACTGCCATCAGGGATTTGCGCACAGCGGCCATGCCCGGCATGGTCAATGCGCACAGCGTTTTTTCGCCTTGATACCATATCGGCGTAAACATTGCGTTAAGGCCCGCCGCACCCTCTTGCCGCCAGCCGCAAATCAGCTACAGTAGCTCCATGATACGCTACGGATTTGCCTGCAAGACCATCGGGGTTCCCCACGCCGACCTCAGCGGTCTTACCCTTGCCAGGGCCACGCCCGACAACATGCGGGCCGTGTGCCGCCATAACCTGCGCGCGCTTGAAACCATGTTGCGCTACTGCGCCGCCGCGCGCATACCGCTCATGCGCATCAGCTCGGACATTATCCCGCTGGCCTCGCACCCCCAAAACAGCTTTGACTGGCGGCAAGAGTTGCGGGAGGAGCTGACGGCGGCGCGGGCAGCACTGGCCCAGACGGGCATTCGCGTTTCCATGCATCCCGGCCAGTACACCGTGCTCAATTCTCCCCGTCAGGATGTGGTTGACCGGGCGGTGGACGATCTGGTTTTTCACGCCGGTTTTCTTGACGCCCTGGGCGCCGACAGGAGCGCCCGCATCATTCTGCACCTTGGCGGCGGCTACAATGACCGGGCCTCTGCCGTCACGCGGCTGACCGAAAACCTGCTGGCCCTGCCCCCGCATGTGCTGGCCCGCATCTCGCTCGAAAACGACGAGCGCGTCTTTACCATTGAAGATGCGCTGCGTGTCTGCGACCGCTGCGGCCTGCCCGCCATTTTTGACGTTTTTCACCATTCGCTCAACGCTCCGGCGCACGGCACGCAGGCATACTGGCTTGACCGCGCCATGGAAAGCTGGACCCCGCAGCAGGGCCGACCCAAGCTGCACTACAGCCAGCAGCTGGCAGGCGGCAAACCGGGCATGCACTCGCGCTTTATCGCCCTGCGTGAATTTATGGAATTTCATCAGTCGCTGGGGCAGCGCGAGGTGGACGTGATGCTGGAGGTGAAGGACAAAAACCTTTCTGCAGAAAAATGCCTCCAGCTCACCAACCCGCGGCTGACGCGGCAGGATATCACCACGCAGTGGGCCAGATACAAGTATCTGGTGCTGGAGCGCGATCAGGGCGCATACACTGCCATACGCGCCCTGCTCAAGGCTGACGCGCCCGATGCGCAGGCTTTTTACACGCTGGTGGAGCAGGCGCTGCAAAAGGAACTTAACGGCCCGCAGGCCCGCAACGCCGCCGAGCATGTGTGGGGCTATGTGGACAAACTGGCCTCGCCCGCAGAAAAGAAGCGCGCCCTGGCGGGCATGGCCGAGCTGCAAAATGGCGTCGCCGCCCTGCCGCGCGTCAAACGTCTGCTGCTCGGCCTGGCAGAACGGCATAATGTGCAATATCTGCTGCACAGCATCTATTTTTATGTATAGCAAAAAAATCGGCCAAAGGCATACCCTTGCGCCGAAAGCTGTCAGCCGTCCGGGTCACGTCAGGCCCGCCGCCACGCCATGTGCAACAGCGGATATGGATTGCCCTGACCGTCCAGGGGTGAACGCCCCACGACCCTGAACCCCAATCGCTCATAAAAGGCCAGCGCCTGCGGGTTTTGCTCGTTGACGTCAAGGGTCAGCCGCTCATGCGCCGCACAGGCACGCGCCAGCAATGCCCTGCCGATGCCGTGGCGAAAATACAGCGGATCAACAAAGAGCATTTCCACCTGCGGGCCGTTGCAGCCCATAAATCCCGCAGGCCGGGCAAGCCCTGAGCCCGCCGGAGCATCGCTCCGCTGGCAGGGCGTGACCTCCGCCAGCCACAAAACCTCCACGCCGGGCAGGTACAAAGCGCTCACGTCATGAAAAAGCCGCTCAACCTCGCCGGACGGCAAAAATGGTGCGTGGCCTGCACGCTACGCCGCCACAACAGCGCAAGCTCCTGATGGTCGTCCGCTGAGGCCCTGCGTATGCACAACCCGTCCGCAACGTTTTGACGCCGGTCAGCGGTATCGCGCGGGTTCATCGACCGCTTTGAGCGGCAGCACCGGCCAGCAGGCCAGCCGTGCGGTCTACGCGAAAAGGCGGCACATGGCTTTGCAGCTCAAGGCTGAACTGCTCCTTGACCAGCTGGACGCTGTCGAGCAGGGCACGAACGTGCGAACGGGGCTGCGGCGCAGAGGCAGCCGTCGCCGGTGGCGACTGTTCAGGCCCCTGTGCATGCCGGGGCGAAAAATGTCTTTCAACCAGGGCCACCACCGTGTAAGCCACAAAGACCAGAGTGACCGAGCCAAGAAACAGCGCCGTGCGCAGCAGCATTTTAGTTGTCCTCGGCGGCGGGCAACACCCGCATCATGTCGCCTGTGCGCACAGCGCCGCCGTGCAGCACTTTGGCAAACACCCCTTGCGTGGGCATGATGCATTCGCCCATGGTATGGAATATCTGGCAATGGCTGTGACATTCCTTGCCGATCTGCGATACTTCCAGCAGCACATCGTTGCACGCAATGCGCGTGCCCACCGGCAGGGCGGCAAAATCAATGCCGTCCACCACCAGGTTTTCACCAAAACAGCCGTTGGCGACCAGCGCGCCTCTGGCCTTGAAAGCCTCAATGGCCTGCCACGAAAGCAGGCTCACCTGACGATGCCACTTGCCCGCGTGCGCGTCGCCCTCGATACCGTGATTTTCAATAAAATTGGCTTGGTCCACGGCCTTTTTGGCCGTGCCTTTTTTCTGGCTGGTGCAGATGGCCATAATCTTGCCCATGATGCTGTTCCTTTGCTGTCATGCTGTTCAGTGCCGCGCGTGGCGGCAGACTGCAGTTTGCCCCAGACATGGGGCTGCGTCCAGTGCGCGGGCCTGCCCGCTCGTACCGGCCCCGGCTTGCGAGCGCCCTTTCAGAGGCATGGCACTCACCGCAAACTGTTTTGCCCCGGACGCCTGGCCTGCGTCGGCAATTTGCGCGGGATAATAATACTTTTTAAGTATGTTATACCCAAAAAACGCCGCTTCCAAGGTTTCCGTCAGTAGCTATACTTCCAGGTCAGGCCGCCCTTGGTGCTCTGCTGCTCGGTGCGCACCTCAAGGTTGGCCCTGGGGGTCAGCTCAAGCTGAATGACAAAAGCGGTGCTGCCCTGCCTGGTGCCCTGCTGCACGCCCACATAAATATCTTCCGTCAGGTACTTGCCCATCTCAACTGCGCTGCCTGCGGCCATGTTTTCGCCGCCCTGCCCCTGCTGCCCCGCGCCCGACGCGGTGGAATTGAGACGCAGCACGTCAACCCCAAGGGCCTGACGCGCCGAGTCGAGCACGCCCCCGCCGCCGTTGCCTGTGCCAAACCCGGCCAGCTGCGCCACTGCGGCCGCCAGACGCAGGTTTTCCAGCCGCCCCAGTTCGCTGGCGCTTTTGCCAAAAAGAATCTGGGCCAGAATTTCGTCGCGCGGCATTTCCGGGTCGCTGCTCAGGATAAGCTGCATCTTGCGCACGGTTCCCACAATGCTGATGTTGGCCGTGAGCGCCGGGGTCTGGCTTGTGAGCATGATGTCCAGCAGGGGGTTGGAGACGGCCCCGCCGCCAAAGGTCACAGCGCCGCGCGCCAGCTTGAAATTTTTGCCCAGAATGTCAAGGCTGCCCTTGACCGCGCTGAGCTGGCCCGAAACGAGCGGCTCGGCGGGCGTGCCGCCCACGTGCATATCGGCGCGCCATTCGCTTTTCAGCCCAAAACCCTCGACCACAAAGCGGCCCGGCATGACAACGCGCACGTCAAGCAGGCCGGGCTTGCCGCCCGTTGCCGAAGCCTCCTGCGCGGGCTGATCCGCCTGAGCCACGACCGCAGCAGGCTTTTTTGCCCCGCCCGGAGCTGTGGACGCTGAGGCGGACGGGACGGGCGGGACGGCAGCTGCCCCCCTGGCCCAGGCGGGCGGAGCCTCGCTGATGGGCAGAGTTGTGATGCTGCTGGCGACATCAAGATTATTAAGCAGTACCAGCCCCTGATTGACGGTGAGGGTTCCGCGCACCTCCGGCGCTGCCGCACTGCCGCCTACAGAGGCATGGGCGGACAGCTCCACGCGCACGTCACGGCGGCGCAGGGGCCGCAGATGATTTACGTCGGCCACGAAATCAAGGTGACTGCCGTCAATGCGCGCCTGCCCTGTTATCCGCGCCGTTCCGCCCTGCCCGTCGGCGGCGGCAAGGTTGAGGCGGGCAAGACCAGGAGCGCCGTTGCGGCCTCCATCAAGGTCGAGGCGCAGATTGATGCCCGTGAGCAGTACGCCCAGAAGCAGGTTTTCGTAGCGGCCCTCGTCCAGGCGCGCAAATCCCTTGAGCGCTGGCGATTCGAGGGTTCCGCCCACATCGAGGGACAGCGCCAGACGCCCGGCCAGACGTTGGTCGGCCACAGGCAGCAGGCTCCACAAGGGGGCAATCGCTCCGTTCCAGCGCACAACCGCCCGCAGCGCCCCCTGCATATGTGGACGCGGCAAACCGCTGGCGTCAAAAAGCAAAGGCACGCGAGCCTCAACCCGGCACTCCGTACCGCCCAGCGCCGCCACCGTGGCCGGATCGGGCACAAGACGCAGGGCCAGCGCACCGCCGCCCGCAGCGTCGTGCTCAAGCTTGCCGGTCACTGTCACGTTCATGGGCTTGAGGGCTGTCCCCGACAGGGCCAGGTTGCGCACCTCGAGCCGCAGGTCGCCCTGAGGCCGGAAGGGGCTGCCCGTAAGCCGTGCCGAGGCCTCCACCGCGCCAGCTGGCAGTGAGGGAACCAGCACCCGCCACGGCGCGAGCGAAAGTTGCTCCAGCGCAAGACGCGCGTCCAGCTTGTCCGGGGTGATGACGGCCTGCGCCCGCAACCTGCCGGAGGGCTTTACAACGACATCCAGGCCGCTGAGGCCCAGCTCGCCTGCTCCATAGCGCACAGTGGCCGCCGTTGCGGCGCGCAGGCCCAGTTTTTGCGCAGGCAGGTCAAGCTCAAGCCGCCGCAGCTCAAGCGTGCCCGGTTGCCAGCGCACCGTGCAACGGGCCGCCGCAAACCCGCTGGTCTCAAAGTTTGCCTCCAGCGGCCCCCATATGGACCCCTGCGCGCGCACCTTGGCTCCCAGTTTTTTGTCGCCGCTGCGCAACCCGGCAAGATCCAGACGCCCGGCCAGCCCCCCCGCTCCAAATACGTCGGTCAAAACCGCCTCGCCCTCCAGCCCGTGAACCTCCAACGCAGGGGAACCGTCCTCCCTGTACAGCATGCGTGGAATGCGCCAGCGCAAGGCCGCCTGCTGCGTATAGGCCGGCGGCGAGGACGGGGAGGTTGCCTTTTGCAGCGCGGGTTCCTGCTGCGCGGGTTGCGACCGCAGTTCAAGGGACAGGGCCGCATCGCCATCCAGCCGCGCGCCGGGCAGCATGGCGGCAAGGGCCTTCCAGTCCGCCACGCGCACATCCACCTTGCCATCCACGCGCGGCGTCGCCGTCAGGGCAAGCGGCAGGGGCAGGGTTGCCGTTAGCTGCCCGCCTGCAGCAATCCCCAGCACAGCGCACTGCAGATCGCGCAGGCCAGCCTGCACCGCGCTACGGCCATTGTCCTGAACCTGCCGGGCAAAAAGCGTAGCGCCAAGGCTCTGCGAAAATTTGTCCACCGTGGCGGCGGCCTGCACGCTGACGGCAAGCTCCGCAGGCGTGTTTAACGGCTGCAGCGGTTGCGCAGCCCCGCCAGAGAGCACCTGCCGCCAGTTGAACGGCGCGCTTTGCAGCCTGAGCGAGGCATCGGCAAGACTGTGCCCGCCCACGCTCCAGGCCGGGCAATCAAAGGATATCTGCGCGTCCGGCGCTTGCAGCGGGCCTTTGAGCGTCACACGCAACTGCGCTTTTGCTGGCAGCTGCACATTTTCAGGCATGCGGCCCGCACCTGCGGGAGCCGCAGAGCCTTCGGGCGCTGCGGCGCTATGGTCTGCGGCTCCCTGCCCAAGGCTGGCCAGAATATCCACATCCAGCGGCCCGGCAAACCATGAATCGGCAGCGCCGCCCGTCCAGCCCGCGTGCCCGGCAAGGCGCAGCAAACCCGCCTGCAAAGAAATGCTTTCCACCGCCGCACGGGCGCTGAGCGCCTGCCCCTTGGCGGGCGGAGCTGTTACTCGGGCCGTCAGGCGAATCTCGGCCTGCGCTCCCTGCCCCAGCAAGGTCGCCAGCAATGGGGCCTCCACGGTTTTGGAATCGCCCGCCGGCAGGGCTGCGGCGGCTTCGGAACCCTCGGGCGCGGGTGCGGAAGGAGCCGTGCGCAGTTCACAGGCGAGCTCCGCCGCCATGTCCAGGGCCAGCTCGCCTCCCTGACGCGACGGAACCGCAGAGACCCGCACGCTGGCCTCAACAGCCGAGCCTGCCTGCCCGGCCAGCAGCAAGGGCGTAGTGTCCGTTCCTTTTAAGGAGATATTCAGATCGGCCTCGGCCCCGGCAGTTCCGGCGGCAGCCTTCAGGCCAGCGTCAAGGCGGGCAACAGCAGGGCTAAGCACGACATCAGCGGCGGGTTCAGCCTTTTTGCTCTGGCCTGCGGCATCGCCACCTGCCCGCGTCTGGTCTTGCTGCTCTGGATGCTCTGGCTGGTCTGGCTGGTCATGCTGCTCTGGCTGGTCTGGCTGGTCTTTTTGACCTAGCAGGGCCTGCGGCAACCGGGCATTGGTCAGAGCAAATTCTTCCAGCCGCAATTGCGGCAGCCAATCCGGCAGCGAAGCAAGGCCGCGCAGGGCCGCGCCCAGCTGGGCGCGCAATGAGGCTTCGGTCAGAGGCGGCGCGTCCTCGGTGGGCGGCGCATCCGGCAACAGGGGCAAACGCAGCAGCTGCGCGTTGTCTATGCGCACAAAGGACAGCCGCAACGTAGAGGGCAAGGCCTGCCAGTCCCAATGGGCGCTGCAGGCGGGCAGACGCAGCCACAGGCCTTGGGCGTCGTACAGCTCCACGCCCAGCGCAAAGCCAAAGGGCAGCGGGCCAGAAAGATGCGTGATGCGCGCCTGTATGCCTTGCGGGGGAGCCCCCGCCCCGGGCGCGGCCTGCATGACCGCGTTGATTTTATCCACCAGCCACGCCTGCACGGCCTCGCTGCGCAGCGCCGCCAGCGCCCCGGCAAGCGCCAGCGCGCACAGCAGCACGCACAGCCCCAGCACCCGGCCCGCAAGACGCAGCCAGCCTTTGCCGCGTTTTTTACCACGGTTTGGCGGGGCGGGCTGACCGGCTCGCGGGGGGGCAGCGCCGTCAGCGCCTGCGGTTGCCCGCGCGGAAGATGGCGGCACTGCCGCCTTGCGTTCCTGATCCATCAAAACGACTGCCCTATGCTGACGTAAATCTGCACCGGAGGATCGCCGTCAATGGGCTGCAGGGGAAAGCCCACGTCAAGCCGCAGCGGCCCGATGGGCGTAAAGTACCGAAAGCCCAGGCCCGTGCCCCAGCTCATATCGCCGATGACGCGCGGCAGCTCGTCCCTGTAGACCATGCCGCCGTCCAGAAAGGGCACAATGCCGAAGTCGTCGGTAATCTTGTAGCGGGCCTCGAGGTTGACCACCTGATAGGAGCGCCCGCCCAGCGGTTCGTCCTTGTGGTCGCGGGGGCCTAGCGACTGATAGGCATAGCCCCGCACCGACCCGGCCCCGCCGGTATAGTAGCGCAAGCTGGCGGGGATGGTGCGCAGCCCCGCGCCCGCAAGCCCCCCGGCCTCTACCCTGCCCGCCAGCACAAGCTTGTCGTCGGGCAGGCCGTCCTTGCGAAAGGGCGCGTAATAGCCGCTGGCCGAAACCACGCCGGTCATGACGTTGAAGGCCTCGCCGTAAAATCCGGTATAGGGTTTGAGTTTTACCGCCAGCTCCGAACCGTCGGCGGGATTGAGCACGTTGTTGCGCGTGTCGCGCCGCAGGCCCACTCTGGGGCCAAAAAAACCATAACCCTTGGAATCCTGCTCGTTGTCCTTGATGGAGCCGCTTTCTCCCCCAAGCCCGGCGCTGCCCCACCACTGGCGCGAAAGCCGCCGCTCCACGTCGCCGCTGCCGCTGCCCGCCATTTTTTCGTAGGCGCTGGTATGCTCGTGCAGGGTAGAGCCGCTCGCGAGCAGCTTTTGTTCACGGGCCAAAAAGGCCGGTTTTTCAAAGGCCGCCTTGAGACCCTGGGTTTCCGTGGCCACAGGCGCGGTGAGCGTGAGCTTTTCGCCGTTGCCAAAAAGATTGCGGTGTTCCCACATGCCTTCCACGCCAAGGCCAGTATCGGTGTCGTAACGGGCGCTGGCCCCCACGGAGCGAAAGGGGGCTTCGGCCACGGTCACTTCCAGCGGCAGCACCGCCGCGCCGTCCCGGCCCGCGCCTGCGGCCAGCTGGTCTTCAAGAGGTTTGGCCGCCACCGTGCGGAACAGGCCAAGGGAGCGCAGCGTGTTGGCGTAATCCTCCACCATGTCGGCGTTCCAGGGTTCCTCGCCCGTATTCCAGGGGGCCAGACGCCGCACGTATTCGGCGCTTACCTCACTGGCCCCGCGTACCTCAATGCGCCCCATGAGCGCCGGCGGGCCGGGGCGTACCAGAATATCGGCATTAAGCCTGCCGCCCTCGCGGTCAAGCGTGTAGTTTGTATCGGCCACTGCGGCCAGAGGGTACCCCTGCCGCCGCAAGGCCTCGGGCAGGGCGTTTACCGCCGCCAGCAGATCATCGGCCACTGCGGGCTTGCCGATGGCTGCGCCCGGCAGCACAGATGGAAACGACGGCGGCGGCACGGGTTCTGTCTCCAGCCCCCAAAAACCTACCTCGCGCTGACGGTTGCGAAAAAATTGCGGGACAACGGGCGCGGGGTCGTAGTACACGTCAGCCCGGCCCAGATTATAGCGCCTGCCTGGCGAGAGCGTAAGCACGACAGCCACGGGCTCGGCATCCCTGTCCATTTCAAACGAAGCCGTGCCGTCGTAATACCCCTGCGAATGCAGCAGGCTTGCGGCACTGGCCGTATCGGCGCGGGCACGCCTTTCGAGCGCCAGCAGGCTGTCGGGCGGTTCCCTGGTCAGCTGCACCAGCTGGCTTGCGGCCTTCATCTGCCCGGCCAGCGCCTCCGGGCCGTCATGCACCCGTATGCGCACCTTGTAGGGCACCGGTTTGCCCTGCCACTCGCCCTCAAGACCGGCTGAGGCCTGCGCGGGTTCTTCCGCCGGAGCGCGGGCCAGCAGGCCGCAGCCGCCAGCGCACGCAAGCAGGGCCAGAGCCGCAAGCAGCTGCAGCACCGCAAGGCAAAAGGGCCTTAACGCCGTGGTTGCGCTGTGGATAGACATCATGGTTCACCATACGTTGGCTGGCTGCATGAATCAAGAACCATTCGCAACTGCCGCTTGCAAAAAAATGCCGCTCCGCTAGGATTGAGACAACAGACGTAATAGCCTGTACAACGAATAACCACAGGGAAATAATATGAATTACGATCTCTGCCTGCACATGGACAGCAAGGACCCCGCCACCCTGCGCCTTGTTCTTCGTAATGCGGCCAACTATATCAAGGCCTTGCCCGAAGAACGCTTTCAGCTGGTGGTAGTGGCCAATGGCCCGGCCGTGACCCAGTTTGTCAAAAGCAACGAGGAGTTCCGCGCCATTGCCGCCCCGCTGCAGGATCAGGGGCTGCGCATACTGCTTTGCGCCAACGCGCTTGCCGACAACCACATCGGCCACGCCGATCTCTGGCCCGGATGCGATGTTGTGCCCGCCGGTCTGGTGGAAATTGTCCGTCTGCAGCGCGAGGGCTTTGCCTACATCAAACCGTAGGCGGGGCGGGACACACACGCAAAGGGTAATTACCCCAACGCAGCACATACATCTTGCTTCCGGCAGTGCCGGGGGAGGCTGGGCATGGAATGTTTTGGCGAAATTCTGGACATGGTGCGCCGCAAGGGCCCTGTGGTGCACAGCATTACAAACTATGTAACGGTCAATGACTGCGCCAACATTATTCTGGCAGCGGGCGGCTCGCCCATCATGGCGGACGACGCGGCGGAAGTTGAGCAGATCGTGGCCCTGAGCTCGGCCCTGGTCATCAACATCGGCACGCTCAACGAGCGCACCGTCGCCTCCATGCTGGCGGCCGGCAAGCGGGCCAATGCCCTGAACATCCCCGTCGTGCTCGACCCCGTGGGCGCTGGAGCGTCCGACTTGCGCAACGACACCCTGCGCAGACTGCTGCAGGATGTGCGCTTTGCCGTCATCAAGGGCAACAGCTCGGAGATCCGCTTTCTGGCTGGAGAAAAGGCCACTGCTCGCGGCGTGGATTCGGATGAAGGCGTTATGGTGTCCGAAGGAAATATTTCTGAAGCGGCACGCATGGCTTCGTCCCTGAGCGCGGCAACGGGAGCTGTTGTCGTTGTGAGCGGGCGCATCGACATAGTGGCGCACACCAAGGGAGCGTGGGCCGTCAGCAACGGCGACCCCCTCATGACGCGCGTTACAGGCACTGGCTGCATGACCGCCGCCATTGTGGGCTGTTGCGTGGGCGCGGCCCCGACAGAGCTGCCCCAGGCCAGCCTGTGCGCGGTATGCGCCATGGGCGTCGCGGGCGAGGTGGCTGCCGAAAACATGGGCGCTGTGGGCGGCGGCACAGGAACATACCGCGCCCTGCTGCTGGATGCCATGAGCTCCATGGACGGCCCCACCATCACCTGCAGGGCCAACCTGAGGCACGTGGTCTAGCTGTCAGCCTTTGCTACGTACAAAGCAGGCCCGTTTTTACCCTGGCACGCAGTCCTGTGGACGCGCCGGAGCAAAAACGGGCCTTGTCGCAGCCCTGATCAAAAAACGTACTTTATTTAAATGGGCAGACGCATTACGCACAGCACATCGTTGCAGTAACGGCCATCGCGCTTGTACTCGCGATAGCCCCTCGAACGGGCGCAGCCCACGGCGTACAGCACGCCGTCGACCGATTCGAGCTGCGAGTGGCATTCGCCTTGCCCGAGAGCCTGCCATTGCGGCTGCAGCGGGCACGTTTCGCCTGGGTGCAGGTGATCCTCGCTAGCTGCCACCAGGGTTCCCCCCGCTTCGGCAAAAAAGCCCGCCGCCCCGGCAACCACATTGCCATTGCTGTCCCTGGGCAGGGTGTCGCCCAGCATGTCGGCAAACTGCGGCAACGAATCAAAAACAATGCCTATGCCGCCCACGGCCTGCCCGCCTTCTGGCGCAAACACGGGCGCGCTGTACACATAGGTTGCCTGCGCCCCGCCCCTGGGACGGTACAGATCGGTAGCGCGAAAGGGCGACACGGCAAAGTCGTCCGAATCCTTGAGCGCCAGCGTGCGCCGCACGTATTCCTCATTTACCTGCTGGCCGTAGAGGCCCCGTTCCGCAGCCTGCGAGCAGGCCACTACCACGCCGTGGGCGTCGTAGAGAAAAAGATTGGAATACACCGTGTAGTAGCTGTTGATGTATTCCAGTATGTTCTCAAGCCGGGCCAGACCGGTTTTGTCAACCTGAGTCTGGGACAAGATGCGCCGGAAGTCGGGCGTGAGCGCCCACCAGCGGCAGTCGTTGGCCCGCTCGTACAGATTGCGGTCCATTATTTCCACCGTAATGGAGGCCAGAAACGAGGCGTCGTTGAGACGTGAGGCCGTGACGGTTTTTAGCAGACCATCGGTAAAGTAGTGGAACTCACGCTCCATCTCGATGCCCATTTTTCGTACCGCATCCAGAATGGGCGGCAGGGCCTGGGCAGCCTTGCGCTCGTCATCGCGCGCATTGCCGCTTTGACGGGCGGCCATGATCTGCCCGTTGAGCGCGGCCAGCGTCAGGTCGCCCATGACATCGCTGGCCTGCTCCTCAATATTGGTCAGATGGGCCGAAAACCCGGCCTCGCGCCGCACCAGGGCAACGTCCAGCCCTTCAGTGATCCTGCTGGCAAAAGCCCGTTGCGCGGGGCGCAGCACATGGCTTTGCCAGGCCTGCCCCTCGTAGCCCTGATAGCCGTCGGACGGGCGCGATACCGCCAGCGTGGTGTTGCGGCCCGTTGAGCTGACGGCAAAGCTGTCCGCAGGGGTGGGGGCATACGAGCGCCCCGCCGGGGCCTGCCGGGCATCGCTGCTGGCAAAGGCCTCGCCCCTGTCGTCCAGCAGCAGAATGACCATATCCCGCGCAAAGCGGGCCATGCCCGCAAACAGGTCGGCCACCTCGCCGTCCATATCAAAGACAAGGCACAGCAGGCCCAGCGGTTCGGCCGCGCCCTCCGCACGGATAACGTGCGAATACACCAGCGCCGCCCGGCCATCTGGCGACAGGTCGGTGGGACGGAAGGTTTCCACAAAGCCCTGCGCGCACAGCGTTTGCCTGACAAGCGGATCGACAGACGCGCGCACTGGCCTGCCGGCGTCAAGCTGCACGCGTACCGTGCCCTGCGTGTCCAGCACCAGGATATCCCGGTAAACGCTGTACTTGGCGCGATAGGCGGCCAGCCGGTTACGCAGCCCGGCCACATCGCAGGACCTGCCCTGCAGAAAGCCCGCAATTTCGCCGTCTGTGGCCAAAAAGCTTACATCAGCCGTGCGCTCGTACAGATTGCGCTTGATGATGTCCATGACCACCTGAGCCACGGGCGACATTTCGCGCACGGCTTTTTCAAGCAGCTTTTCCGCCAGCATGGTTGTCATGTCCTGACGCAGCAGGCCAAAGGTGTCGCGGGTTTTAAAGATGAAATCAAACAGGGTGGCGGCAATGGCATTGCAGTTGATTTTTCCCGTCAGGGCTATCCATGTCCACTGCCGCTCCAGCTGCGCAAAAACCGTGTGGCAGCGCCTGATGTCGGGCATAAAAGGAATCAGCTGCCCGGCGGCTTCTCTTCCGGACGCATCGTGGTCGCGCACAATCACCTCTCTCAAGCATATCTTGGCGCCGCAACGCTGCTCAGAAAAGAGCTGTTGATAATCAATTACAGATTACACTAGTGTACCAACTACCAAGTCTGGGGGGATGACGAGCCTGTAAAAAAAATAATAAAAAGTCAATAATACTTTATTTTTTTATTATATGTGTTTTTAAGAGCTATACCGGAGATGTCTTATTAAAAATAATACGCAAATAAGTGCAACTTTTTTCAGCGAACCGATACATGATAGTAAATTTATATTTTGCAAGCATGCGAATTTGAATACTCAAACAATATAATATTGCATAGTTACAAAAATAGTAGAGAACACCCATTATATATGAGCTGGGCGCATGCAGCGCAGGTTGCAACCTGTCAGTCAACATAGATAAAATAAAAAAAATACGGTTTGTTGGCTGCACGCGCGGCCCACTGTGCGGCATACAACAACAAAGCCGCCGGGCAATGTCCGGCGGCTTTGTCAAACCAATATGGGGTGCAGACGCGCAGTGCGTACGGTCTGCCGTGCAATCTAGCTGGTCTTGCGCTTGCCCGCGATCTGGTAGCGCTTCATGGCCGAGAGCTCGACCTTGCGCAGACGGATGGAAAGCGGGGTCACTTCCACCAGTTCGTCCTCGCGCACAAAGTGCAGGGCGTGCTCAAGGGTCATCTTTTTAACCGGAGTAAGGGTGACGTTTTCATCCTTGCCCGAAGCGCGCAGGTTGGTGAGCTTCTTTTCCTTGGTGGCGTTGACGTCGATGTCGTTGTCGCGGTTGTGCTCGCCCACGATCATGCCTTCGTACACCGGGTCGCCGGGCTCCACAAAGAGCACGCCGCGCGGCTCAAGGTTGAACAGGGCATACGCCACGCCGGCGCCGGCTCGGTCGGCCACGATGGAGCCGGTATAGCGGGTGGGGAAGTCGCCGCGCCATTCCTCGTAGCCTTCGACGTAGGAGTTCATGATGCCGGTACCCTTGGTATCGGTGAGAAACTCGTCGCGGTAGCCGATCAGGCCGCGCGAAGGCACGCTGAATTCAAGGCGCACGCGGCCCGTGCCGTTGTTGACGCAGTTGAGCATGCGGCCCTTGCGCTGGGCCAGCTTGTCGGTCACCACGCCCATGAACACTTCGTCGCAGTCCACGTACAGGCGCTCGATGGGTTCGATGACCTTGCCGTTTTCGTCCTTCCTGAGGATGACTTCGGGGCGGCCCACAGAAAGCTCAAAGCCTTCACGGCGCATGGTTTCAATAAGAATGGCCATCTGAAATTCACCACGGCCCTTGACGAGAAAGGCGTCGCGGTCGTTGGTGTTTTCTACGCGCACGGCCACGTTGCGCAGGGTTTCCTTGACCAGGCGATCATAGATGGCTCGGCTCTGCACAATCTTGCCCTCGCGCCCGGCAAGGGGCGAGGTGTTGATGCCAAAGCGCATGGACACGGTGGGTTCGTCCACGCGGATGCGCGGCATGGCGCGCGGGTTGTCGCGGGTGCAGATGGTGTCGCCGATGGTGACGTCTTCAATACCGGCCAGAACCACGATGTCGCCGGGCACGGCCTTTTCCACTTCCACCACCTGCAATCCATCATACACCTGAAGCTTGGTGGCGCGCAGGGGCTTGGGCTGACCGTCCTCGCCGATGCAGGCCAGGGCCTCCTTGGAGTAAACGGTGCCGTGCATGATGCGGCCCACGGCCAGGCGGCCCAGATAATCGGAGTAGTCAAGGTCTGCCACCAGCATCTGGAAGGGTTCGTCCGGGTCGTAGCTGGGGCCGGGAATATACTTAACAATGGCGTCAAAAAGGGGCGAAAGGTCCTTCTGTTCGTCATCCAGGTTGTTCATGGCCACACCGGCGCGGCCAATGGCGTAGAGCACGGGGAACTCAAGCTGGTGCTCGTTGGCGTCGAGGTCGATGAACAGGTCGTAAATTTCGTTGAGCACTTCCTGGGGGCGCGCGTCCTTGCGGTCAATCTTGTTGATGACCACAACCACGGGCAGGCCTGCCTCAAGGGTTTTGCGCAGAACAAAACGCGTCTGCGGCAACGGGCCTTCGGAGGCGTCCACCAGCAGAATGGCGCCGGTAGCCATGGAGAGCGAGCGCTCCACTTCACCGCCAAAGTCGGCGTGGCCGGGGGTGTCGATGATATTGATCTTCACTCCGTTCCAGTTGACGGCGCAGTTTTTGGCCGCAATGGTGATGCCGCGCTCGCGTTCCAGATCCATCTTGTCCATGACGCGGTCGTCAACCTGCTGGTCGGCGCGAAACACGCCGCCCTGCTTGAACAAGCCATCAACAAGGGTGGTCTTGCCGTGGTCGACGTGGGCGATGATGGCTACGTTGCGGAGGGATTCATTGTGTTGCATGGCTTTTTGCCCTTAAAAAACACTGGGTAGTGCGGTTTTGTTCCCCGCCAGGGGAGATTCCGACTGGCAGCAAAGCTGCGGCAGATCAGCGTCGGGATGAGGCCGACGCAGGCAGGGGGACAAACCGGCAGTCGGTATTGCTTTTTTTTAATGATGTCCGGGCCGCGCTTTTACGCATTTTTCAGAGTTTTGTCACCATGGCCCTGATGAGCCGCCCCAGATTTTTGCCTGTTACTGCGGCCATTGCCAAAATTTCTTCCAAGGGAGCCGGGGTCATGCAGTCAGGCAAATTTTTATTGGTCAAACACGAAAGGCCCAGCACCCGCATGCCCATATGACGCGCGGCGATGATTTCGAGCACGGTGCTCATGCCCACGGCATCGGCCCCCCACTGTCGGTACATGCGGGTCTCCGCCGGGGTTTCCATCTCCGGCCCGTGCACGCCTATGTACACGCCGCGCTCAAGGCGCAGGCCCATCTTGGCGGCGGTCTCAAGCGCCAGAGCGCGCAGGTCCGCGTCCAGCGGGGCACACATGTCGGGGAAGCGCGGCCCCCAGTCGTCAACATTCACGCCCGTCAGCGGCGAATGCCCGGTATGGTTGATAATGTCGCTCATGCACATGATGCCACCCGCGTCAAACTGGGGGTTGAGCCCGCCTGCGGCGTTGGTGATGACGAGGGTTTTAACGCCCAGAAGCGCCATGACCCGCACGCCCATGCACACCTCGGCGGGCGTGCGCCCCTCGTACAGGTGGCACCGGCCCTGCTGGATAAGCGCGTAGCGGCCCACGCAGTCATCCTCGTCGCAGGCCCCGGGAAACCGCCCCCACACAAAGGCTCCGGCGTGCCCCTCGACGCTTGAAGCGGGAAAGCCCGGCAGGTCGGCATACGGCACGACCAGGCGGTCCTGCAGCCGCTCGACCATGCATGAAAGCCCCGTGCCCAGCACGATGCCGATGGGCGCGTCGGCTTCAGGAGAGGCGTTGTTGTCGAGTCTGCGTGCTCCCAAAGGCAATGAAGATGCGCCATGGGAAGCCTGAATGGCCTCGCGCAGGGCTGCGGCGGCACGCTGGACATCCTGAAAATTTTGCATAAAATCGTCTCCTGAAATCAGCTCAGTGGTCTGCAGACAGGCCGCAATCCGCGCCGCGCGTTCCTTTGCCGCTGCGCGGCTTTTTGTGCGGGGCCGCCTCTGCGCGAGTGGATTTTCGCGCCAAAAGCGGGTATGAGGTGCGGATGCAATGTCTGTATAGCCCGCCAATCGTCCCCCCACAAGGGGGTAACGGGCTGCGACCCATAACCGTAACATCCCGCGATGCAAATCCAAACTTCGGATACGCCGCCCGCCCCCACAGGCACCCGGGGCCGGGCCGGACATAAACCAACACAAAAAAGAGCAAGTTAATAGGGAGACAGGCTTGGACAAAGCTCAGGAAAGCATTCCCCTGCAAAAGCACAAAATTCTGGTGGCCAACCGTGGCGAAATCGCCATGCGCATCATGCGCGCCTGCCGCAAGCTGGGAGTGGCCTTTGCCGCCATTTTTACAGCTGAAGACGCGGCCTCGGGCCATGTGCGTCTGGCGCGCGAACAAGGCGGAGAAAAAAGCCTTTTTCGCGTTTCGTCGTACCACGACGCCAACGAACTCATGGCTGTGGCCGATGAGGCGGGCTGCACCGCCGTGCATCCCGGCTACGGCTTTTTTGCCGAGGATTTTCGTTTTGCACGCCGCGTGACCAAACGCGACCGGAAACTCATCTTTATCGGCCCCTCGTGGAAAATCATCCGCGAGCTGGGCGACAAAATCAACACCAAGCGTCTGGCCCGCAGCCTGGGCGTGCCCACCGTGCCCGGCTCGGACCGCCCCATCTATGATGAGATGGAAGCCGAGCGCATCGCCAAGAGCGTGTTTGAATTTCAGGACCAGCAGGGCATCAAGCGCCCCCTGGTGCTGGTCAAGGCATCGGCGGGCGGCGGCGGCATGGGCATTGAGGAAGTGTACGACCCGGACCAGTTCCGCTCGGTCTACCGCCGCATACGCAGCTACGCCCTGCGCCAGTTCAAGGACGAAGGCGTGCTCATCGAGCAGCGCATCATCGACTTTAACCACCTTGAAGTACAGGTGGTTTCCGACCGTTCAGGGCAGAACCCCGTGCACTTTGGCACGCGCAACTGCTCCATACAGTCCACCGGCCGTCAAAAACGCATCGAGATCGCGCCCGGTTTTGCGCCCGACGAACTCAAGTACACCTTTGACGCGGGCAAGGTGCTGCGCGACATTGTGGACTACTCCCTGACCATGGCCCGCAAGGTGGGCTATGACAACGTGGGCACATGGGAGTGGATTGTCACCCGCAAGGGCGAACCCTTCCTTATGGAGGTGAACACGCGCATCCAGGTCGAGAACGGCGTTTCGGCGCGCATCTCGCGGGTGGGCGGCCAAGGCGACGTGGACCTGATCGCCGAGCAGATACGCATCGGCCTTGGCGAGCCGCTGGGCTACGGGCAGGCGGACATTACCTTTGAGGGGCTGGGCATAGAATACCGCCTCATCGCCGAAGACCCCGACAACAACTTCACCCCCTGGGTGGGGCGCATCGAGCGTTTTGGCTGGAAAGAACAGCCATGGCTGACCATGCTCACCCATGTTCCCACCACCGAGCCGTATGAAATCCCTACGGAATTTGACCCCAACCTGGCGCTTGCCATCATCTGGGGCAAAGACCTTGAGGAGGCCAAGGCGCGCGGCCTTGAATTTTTGCGTGATCTGCGGCTCGAAGGGCACAACGCCTCCGGCGAGGAACTGAAGTCCAACGTCAACTTCCTTGCGGCCAACACAGAACGCATCCTGCGTTTCTGACAGGGAACCAGCCCATGAACAAGGCATCGTCCACCCACTTGCCGCCGCAGGCGAGCGCACCCGTCGCAGACCGACGCGTTGCGACGAGGGCGGCGCGTCCGCGCCCGCGCAGGGGACGGTTGCCGGCAGACAACCCATTGGCCGCCCTGAACTTCGGGGATTTCGCCTACCTAAAAAAACCAGTCTAGCTGGCCCCAATATACTATGGACAACAACATCGAAAAACGCATCCAGAGCCTGCGCGACAGGCTGACCTATCTGGTGGACATATTCGCTGGCAAGCACAAGGACAACGCCGACCTGCTTGAAGAAAAGCTTGCCGCCTTCACCGCCCGCGTACGTTCGGGCACGGTGGAGGACCCCTATGCCGAGCTGGCCACGGTTGAAGACCTCTTCAACTACGTGGAACGGCGGCTTGAGGGCAGCATCACGCCCATGGACAAGGTGCGCATTGTGCGCCACTCGCAGCGCATCTGCCTGCGCGATATTCTCGAAAACGTCTACGACAACTTTACCGAAGTGGGCGGACAGGACGAGCACAGCCTCGACCCCAGCATGCTTATTGCCCGCGCGGTCATCACCCGCCGCCGGGGCAAAAAAACCTACACGCAGTCGGTGATGGTCATCGGGCAGGAAAAGGGCCACGGGGCGGAATTCCGCAACGGCGGCTCGGTCAAGCCCTGGGGCAACGCCAAGGCGCAGCAGTACATGCGCGTGGCCGAGACCGAAGGCATACCAGTACACACCTATATTTTTACGCCCGGCTCGTTTCCCATTGAGGACTACCCCGGCGCGGCCCAGCAGATCGCCCGCAACATCTATTGCATGGCAGGCCTGCGCGTGCCCGTTATCGCCGTTATTTCCGAGGGCGGATCGGGCGGCGCCGAGGCCATCGGTCTTGCCGACAAGCGCCTGATGCTGTCGCACGGCTACTACTCGGTTATTTCGCCCGAGGGCGCCGCAGCCATCGAGGGCCGCATCAAGGGCGGTCAGCGCGCCACGCCCGAGCTTATCGAGAGCTGCGCCACCAACCTCAAGATGACGGCGCAGGACAACCTCAAGTTTGGCTATATCGACCGCGTGGTGCAGGAGCCGCCTCTGGGCGCGCGCCCCTGGCACTTCGACTTTTTCCGCAACCTGCGGCAGGAAGTGCTGCGCGCCACCGACGAGGTGGTCATCTCCACCCGCACCATGCCCGGCCTCAAGGGGCTGGCGCTGGCCCGCGTGCGCAAGCCCGACGCCAACCTTGATGAAATGTACACCCGTTGGGGCCTCAGCTCCGCCGCCAAGGACAGGCTGCGCGAACGCCGCCAGCAAAAGTTTTTGCGGCTCTCGCGTCAGGCGGCCCGGGACAAGCGGCCCCTGTTTACCAAGATGGCCGTCGCCACATGGGACTGGATCAGCAAGCCGTGGGTCAGCTTCAAGTACGATTTTTACCGCAAGCACCAGAGGCGCATCCGCACCTTTATGGAAGAAATCGACAACGAGTGGGAAGTGTTCAAGGGTCGCCTGCTGGCCCCCTGGCACAAGCTCACCCGCAAGCTGCCCAGCGCCAAGGCGGAAAACAGCAAGGCCAAAGAACTCACAGCTCTTTCCACATGGTCGGACGATGGCCGCCGCAGCCGGTGGAACTACATTTCGCCGCGCTACAAGGTTGACCGGGCCATTACCTGCCCCAACAGCGCCGCATATGGCTGCCTGGATTTGTGGGGGCCCGACCTGTTTGCCGAATTTGCGGGCGTGTGCAGCCACTGCGGCTACCATTTTCCCATGGAGCCGGAATGGTATGTAAAAAACGTCTTTGACCTCGGCTCCGTCTTTGAATTCAACAGCGAGATCGAAGCGGGCAACCCCCTTGATTTCCCCAACTTCAGCGACCGGATCCTCGACGCGCAAAAGAAGACCGGGGCCAAGAGCGGCTGCATGACCTTTGAAGCCCGCATCGACAATACCAAGATGGTTGTCGCCATGCTTATGGGCACCTTCCGCGGCGGCTCCGTGGGCGCGGCCGAAGGCTACAAGTTTGTGGAGGCGGCCCAACGGGCGGCCAAGAAGCGCTATCCCTTCCTGGCTTACGTGCACGGCACGGCGGGCATCCGCATTCAGGAGGGCACGCACGGCGTTATCCAGATGCCCCGCTGCACGGTGGCCGTGCGCCGCTATATTGAATCCGGCGGCCTGTACATGGTGCTGTACGACACCAACTCCTTTGCCGGTCCCGTGGCCAGCTTTTTGGGCTGCTCGCCCTACCAGTTTGCCGTGCGCTCGTCCAACATCGGTTTTGCCGGACCGGGCGTCATCAAGGAAACCACGGGCATGGACATCCCGCCCAAGTACCACCGCTCGTACCGCGCCCTTTCGCGCGGGCATATTCAGGGCATCTGGGACAGGCGGGAAGTACGCGCAAACCTCAAGCAGGCCCTGCTGACCATTGGCGGCAGAAACCTGTATTACAGGTAACGGCAGGCTGCGCGCGGACTGCGAAACAACATTCCGAGTGACGCGGCGGCCGGAAACACTCCGGTCGCCATCCGCGCCGGAGGCTCAGGGGCAGCCCCCCTGCCCGCCGGAGCGTCGCCAATATATAACGCTTAACGGACCCAAGCATGATAAACATATCTTCACTGCTGGACGAGATAAAGGCTTCTCCCTACCGCGAGATCGTCATCAGCACGCCCCACACGGGCAAGGTGACTTTTGCGGGCATAAAACAGGGCGACAAGGTCGTTGGGCCGCAGGGCCAGTGGAAGGAAAAACCGGGCACGCTCATCGCCACGCTTGAGCGCGAGCGCAACCCCAAGGCCATCTGCGCCAACGAAAAAGGCGAGATCAGCCAGCTGCACACCGAGCTTGAGGGCGCGTTTGTCGAGGCAGGCACGCCCCTGGCCGTGGTTCGCCACATGCTGACCCGCGCCGAGGTTGAACGCATCCTGCTGCAAAAAGCCCTGCATCTTTTTGTTGCGCCTGAACGGGCCAAGTACTACTTCACACCTGAGGTGGACAAAAAGATACGCGCTGCCGATTCGCAGTCTGTGGCCGTACGCGAAGGCATGGAACTGCTCATCATGTCGCGCATGAAGCGCGAGGTTCCGCTGCAGTACGTCGGCCCGGCGGGCGTCATCTACGCAGTCTACTTCAAGTATAATGAAAACATCGACGCTAGCGCTCCCCTGATCGGCGTCTGCCCGCAGGATCAGCTGCCTGCCATCCAGGAAGTGATCATGCGCGTGCAGACCGAATGGACGGAAAAAGACTAGGCGCAGCGTCAGGCATCGCCTCAGACCCGGCCTGTCAAACGGGGGCAGGGTTTGGGCGCATACGCACAAAATCGACCCCCGCCAAAACGGAGCACCTATGGGCAAAGCACTGCAAATTCGCGTGAGCGCCGTGACCTGGAATGAAGACCTGCTGGAAAAACTCTGGCCCAAACTTACCGAGCTCGCCTTCAGTGTGCCCATCAAACACGAAAAACACGGCGTGCTTGAAATGGTGCGGGCCCTGGACGAAGGTCTGCAGTTTTTGCCCTGGTCTCAGGCCCGCCGCACGGCCATCGGGCCCGGCATCCTTGAAGCGGCCCGCATCAAGGCCGACATCGAGACAGCCCTGGCCGACTGGCAACCGCGCGAAGCCAACAAACTGAGCGATACACTTGAAGACGTGCTGGATCAGCTCGAACAGGCATTTGTAGCCTGAGCCCGAAACACGCATACGACCCTGGAGCATCACCATGCTGAACAAAGTAATGATTATAGGCCGTCTGGGCCGCGACCCCGAACTGCGGTACACGCAGAGTGGCTCGCCTGTTGCCACCCTGAACGTCGCCACTGACGAATCCTACACCGACCGCGACGGCAACAAGGTTGACCGCACTGAATGGCACAGAGTTTCGGTGTTTCAGCGCCAGGCGGAAAACTGCGCCAACTTTCTCGCCAAGGGCAGCCTTATCTACGTGGAGGGCAGCCTGCAGACCCGCAAATGGCAGGACCAGCAGGGACAGGACAGGTACACCACCGAGATCAAGGCCCAGCGCGTGCAGTTTCTTGACCGCAAGGGCGACGCCCCGCGCGATGCTGGCGGCGGCGGCCGCAGCTACGAGGACGATCCTGGCGCGCCTGCGGCGGCCGCGGCTCCGCGAGGCAACGCGCCGCGCGGCGGGCAGGGTGCGCAAAGCGGGCGTGAACAGGGCAGCTACGCCCCCCAGGGCAACCGCAAGCCCCAGCCCATGGACGAAGACCTCGGCCCGGCCTTTCCATCCGAAGCGTCCAATATGGACGACGTTCCCTTTTAGCCCACTTGCGGTCTTTGCCGCGCAACCGCACAGATAAACCTCAGGGCGTGGATGCCGCATCCATGCCCTTTTTTATTGCCCGGACAACCGGGTTGAGAAAAATTTCCCCTGCCGCAAAATTTTTCCTGCTTTATGGCGGCACAAGCGCCGAAACCATCTGGGCAGCATCTGCCGCGCATGTGCGCCCCCTTGCCTAGTAAAAGGCTTTGCGAAAAAAAGCGCACTTTCACATGAATTTTTGAATTCAGGCGCACTTTTCTTGTCAGCCCCCCTTCTCTTTTTGCGCGATTCAGCGTATAGCTTTGTGTGAATTTTCCGCAATACTGGCTGTAGCTCTGGTTTTTTTGGCAAGCAGTCAGGAAAATTTTTAAGAGGTGGTTGACTTTTTGTTAGATTATTCACAAGATGCGAATTGAACGCTGCCCTTCCGACTGGCGACGCTGGCCACGGAAGGATGCCCACATAACTAAAAAACGGAGGATTTCGCAATGTCCAAACTGGTAGCTCCTCATGGCGGTAAGGGTCTGGTCTGTTGCCTTCTGGAAGGTAAGGCCTTGGATGACGAGAAGAAAAAAGCCGCAGGCCTGAAGCAGATCGAGATTTCTTCCCGCGCCAAGGGCGACCTGATCATGATGGGCATTGGCGGTTTCTCGCCTCTGAACGGCTTCATGAAAAAGGCTGACTGGAAGAGCGTCTGCGAAAAGATGACCCTTTCCGACGGCACCTTCTGGCCCGTTCCGGTTACCCTTGATGTTCCCGCTGCCGCCGCCAAGACCATCAAGGCTGGCGAAGAAGTGGCCCTGGTTCGCAAAGGCGAAATCATGGCTACCATGAAGGTCGAAGAAGTCTATGAAATGACCGAAGCCGACAAGAAGTGGGAATGCGAACTGGTCTTCAAGGGTTCCGGCCCCGACTCTGAAAAGTTCTGGGAAGTGGCCCCCAACGACCACCCCGGCGTGAAGATGGTTCTCGCGCAGAACGAATTCAACATCGCTGGTCCCGTGAAAGTTCTTTCGCAGGGCGAGTACCCCGAAAAGTTCCCCGGCGTGTACATGACCCCCGCCCAGCTGCGCACCAAGATGGACGAACGCGGCTGGCAGAAGGTTGCCGCCCTGCAGCTGCGTAACCCCATGCACCGCTCGCACGAATACCTCGCCAAGATCGGCGTTGAAGTGTGCGACGGCGTGGTCATCCACTCCCTCGTGGGCTCCCTGAAGCCCGGCGACATCCCGGCCGAAGTGCGCGTAAAGTGCATCGACACCCTGGTTGAAAAGTACTTTGTGAAAGACTTCGTCATTCAGGCTGGCTATCCCCTGGACATGCGTTATGCCGGTCCCCGCGAAGCCCTGCTGCACGCCACCTTCCGCCAGAACTACGGCATCAACCACCTGCTGGTTGGCCGCGACCACGCTGGCGTGGGCGACTTCTACGGCATGTTTGAAGCCCAGGAAATCTTCCGCAAGATTCCTGTGCCCGCCGAACAGGGCAAGCGCCTGCTCTGCGACCCCCTGAACATCGACTGGACCTTCTACTGCAAAAAGTGCGACGGCATGGCCAGCATGCGTACGTGCCCCCACGGCAAGGAAGACCGCGTCATCCTGTCCGGCACCAAGCTGCGCAAGATGCTGTCCGAAGGCGCGGAAGTGCCGGATCACTTCGGCCGTGAAGAAGTGCTCGTCATCCTGCGCGAATACTATTCCAGCCTGACCGAAAAGGTCGAAATCAAGATGCAGCGTGCGGCCTCCGGCTCCACCATGTAGCTTGACCGCATAGACACAACATAAAGGGACGCCCGCAAGGGCGTCCCTTTGTTTTACCCTCGCCTGCCGCGCGTATGCGCGGCGGGGCGCTAAAAACACCGCGCCCTGCGTTGCCGCACCTTGCGCCGCTAGTCCTTCTTTAAGGCGTAGTCTGAGATATTGAGCGCGCAACCGCGGGCATTGGCCGCCAACTTCAGGTCCGGCGGCGCAGGCGTGGGCGGGGCAAGCGCCCTGAGCCTGTCTGGCCGCCGCAGACAATGTGCGGACAAGGCCGCTGGTTTGTCGCACCAAGCTTTACGAAAAAGCAAAAACAGCCTATAACCTGAAACGAGTTACATGCAATAACGGCCATGGCCCGGCATTTATGGCGTCTGTGTGATGCTAGGCCGAACCTGAGCCAAACAATGATTTTTTTACATCCCCAGGTAATTCATGAAGCGAGACCACCAGTTACTTCCCGGTATTTTGAGCATTGCTGTTCTGGCAGCGGCTTTTTGCATTTGGAGCGCCTTTGGCAACGAGGTTAACCTCTGCGTAACATCGGGCTGCGCGCTTTTTCAGGATACCTCTGTTGCGGGCATTTCGCTGTGGTGGGCTGGCGGCGTTACGTTTACCGCTCTGGCTGCGGCGGCCCTGATGGGCGCGGCCCAGGTGGGTGTTGTGCTGGCGGGTCTGGCCCTGCTTGGCGATATCTGCCTTTTGCTGCTCATGGCCGTTACCGCCCCCTGCGTCAGCTGCCTCATCGTGGCCTGTTTTTTTGCCATGATCTACACGGGCTTTCGGCAGGCCGCCCACCGCAGCCGCTCAAGCCTGCCCGGCGACAAGCCAGGCCGCTCGCTGCTGGTGATACTCTGGGGGGTGCTGTTTATCATCAACTCAGGCACGGCCCTGCGCACACAGGCAGATGTGTGGGCCATCACCGACAATGGCAACGAAGCCTCCGTACGCATGTTTTTTTCGCCTTCGTGCCCCAGCTGTCAGGAGGGCATCGCCCTGCTTTCCGGCCATGTGGACGTGGCTTTTTACCCGCTGGCTGAGAGCGAGGGCGACATTTACAAGGTTGCCCGCATGCAGCGGCTGATGGACAATGGCTCAAGCCTTGCCGACGCACTGGCCAAAGCCCAGGACGTGACCGCGCCCTCCCCCATGGCGGCCACCGCCCCCGACATGTTGCTGCTGCGCCTGCGCATGCTGCGCAACAAGGCCCATGTATTTATGGCAGGCTCGCAGACGGTGCCGTTTTTTGAATACCACGGCCTGCCCTCCATGCTGAAAAAATCCGCAAAACAACCGGCAGGGCAGGCAATGTTGCCCGCCGCGCAAACTCCCCCCTCCGCAACAGGCAGTACGGATTTGCCCCTCGACCCGCAAGTTGCGGGTCAGTGCTCAGGCACGACCCCCTGCCCGTAGCCCGTGCTGCCCATAGCGGCCTTGTGCAAAAAATGACAAACCTTGCGCGCAAAAAGCGCAAAGGGGCTTGACGCCCTTTGCGCTTACTATTTATATGAGAGAGCCTTAGTAAAAAGGCATGGGGATGGAATGAAAGCAATCGACATTTTTCGCAAACACAAAAGCGAACTGGTGCGGCTATGGACAGGTGCCGTGTTTGACACCTATCCATTTGAAACAACTGGTTTTTTACGCACCCAGGAAGACCCCTTCGGCAACCCTGTGGCCAACATGACCAAGGAAGCCGCAGGGGGCTTGTACGATGCGATGACCGGCGAAAACGTCGAAGTGGCCCAGACCCGCAAGGCTCTGGACCGTTTTGTCAAACTGCGGGCGGTGCAAAAATTCTCCCCCAGTCAGAGCCTTGCCGTGTTCAGCCTCATGAAGCCCATCATGCGGGAGCACGTCCTGCCGGAACTCATGGCCCAGAACGATCTGGCGGCCTATTTAGAGACCGAATCGCGCATCGACAGCCTGACCTTGCTGGCCTTTGACATGTATATGGAAGACCGGGAAGTTCTGGCTGAGTCGCGCATTACGGAAATACGCAACCAGCACGCCCAACTGGCGCGCTGGGCGCAACAACTGGAAAGCGGGGCCGTGCCCTCTGGGGACGACCGCTGACATCCAGCGTTCATTAGGCCGTAAGGCCTGACCGTGGGCTTTGCAGCATGCGGGCCGGAGATCTCTCAATATCCCGTGGTGGGCTTTTGAGGCAACTTTAGTGGAAGTGAGGTAGGGAATGTTCAATTCATTACTGCTGGTGCTGCTCATAGGAGCCATCGCCTGGGCGGGAGCGGCCGTAGGGCTCGCGGGCCTGTTCGGCGTGGCGTTGCCTTATGTGGCAGTAGTCGTGTTCATCGCCGGTGTTGTCTGGCGCATGGTGTACTGGGCCAAATCGCCCGTGCCCTTCTGCATCCCCACTACTGGCGGGCAGGAGCAGTCGCTTGACTTCATCAAGCAGGCAAAATTCGACTGTCCCAGCACAACTTGGGGTGTTGTGCAGCGCATGTTCCTGGAAGTTTTCTGCTTCCGGTCGCTGTTCCGTAACACGGTTGCAGATGTGCAGGAATTTGACCCAGTCAGCAACGGGCCGCGCACCATTTATTATTCCTCCAAGTGGCTGTGGGTCTTTGCCCTGCTGTTCCACTACTGCTTCCTGCTGGTGTTTATCCGGCACTTCCGCTTTTTTATGGAACCCGTGCCCTCCTGTATCCGCTTTTTGGAGACTATTGACGGCATCATGCAGTTTGGCTCGCCCCGGTTCTTCTGGACCGGCGGTCTTGTGCTGACCGCCCTGCTGTTCTTGCTGGCTCGTCGCGTTTTCAACCAGCGTCTGCGCTATCTCTCGCTTGCCAACGACTACTTTCCCCTGTGG
This sequence comes from Desulfovibrio desulfuricans, assembly GCF_004801255.1. NCBI lineage: Bacteria > Pseudomonadati > Thermodesulfobacteriota > Desulfovibrionia > Desulfovibrionales > Desulfovibrionaceae > Desulfovibrio > Desulfovibrio desulfuricans. The sequence goes on along the minus strand of NZ_CP036295.1, from coordinate 411,688 downwards.
CTGCTCATCAGCATTGTGGGTACCGGCATCTGCCTGCGTTATTTCGATAAGACCGAAATCGCCCAGGTCAAGATTTTCATCATGGGTCTTACCCACTTTGCACCCGTGTCAACCGCTGGCATCAACGCCCTGTTCTTCACGCACCTTACTCTGGTCTGCGTACTGCTGATTTACTTCCCCTTCTCCAAGCTCATGCACATGCCGGGCGTGTTCTTTAGCCCCACGCGCAACATGGCGAACAATTCCCGCCGTGTACGCCACATCAACCCCTGGAATCCGCCCAAGCAGTACTTCACCTACGCCGAGTACGAGGACACCTACCGCGACGCCATGGCCGAAGCCGGGCTGCCGCTGGAAAAGCAACCCGAAAAGGCCGCCGAGTAAGGAGTTTCCACGATGGCAAAATTACCTACGCCGCAAATGCTTGTGTCCAGCCGCCCGGCCTTTCCCGCCCAGGACTGGCTTGACACCAAGCCCGAATTTACACCAGGCAGCTTCTGCTACCCGGCCAAAAAAGAGACCATGGAACTTCTGCACATGCCCAATCCCCACGAGTGGGATCCGGCGGCGGAAGACTGGAACCTGCCCGAAAACTGGGAACAGATTCTGTGCGACGCCTTTGAAGAGCGCCTTGAAAAGCACCGCTCGCTCAAGCTGTTCATGGACATCTGCGTGCGTTGCGGCGCCTGCGCCGACAAGTGCCACTTTTTCCTGGGCACCAACGACCCCAAGAACATGCCGGTGCTGCGCGCCGAGCTGCTCCGCTCGCTCTACCGCCGCGACCACACCATGCTGGGCAAGATACTCGGCAAAAAAGTGGGCGCACGCGGCTGGGACAAGCAGGTAGTCAAAGAACTTTTCTACTACGCTTACCAGTGCACCGAATGCCGCCGCTGCTCGCTCTTTTGCCCCTACGGCATCGACACGGCCGAAATCACCGCCATCGTGCGCGAGCTGCTGCACGAGGTTGGTCTTGGCATCCACTGGATCATGGATCCGGTCAAAAACTGCAGCTTTACCGGCAACCACCTTGGCATCAAGCCCCACTCCTTTGTGGAAATTGTGGAAATGCTGGCCGACGACTGCGAAACCATCACCGGCATCCGTCCCAAGACGCCCTTTAACGAAAAGGGCCACGAAATCCTGTTCATCACGCCCTCCGGCGACGTATTTGCCGACCCCGGCATCTACACCTTCATGGGCTATCTGATGCTCTTCCACGAGCTGGATCTCGACTACACGTTTTCGACCTACGCGTCCGAAGGCGGCAACTTTGGCTCCTTTACCACCTTCAACATGGCAAAGAAGCTCAACGCCAAAATGTACGCCGAAGCCGAGCGCCTGGGCTCCAAGTGGATTCTGGGCGGCGAATGCGGCCACATGTGGCGCGTGATCAACCAGTACATGGACACGTACAACGGCCCGTCGCCCTCGCACATGACGACGCCTGTTTCGCCCTACACGGGCACGGTGTTCCAGAATGCGGCCTCCACCAAGATGGTGCACATAGCCGAATTCACCGCTGACCTGATCAACCACAACAAGCTGAACCTCGACCCCAGCCGTAACGACCATATCATCACCACGTTCCACGACTCGTGCAACCCCGCACGCGGCATGGGCCTGCTTGACGAACCCCGCTACGTGCTCAACGCCGTGTGCAACAACTTTGTTGAAATGCCCGAAAACACCATCCGCGAGCAGACCTTCTGCTGCGGTGCTGGTTCGGGCCTGAACACCGAAGAAATCATGGAACTGCGCATGCGGTCCGGCATGCCGCGCGGCAATGCCCTGCGTTATGTGCAGGAAAAATACGGCGTCAACCACATGGCCTGCGTGTGCGCCATCGACCGCGCCACCCTGCCCCCGCTCGCCAACTACTGGGCGCCCGGCGTCACCGTGAGCGGCCTGCATGAACTGGTGGGCAATGCCCTTGTCATGAAGGGCGAAAGCAAGCGCACTATGGACCTGCGCCAGGAAGACCTGCCCAACGTGGCAGAGGATGATGACGCGCCCGAGGCGCAGGGGGAGGGCCAATAGATGTATAACGCCAAAGCTGTAATTCTTGGGATCATCATCTTTGTGATCCTGTTCACCTCCCCGTTCTGGGCAAGCATGCTGGGCAAGCACTATTCCAGCACCGGCATTGTTTTGCCCAAGGATGAAAAGGAGTGTGTGGAGAGTGTGACTTTCATGCGCGACAAGCACATGCAGCTGCTCAACGAGTGGCGCGACGAGGCCCTGCGCAATGAAAACCGCACCTATGTGGCTTCCAACGGCAAAAAGTGGACCATCAGCCTGCAGAACACCTGCTTGAAGTGCCATAACGACTACAAAGGTTTCTGTGAAAAGTGCCATGTGGCCAACAGCGTCGATCCCTATTGCTGGACCTGCCACATTATTCCCCAGGGGAGCAAGTAATGAACAAGAGCAGAAGAAGCTTTCTGAAAGTGGCGGGGCTTTCTGCCTGTGCCCTGAGCAGCGGATTGGCCGGCCTTGGCGCCCTGTCCGGCGTTGCTCAGGCCCAGGTTGCCCCCGGTCGCTATGAAAAAGGCGTCAACGCCCTGCACGCCAAGCGCTGGGCCATGGTTATCGATACACGTCAGTTCAGCGGTCCCAAAGACTACGAACCCCTGATCGAAGCCTGCCACAAGGTTCATAACGTGCCGCACATTCCCGGCGACCAGAACATCAAGTGGTTTTGGCTCGACTCGTTCGAGCACACCTTCCCTGATGAAATGAACGCCTTCCTCGACAAGCGCCGGGCTGAAGCCAGCTACCCGCTGCTGTGCAACCACTGCACCAACCCGCCCTGCGTGCGCGTGTGCCCCACGCAGGCCACCTACAAGATGGAAGACGGCATTGTCGCCATGGACTACCACCGCTGCATTGGCTGCCGCTTTTGCATGGCGGGCTGTCCCTTTGGCGCGCGTTCGTTCAACTTCAAGGATCCGCGCAAGTTCCTAGCCAACCCGGTGCCCAATCCGGCGTTTCCCACGCGCATGATCGGTGTTGTCGAAAAATGCACCTTCTGCGCCGAGCGCCTGGCCGTAGGCCAGCTGCCCGCCTGCGTTGAAGCCTCTGGCGGCAAGATTCTCTTCGGCGACCTGGAAGATCCCAATTCAACGGTGCGGCAGGCTTTGTCCGCCAACTACAGTATTCGCCGCAAGCCCAACCTGGGCACGCAGCCCGGCGTTTACTACCTCATATAGGGAGGACAGGCCATGGTTGAAAAATTGCTCGAAGGTCCCAAGACCTACTACTTGTGGCTGCTCTTTCTGCTCTGCCTGATCGCAGGCTGCGGCATTGTGTACCTGGATCAGCTGCAGAACGGTCTTTCTGTTACCGGCATGAACCGCGATGTTTCGTGGGGGCTGTACATTTCGCAGTTTACCTACTTCGTCGGCGTTGCCGCCTCGGCCGTTATGCTGGTGCTGCCCACGTACTTCCACCACTACAAAAAATTCAAGCGCATGATCATCTTTGGTGAATTCATGGCCGTCGCGGCCGTGGTCATGTGCGCCCTGTTCATCGTGGTCGACCTTGGGCAGCCCCAGCGCATGCTCAACGTCATGATTCACCCCACGCCCAATTCCGTCATGTTTTACGACATGATGGTGCTCATCGGCTACCTTGGCCTGAATATCGTCATCGGCTGGGTAACCCTTGAGGCAGAGCGGCACGAAGTGCATCCCCCCAAGTGGATCAAGCCCCTCATCTATCTTTCGATTTTGTGGGCCTTTTCCATCCACACGGTTACCGCCTTCCTGTACGCGGGCATTCCCGGCCGCCATTACTGGCTGACCGCCATCATGGCCGGCCGCTTCCTGGCTTCGGCTTTCTGCTCCGGTCCCGCCATCCTGATGCTGCTCATGCTGCTGCTGCGCCGCCTCACCGGCTTTGACGTGGGCAAGGAAGCCGTAAAAACCTTGGCGACCATCATTGTCTACGCCATGTGCGTGAACGTCTTCTTCTTCCTGCTGGAGCTGTTCACGGCGTTCTACAGCAACATCCCCGGCCACATGGAACCCATCCACGTGCTGTTCTTCGGCCACGAAGGTCATCTGCTGTGGGTGAGCTACTGGATGTGGGCTGCGGTCATCATGGCCTTTGCCTGTCTGGCCATTCTCATTCCGCCGCAGCTCCGCACGCATCCCGTGCTCATGCCCGTCGCCCTGGTCATGCTTGTGGCGGCCTCGTGGATCGACAAGGGGCTTGGCCTGCTTGTTGGCGGCTTTACCCCCAACATGTATGAAACCATCACCCCCTATATGCCCACCGGCAAGGAAATTACCGTGGCCCTCGGCGTATACGCCGTTGGCGCTCTGGTTGTCTCTCTGCTCTGGCGCATAGCCCTTGGCGTCAAAAAAGAAGTGAACAACTTCTCCGACTAAACGTCAGACGGATACCATCAAACGCCCCTGCGTCACCGACGCGGGGGCGTTTTTCTTGTTTGTGCGCGCCACCGGTCTGTTTGCACGGCACGCCGCGCGCATGGCCAGCCCGACCGCAACGGCTTTTCTTCACACTCAAGCTTGACTCGAAGCCATGCTCGCGGGCATAGTATCAGCCATTCCCCGTTATATTTTTCGCAAGGAGCCATGGATGCATCAAGCGCTCAAAGACGCCATAACCATAAGCAAGACCCTGTTGCGCAATGGCTATGACGCGCATGTTATCAACGCCCCCTTGCAGGAGCACCTGCTGGAAAACGCCAAGCAGCCCACCGTGGACATCGCCTGCGAGCCGGATCTGGATACTCTTATCAAGCTGTTTCCCAAGGCCGTGCCTCTGCAGGGCGTGCGGGCGCTGGCCACACTGGAAGAAAACGGCTTTATTTTTTGTTTTTATCCCCTGGAAGTCGCCGCAGCCGGCCATCCCGAGCTTTCGCTCCTGCGCATTACGCCGACCATGATGGACAGGATGGAGCACGAAGAACAGCTCAAGCTGCGCATTACCGGTTTTGGCAGCCCAGAGTCGTCCAACGACGCCTATGACGGTTTTGAAGACGTCATGACCGGCGCTATACAGCTTACGGGTCTGCCGGACGAAACCCTGCGCCACAACTACCTGCTGGCGGTGCGCGCCTTGCGCTTTGCGGCCAACTTTGACCTGCCCATCGAGCCGAACACCTGGCTTGCCATCGTGCGGGCCTCCAGCCGCGTGCTTGATTACGTGCCCGCGACGGACATCATGGACGAATGGCGCAAGGTTGCAGCCGAATCCATGTACCGCTTTGTGCGGCTGCTTTTTGATTCGCACATTCTTCAGGGTCTTATCCCCGAGGTGGCCTCCCTCTCGTGCCTCACCCAGATGCGCAACAAGGAGGGCGACACGGAAAACGTGTTTGAACACACGCTCGAGTGCATGAAGCACTACCCCGAAGAAGACTTCCACTACGACTGGCTTGGCACCATGGCCATGCTGTTTCACGATGTGGGCAAGCTCTACACAGGTGAATACTTCGACGGCATCTGGACCTACTACCAGCACCACCGCGTTGGCGCCAAGGTAACCCGCAAGATCCTGCGCCGCCTGCACTTTGCGCAGGAGGACATAGACCTGCTCTGCCATCTGGTGCGCCACCACATGCGCTTCCACTTTATGATGACCGACAGGGGCATCCGCCGCTTCAAGGCCCTGGACGACTACCCCCGCCTTATCGCCATGGCCCGCGCCGACCTCAAGGCGCGCGACGGCATTCTGACCTCGTTCAACCACAATATGAAGTACCTTGACCGTGCGGAAACGCCCGAGCAGATGCTTGAGCCGCTGTTGAACGGCAACGAGATCATGAGCGAGACCAAGCTGTCCCCCGGCCCGCTGGTGGGCGTCATTCGAGATGCCCTGCTGCAGGCGCAGATTGCGGGCGAAGTTACCGATGTGGAATCAGCGGTGACCTTTGTGCGCAATTATGCCCGAAAATCCGTGGGCTAAAACGGGGTCTGCCTGCCTGAAACTGCAAGGGCGTTCCCGCAAGGAACGCCCTTTTTCAACCCTGGCAGCGCGATGCCGCCTGTACGGAATTTTCTTGCCCACTTGCGACAAACATCGTAGTGCAACAGCCAGACCGCGACAGCCAGCCCTCGACAACTTAACCAACCCGGCAGCACATATGACCAATCTCCTCAACCTGACGCTTCCCGAGCTGGAATCCTGGCTCCAGGACGAACTGGGCGAACGCAAATTCCGCGCCATGCAGATATGGCAGTGGTTGTGGCAACGCATGGTTCGCGATTTCGATTCCATGACCAACATTTCAAAAGACTGCCGCGAAAAGCTCACGGCAAAAGCTGTTATCACCTGGCCCGAAGTGGTGACGGTTGAAAAAAGCCAGGACGACACAACAAAGTTTTTGCTGCGGCTTGAAGACGGCGCGCTGGTTGAGAGCGTCCTCATCCCCTCGGACTCCCGCGAGGGCGTGCGCCGCTGGACGCAGTGCCTGTCGTCCCAGGTGGGCTGCGCCATGAGCTGCACGTTTTGCTCCACAGGGCAGATGGGCTTTGAACGCAACATGACCATGGCCGAAATTCTCGGCCAGATACTGGTGGCGCGCGAGTACCTGGGCGACGACAGGCCCGAATGGCCCATGCTGCGCAATCTTGTTTTTATGGGCATGGGCGAACCGCTGCTGAACATGCGCGAACTCATGCGCTCTCTCGAAAGCCTGAACAACGCCAAAGGGCTGAATTTCTCACCCCGGCGCATCACTGTCTCCACCTGCGGCATAGAAAAGGGTCTGCGCGAGCTGGGCGAGAGCGGCCTGGCCTATCTGGCGGTTTCGCTGCACGCGCCGACGCAGGAGCTGCGTTCGCAGATCATGCCCAAGGCGGCGCGCTGGCCCCTGGACGAGATGTTTGCAGCGCTCAAATCATATCCCCTCAAGACGCGGGAGCACATTACCTTTGAATATCTGCTGCTGGGCGGGGTCAACGACGGTCTGGAGCAGGCCAAGGAACTGGCGCGGCTGGTCAACGACGTGCGCGGCAAGCTGAACCTTATTGTTTACAACCCGGCGGAAGGCGCGCCCTACGCTGCCCCGACCGAAGAAAACGTGCTGGCCTTCGAGCAGTACCTCTGGAAGCGAAAAATCACGGCCATCCTGCGCAAAAGCAAAGGGCAGGATATCAAGGCCGCCTGCGGGCAGCTCAAGGCCGCACGACAGTAGCAGGAAGGCTGACAGAGTACAGGCCCGGCAAAATGCGAGGGTACGCAGGCCAGACAGGTTTGGCGTACCCATTTTGCAAAACTGCGCCTATCTGGCGGCCTGACCGCGCGTTCCTGCGTGATGCGGCGCGCAGCGGTCAGCAGCGTCACGTGGCCGCAGCCAGCCATAGCCGCCTGTCCAGCGTCGGCACAGCCGATAGATCAACAGCGGCAACAAGGCCAGCGCGCAGGCGAGATGCAGCATCTTAACGGTCCGGTACAAGCCGTCGTAAATGGAATAATCCGGCATGTTGTGCACAATGAGCGCCAGGCCAGTGACGGCCAGCCCTACCAGCAAAACAACACGCACCCTTCCGCAACGGGTAAGGCAAAAGGCGTTACGCCCCTGCAGCCACCAGATGGTCAGCGCGTAGGTGCCCAAGAACAGCAGCGCAGCCGACGAATAATAGTGCGCCACAGAGGGCGACGAGCTGAGGCTCTGCACCAGCCCGTAGCGCGCCAGCTGGGGCAGGTGCGACAGACCGCTCCACACGGCGCTGAGCATGCTGGCAAGCCACAGCATACTGAAAAATGACGAAAAAAGCGCTCGCTGTTTTTTCACGGTTTGCGCCTCATCTGTTTTTCCCGCCACATGCGCAGTCCGGCCAGCGCCGCTCCTGCGGCAGGCGCCAGCAGCACAGCGCGCAACAGGCTGTTTTCCTTGTCCATACTTGCGCCAGCCGGGCGCAGGCTCGGCATGCCCACCCCCACTTGCCCCTGTCGGAGCATGTTGGCCTCTATGTCGCGGAACAGCACCGATGATACATAGATGGTGTTGGTGCCGCCGTTTTCCTTAAGCCCAAAAATATCGCCGCCCCGCTGTTCCGCAAGATCCTTGGCCAGCTTGACCATGTCGTTGCGGGGGCCAGTGCGCATGGCTCCCTGCGGGCACGCCGCCACGCAGGCGGGGTTTTCGCCCGAGGCCAGCAGACTACGACAATAGTCGCACTTGAAGGTTTGCCCGTTGCCCACATAGTTGGGGGCAAAATTCAGATACGGCCCCACGCCCGACTGTCGTTGGGGAATGCCCCAGGGGCAGGCGCGGTCGCAGGGGCCATCTCCCAGGCAGGTGGAGCTGTTGATGTACACCGCGCCCTCGTGGCTCTGCCGCAGCGAACCGGTAGAGCACAGGGTGACGCACTGCGGGTTAAGGCAATGCAGGCAGCGCCGGGGCAAGAATACGCGCCGCTCCACGCCCTTGACCGTTATTGTGCACGACTGGATAAATAGCCAGTTGTAGGGCGTCAGCCGCGAGACTTCGTCTGTGCGGTCAGACCAGTCGCTGCTGCGCACCCAGGCGGGATACGGGCGAGGGTAGGGATGTACAGGCTGCGGAACACCCGCGAGATTGCGCGCGCGGCATGCCTCAACGCACGCCCCGCAGCCGTTGCAGAGATCAACATCAATGATGGTGGCGCGGTCGTCGCCATCGCCCCATACGTCAGCCTTGCCCACCGCAGCGGGGGTTGCCCCCGCCAGAGCCAGCCCGGCAGTGCCTGCAACGACCTTCAAAAACGTTCTGCGCTGTAACAGATGTTTGTTGCCCATGGAATACCTTTGCCTACCCGGCCTTTACCGTATCCCTATAGGCCTGCGACACCACACCGTCAAGCCGCCTCGGGCAAATGCAGCGGATGCCCGCCGCCTACGCCCAAAAGGACGCAGCCTCATCGACAATGGCGTGGAATTACCGTCAGGCGGTTGCGGCATTTTCAAACGGCGGCGGTGGCCGCCAGCGCCAAAACAGCGCCAGCAGCGGAACAATACCGGCCAGCTCCGCCACCTCGCGGGGTGCAGCATGCCCAATGCCCCACCACAGCCCCACGCTGACGGCGCAGGTTGCAAGCATGAGCCCCCACTGACCGAAATTCATCGGCCGTGCTGCCCACTGAAAATATCCCACGGTGAGCAGGGCAACCCAGACCTTGGTGATGGTCAGGGACAGGGCCGCGCCCTCAAGCGGCATGGCCGGAATAAGCGTAAAACAGCAGATGAGATTGCAGATGAGGCCCGTGAGATAAAATCCCAGCAACAGTTTGTGACGACGCATGCCGATCATGGCGTAGGCAGCCAGATTGTGCAGAAAGGCCGTAGCCAGGCAGGGGGTCAGCAGCCGCTGCGCCGTCACGGCGCTTTGGTAGTTGGGACCGTACACCAAGGGCAGAAAGCGGTCGCTTTCTACACATATAAGAAAAATGATGGGTAGCGAGGCCGCCCACAGCGAACGCGCGGTCTGCCCCGCCAGCTGGCGGAATGCGCCCTTGTCCTGCTGCCAGAGCTTGGCCAGCAGGGGAAAAATAACCTTGCCCAGCAGTGCGCTCGAGACAAGAACCGACAGGCCTTCCACAGTTTCCCAGGCGACGCCGTAGCCGCCCACGTCGGCATTACCGCCGTACTGCTTGAGAAATATGACGTTAATTTTGTTGTAGAACATGGCGCAACCGGCCATGCAGGTAAAGACCAGGCCGTGCTTCATGTGCCGGGCCAGATCTTTCATCCCCTCCACGCCCACGCCTGCCAGGGGATTTCGCTTGAGGGCCACCAGGGCAAAGACGATGCAAAACAACGACTCCACTGGCTTGTAAAGCGCGATGGCAATGGGCGGCGCTCCCGCCAGAACGCAGGCTATGCCGTAGCCAATGCCCAGCAGGGCCGAGGGCACGCGAATGCGCATCTCCACATCCTGCCGGCCACGTGCCTGACACAAGGCAAAAAACGAATCACTTACCCCGTCCAGCCCCAACCCGGCCGCAATGCACATGACAACCACCCGCAACTCCGGCGCGTAGTTTTGCCAGCCGGTCACGAGCCAGGTCACGCCCAGCGCCAGCAGGAGAACAATCATCTTGAGCCAGGTAACCTCACCCAGCAGGGCCACTGGCCGTCCCTCGCGACGGGCAAAGGTGGAGAGCAAAAAATCGTTGAGACCCACGTCGGCAACGGTTTTTACCAGATAGCCAAACGTGAGCGCCAAGACCACCTGTCCCAGGATATCCGGGCTGCGACGGGCCAAAAGGATGGTAAAAGCGGTCCATGCCAGGTCGCGCGTCCACTGCGCACCCAGAATGTACCCCAGTCTGCGGGGGATGCTTTTCAGCTTCATGAAGCGGGCTTACCTGCTCCCCTTGAAACGCACCACGGCCTTGAACCCCGGCTTGAGTTCAAGATTGGGATTGGGAACAGTGAGCTCAACAGTGTAGTACGAGGGGTTTGAAACGCTCATGTCGTTGGAAACCCAAGAAATTTCATTTACCGTACCACTGAATTTCCTGCCGTTGAGTGAAGGTATTTCCACTTCGACAGAGTCGCCAGCCTTGATACCGCTGATTTCCGCCTCGTACACGGGAACCTGAATCAGCACGGGGTCAAGCCGACCCACACGGACAGGCGTGGTCCCGGCGGCAAGCAGCGAACCAGGATTGAGCGTGGCGTCCAGCGAAAGCACATACCCGTCGATGGGCGAGGTCAGCGTCAACGAGGAGGGCAGGCGTTCGCCTTCCTTGATGGAGGTGCCAAAGTACCCGCTCAGCTCCTCGAGCCGCGCGGTGAAGTTTTTTTCCGACTTCTGGATGGTCACCCGCAAAAGGTCGATGCGACGCTGCAGCGAGTGTACGTCGTCTTCAAGCCTGGTCGATGCCTGGGCGGAGCCCAGACCGGACGCGGCCAGCTGCCGGGCCTTATTGCGCTGGGCAGAGGTCTCCGCAAGGCGGCGCTCCAGATCAAGCACCTGCCCCTTCAGGTCTTCCGTTGCCGCGCCGGTGGTCACCTCGCGCTGCAGCACCCGCTCGGCTTCTTCCTGCAGGTGATAGCGCATCAAGGGCGCGCCCTTGTCTATGGCTTCACCTGGTTTGACCAGCACTTCGTCCACAACGGCGTTAAAGGGCACGGGCACGGCGCGGGTTACCGTGGTAACGACCTTGCCTGTCAAAATGGTGGCACCAGCACCTATGGAACTTTCAGCCGCCAGCACCGGGCTGCCCACTGCAAAGGAGGCGCCCAGAGCCGCAGAGGCGATAACGGCGAAGGCCAGGCCGCACCGCAGCCCTGCCGGAAGTATTTTTTGCATAAAAGGCATTACAGAACCTCCTTGGCCGGAAGCCCAAGGAACCGCTGCGCCAGCGAGTTGGAAAGCGACATCCACTCAAGCTGCGCCAGCTTGTAATCAAGATCGGCATTGATATAGGCAATGCGCGCCTGCACCATGTCTTCCTGTTTGTTGGCCATGTCGGGCAGCTGCACGATACCTTCGTGGAAGGAAATCTGCGCTTCCTTGAACTGCATGCTGGCCGTATCCAGCCGGGTTTTGGCAAGCTTGAGTTCGGTTTCGGCCAGTGCCACGCGTTGCTCGCTCTGCAGCCACTGGTTGGAATAATCGGTGCGCTTGCGGGCCAGCTCATGGAAGGCCTGGGCCTTGTTCATGCGGGCGGTCTGCACGCCGCGATACCTGCGCCCCCAGTCGATGAGCGGGAAGTCAAACGTCAGATGAAGGAACGTGTCTTCAGTGCCGCTGGTCGGCTGATACTGACCAGACGGCGGGTTGTTGTTGAGGGCGATGCTCATGGTGGGCACGTACTGCGCCCAGGCGACCATAATATTGTAGTCGCCCAGTTTTACCTGACCGCGCAGCAGCAGCTCGTCTTCGGTAGCGGGCCAGCGCTCCTCCCAGGTAAGCCTGTGGCCGTCAAAACCGGCCAGAACCGTGTCGGCGCTCTTGGTGTCCACCTCAAGGCGCTGCTGGGGCTCAACACCCGCAAGGATCTTGAGCTTGGTGCGCTGCATGATCTCTTTCATCCTGGTCTGTTCAAGCCGCAGCTCAAGTTCGCGCTGGTGCTGGATAGCCAGGTTGAGAGACACGCCCTGGCGGCCATCGACCGATTCCACCTTCTGCCAGTAATCCACAAGCTCCTTGCCGAGCGGCAGCAGTTCTTTTTGCGCTTCGACAATTTTTTGCTGGGCCTGCAGCTGCAGGTAGGCTTCGCCGATCTTGCTGATAGCCTTGCCAACGGCCTTGCGGTGCGTGGAAATGGCCAAATTGACCATGGCCGTCTGCACCTGATGCTCAAAATAGGTCGCCATGGGGTTGGGGAAGGCCGCAAAGAAGCCCACGCGAAAACGCGTCTGTCCGTAATCGCTGGGGGTGTCCTTGTTGTCCATGTTGTACCGCGTCAGGTTGTTGGACACGGTAAACTGCATATGCGGCTCGGGCAGATACTTCCATACGGCATCGGTCTGGGCAAGACGCTTGATCTCGATGTCCACAGCGCTGTTGACCAGGGCCGGCGACTGCTGGATGGTCAGGAACACGCAGTCCTCAAAGGAAAATACCTTCTTGGGGTCGTACAGGTTCGGCACCGCGGATTCGAGCTTGCTCTTGTTTTCCACCGGCACGCCGGGAGCTTCTTCAAGCCAGTGTTTGGCGGGAAGTTCAGGCGACTTGAGCCCGGCCTTTTTGGAGCAGGCCCCGGCCAGCAAGGCCGCCGTAAGCATCAGCAGCAGAAAAAAACGTGTGGTAAGGTTTGCTTGCGCAGTGAGCATCTGGCACCCTTTGCGTTTTTGCGTTGGCGCAACGCTGAGCAGATTGTGTGTTTATACCGACGGTACCTGGGCTGGCGCGAGCCCCGCCTGGACGCATCGGTCAAATTCAAGATGGTGAATAGTCAAAAAAACAGTACCCTTACTGTCAACAACCTGCGCGTCAAACCGGCGCAGACGCTTGGCAGACCAGGAGCGCTGCATGAGCACATGCAAGGGGCCGTTTGCCGGGGCCTCACCCATACGGATAAAACCCACAGCATGCAGACGCCATGCGCCAACGGCCTCAGCCATGGCGGCAGAATCGTCAAAATCCTTGGAGTATTCAGCGGTTATGGCCAGCCGTGCGGCCTGCATCACGCCCTCTACCACAAGCATGACGTCACTATACTCAGAATCAAGACCGGGGGCAATGCGTGCCTGCGGCAGACGCAGAGCCGCTGCATATAAATTTTCGGGCAAAACGGCAAAGTTTTCCACAAGATGCCAGTCCGCCCCAAGGCCGATGCTGCGGTAATAGCCGGACACATCCGCGCCGTCATGGTTCGCAGCCGCGGCCGGGGGCACCTCGTTCCACAGGGGGCGCACATCGCTGGCGTGGGCCGCAAGCCACACCATGCCTTCGCTTACCGGCGCGTACAGGGCCGTATGCCGCCCGTTGGGCGTCAACCCGCGCACCGCCAGGGTGCTGCGGCACATGCGCGTCATAACTTTTTCCTGCATCAGCCAGGGCTCGGCCTCGGTGGTAACCAGGCATTCACGCGTGACGCCGGGGGCAAGCCTTGGCGCGTCAAAAAAGCGCAGGTCGCAAAAACCGGAAACCTTCAGCCAGGGCAGACACTGCCGCGCGCCCTCCAGCAGGGCCTTCAGGCTGCGGCACACCGGCAAGGTAGGTACCGTATCTCCCAGGCTGTTGCCCTGCTGCCCGCCGTGGACGGACAGTGCCCTGTCGGCAAAGCGCGAAAAATGGCAGCCCCCCTGAAACAGGGTGGCCATGGGCCTGTACGGCGGCACAGGATCGGGAAAAACCAGAGGAAACTGCTCCGGGCATACGCGCACAAGCGCTGCCCCTGTAGGCTCATTACAGGCGACCGGACCCGTCAGGGAGCCGGGGCGCACCCAGAGCACATGGGAGGCTGTGCCGCATAAAAGCTCGCGTGCCAGCATGTCGCCCCATTCATCAAGACTGGCGCGTTCCGGGCCATGCAGCATGCGTATGCCGCGCACAGCAAGGCCCCTGGCGCTGGCGGCAGCCAGTATTTTGTCAAGCGGGGCGTCAAAAATGCAGTTTTCCGCATGCGGCGCAAGCACAGAGCAGGTGCCGACAAACCGCAGCCCATGGGGCTGGGCAGCCTCAAGCGCAGCTTGCAGCAGGTCGCCCATGCCGTCCGCCGCTGGGGCGCAGCCTGCATTCTCGGGTGCGGCAACCATTATGCCAGCGGGTACAGGCGGCACAAAAAGCACCCCGTCAACCCGGCCATAGTCTTGCGCCAAACCGGCAATGGCCGCCCGCACCTGACTGACCGCCAGCGACGCGTCGGCGCAATCCTCCAGGCTAATATCAAGCGGCGCAAGGCTTGCCCCAGCAGTGCCCAGGGGAGCGCACTGCTCAATCAGGTCGCGCGGCACGCCCAGCACGCAGCCAAGCGGCGCTATCCCGCTCAGCAGACGGGGCAGAATATTTTTATCAAACACGAGGAGCGCCAGCACATCGCCGTTTTTGAGGCTTACGCCCCTGGCGCACGGGTCAAGCGGCAAAGGTTCAAGGCATACCTCTGCTGCGGCATTCGCAGGGGGCAGCTCCGCAAGGGGCGCGTACCTGCGCAGGGGCTCCGCGCAGTTTTTGGCCGTCGCGTCGGGCTTGTCGGCAGTTTCCACGCGGGGCCCCGCGCGAAAACTCCCGCCGGAGAGCACCCGTGCAAGGTCGCCCACCGTCGAGACCTGCAGCAGATCTTCAAAATTAACGCTGATGCCCAGCGTTTTTTCCACATCCTGAACAATCAGGGGAAAGCGGCTGGAACGCAGCGCCAGATCATAGCGCAAATCCATCTCGGGGCGCAGGTCCGCAACAGGTCTGGCGCAGGCCTGAGCCAGAATTTCCAGCACAACCGAAAGGCTTTCGGCGTAGGAGGCCGTCGCGACAGTCGCGGCTGCCGCCGTGTCGCCCCCGGTTTCGGCAGGAACGCTTTCAGCCGCGGCAGAAAGAGCCGGTTCTGCGGGTGCTCCCGCGCCGTCAGCCTGGGCCAGGTTGGTCGGCGCAACGGGGCGCAACCCGCAATGAGGGGCGGGCATGCACGCCAGCAGACGCGATTCGCCGCCGTCGGCCGCCGCGTCGGCGCGGCTCTTCACCGCTGCGTGCGGCAGATAGCCCAGCGAGTACAGACGGGCGCAGGCCTGACGCATGCCTTCGACCTCGCGCCCTTTGCGTCCCGCCGCAAAACAGACGGCCTGCGGCTCGTTGTCGGTCACCAGGCTGCACAGGGTATCCTGCGGCCCAAGCTCGAAAAAATACCTGATGCCCTCGCGGTTCCACATGGTCTGCACACATTCCGTCCAACGCACGGAATTTTCGTCCAGATCGGCAATATGCATGCAGGTGGATGCGGCGTCGCCCGGATAAAACTGCGCGTCAATGCAGCTCAGCATTGGCGTTGCGGGCGCGTGCGTTTCGAGCGCGCTCAGACGGCGTAGCGAAATATCGCGCAGGACGCGCATGCTGGGATGGTGAAAAGCCAGACTCACGTTAAGCACAATGGCGGGGATACGACGTGTGCGCAGGCTTTTGCGGGCCTCCTGCAGCACTTCGCGCGGGCCGCTCAAAATAAACTGGTGCGGCGTATTGTAGTTGGAGACATAGAGCGCAGGAAAGGCGGCGCATGTTTCGCTGATGGCTTCGGCATCGGCATGCACGGCCATCATGCCCGTCTCGCGGGTGGCCCTTGCCTCCATTTCGGCCATGTGCACGGCGCGCGTGTCCATGATATACCAGGCCTCCTCCGGCGCGAGAATACCGGAGATACAGAGGCCGATGATTTCGCCCAGACTGTGGCCGCAAAACAGCGAAGGGCTGAGCCCCAGCGAAGACAACACGCTCCACTGGGCGTATTCAAGCATGAAGACGTAGGGCGACTGCCAGCGGGTAAGGCTGACCTTTTCCACGTCCGTTTCGTCCATGAGGCCCAGCACGTCCCAGTCGGCCACCGAGGCAAGGCGGTCCATGGCCGCGCGGGCAGCGGGAAAGTTGTCGTACAGCTCACGCCCCATGCCAGGCCATACAGACCCAAGGCCGCAGCACAAAACCGCCAGCGGCGGCGTGCCCCCGGCGCGCACGGGCGCTATCCACAGGCCGCGATCTTCCAGCCGGGCAAGGTCGTTGCCGTCAGGATTAGCGGGCAGGGCAAGCAGCTCCTGCCGCCATGCGGGGTTGACCGCACCAACGCGCCACTGCTGGCCTGCCTGGTGCAGATTGGCATAACGCACGCCATCAAGAGCTATTTCGCCCTGTGGGGTGTCTTGGGCTGGATTTTCGGAGTCCTGACGCATATCTTCATGCCTGTAAAGGGCCAAGGCCCTGCAACCCGACAGGATCGAGGCAGGGCAAAAGGGGCGTTGCAGCCAAATGGGTAACGGATCATGTTAGTAGATATCTACCAGCTTGTCCAGCCGGCAATGCCGTTCACGCTGGCCGCCACAAGGACAAAGGAGACCCTGTCTGCCCGCAAACTGGCTGTTGTTGCCGCTGCAATCGTTGCTTGCCATAGTTTCTTGCTTTGGCTATATTGATTTCTTACAATGTTGCGCCTGCCGATTGCAGCCCCCACTTGGCCCACCGGCATGGCTATTTTGGACAAATTTACGAGGATGAGGCATGAAGAACAACCATTCCTGTCAGGCTGGTCAAGAGGCGGTGCAAACTCCCGCCGCCGCCGAAAGCAGCGCTTCCGGATTCAACCGCACGCGTTCCAAGCTCGCCTTTGATCGGCTTGTGGAAATGGGAGCCAAGATGGGGATGGAAAATCCTCTGTTTCTTTGCCATGAACGTGCGGCCAAGGCCACCACGCTCATCTCCGGCAAGGAATATCTCAACTTTTCCACCTACGATTATCTCGACATCAACGGTCACCCCGAAATCACCGCTGCGGTCACCGAGGCGGCCGGCATTTACGGCACATCGGCCGGCGCCAGCCGTCTGGTCGGCGGCGAACGCCCCCCGCACAGGGAGCTTGAGCGCGCCCTTGCCGACCTGTACGGCGTGGAAGACTGCATCGTTTATGTCAGCGGTCACGCGACAAACGTATCCACCCTTGGCTTTTTGTTTGGCCACCGCGACGCCATTTTTCACGACGGTCTGGCCCACAATTCGCTGGTGCAGGGCGCGCGCCTTTCGAGCGCTTCGCGCTACTCGTACGCCCACAACGACTGCGACGCACTTGAAGAACTCCTCAAGGCCAAGCGCGCTGAGCACAAACGCGCCGTCATCGTTACCGAAGGGCTGTTCAGCATGGACGGCAACATCCCGGATCTGCCGCGCATCATCGAGCTGAAAAAACGCTACGACTGCATGCTGCTGGTGGACGAAGCCCACTCGCTGGGCGTGCTGGGCGCTACTGGCCGTGGCGCGCACGAATACTTCAACATCGACCCCACAGACGTGGACATGTGGATGAGCACGCTCTCCAAGTCCATGTGCGGCTGCGGCGGCTTTATCGCCGGACGTCATGAACTGATCGAGTTTCTCAAGTACGGCTCTCCGGGCTTTGTTTTCAGCGTAGGCATGCCCCCCATCATCGCAGTGGCCTGCCACAAGGCCCTTGAAATAATGCTGCGCGAGCCCGAACGGGTGCATAAGCTGCAAAAGATTTCGCAGTTCTTTATTGAATACGCCGCCAGCATCGGTCTTGATACCGGCGCGGCCCAGGGTTATGCCGTGGTGCCCGTCATGGTGGGCGACCCCATGGTTGCGGGCTTTTTGTCCAACGCCCTGTTCAAGCGCGGTATTTACGTGATGCCCATCACCTTTCCCGCAGTCAAGGAAGGCACGGACCGCCTGCGTTTCTTCCTTTCTGCCGCGCACAACGAAGACCACATCCGCAAGGCGCTGGACGCGGTGAAAGAAGAAATTCCCAAGGCCTGGGCCATCGTGGACGACTACAAGCGCCAGCACGCCAACGAGGGCGAAGACGCGTAAATTCTTATGACCCAAATCGCGGTCGAACTGTTGCCAGGGCGGGCGTTGACACTCCCGCTTTGTCGCCCTGCCATGCGGCGAAATCCTGCCTGTTCATTTTTTTCAGGGTAGGCGTCTGTTCGTCTGCCGTGCCGGGCCGTTTGGCCCGGCTCTTGTTTGCACCGGAGAAAACCATGACGCATTGTACAGGCGCAGATGCAGACAAAGGCGCATCCCAGCCGGTTTCAGAAAACCTGCCGACCATTGCCTATGTTCTGCTTTGGTTTCCCCTTTCCTCCGAAACATTCATCTTTCGCGAAGTCGTGCAGCTCATGGCGCGGGGCCTGCCCATCCGCGCCTACACCATGTACGGCAAAAGCCTGAGCGGCTGCAGCGAAGAGATGCGCAACTTTCCCGGCCCGGTGGAACGCATGGGCGTGGGGGGCACGCTGCGCATCCTGCAGGCATTTTTGCGGGCGCTTGGGCGCACCCCGCTCAAGGTCCTGACCCTCATGCGCAAGGGGTTTTTTCACCGCATGCGCAATATGGAATCCCTGGGTGAAAACCTCTGGTGCTTTATGGCCGGCTTTTTGCTGGCCGAGCTGTGCGAGCGCGACGGCATCAAGCTTATCCATTCGCCATGGGCAAACGGCCCGGCCACGGCGGCGTGGGTGGCGTCGCGCCTGACCGGCATTCCCTTTGCCTTTACCGGCCGCGCGGGCGACATCTACCCCCAGGACGGCCTGCTGCGCGAAAAATCCGCCGACGCCCTCTTTATCCGCACCAACAACCACGCCAACGTAAACTGGCTGCGCAGTTTTTGCCCTTCGGGACAGGAGGACAAGGTACACGCCATTTACAACAGCCTGACCTTTACGCCCAAGGGGCAGTGCGCTGTCAGCATGCGCCCGCCCTACCGCCTGCTTGCCGTGGGGCGCTTTGCCCGCACCAAGGGCTTTCCTGATCTGCTCACGGCCATGGCACGTCTGCAGCGCGAGAACATCCCCGTCAACCTCACCCTGGTGGGCGACGGTCGCTGGCGGCTCAAGCTCAAGGGCATGCGCGACAGGATGGGCCTGCAGAATATTGTGCACATGCCCGGCTTTATCCCCCACGACCAGATATGCGGCTACATGCTCGACCACGACATGCTCATCATGCCTAGCGTTGTGCACTCCAACGGAGACCGCGACGGCATCCCCAACGTGATCATGGAAGCGCTGTCGCACCGCATGCCTGTCATCGCCACCGATGTCTGCGGCATTTCAGAGGTTATCATCAACGGCGAGACCGGCCTGCTCACCCCCCAGCGCAACCCCCGCGCCCTGGCCAACGCCGTGCGCCACATGGTTGAAGACAGGGAGCACGCAAGCCGCATGGCCGAGGCCGGACGCGCCCGTGTGGAAAAAATGTTTGATCACGAAAACAACATCTCCGCCCTGCTGCGCCTTTATGTGGACGAAAGCCTGCGGTACTGGCGCAATACCGGCGGACGCGGCGGCAGCGAGGCTGTCGCCGACGCACCTGCGCACGCGCCCCTGGGCTCTGGAGCAGAAGGTCACGCATGAGCGCACGGCAGCCGCTTTATCTGGTCGTAAGCCTGGATGTTGAAGAGGAGGGCCTCTTCGGCGGGCACTACGCCCGTCGCGGGTTTTCCACGCGCAACACCGCAAGCCTCAGGAGCCTTGCCCCCTTTTGCGCCCTGGGCGTCCGCCCCACTCTGTTTTGCGCCCACAGCGTTTTGGCCGACAAAGGTTCGCATGCAACGCTGGCATGGCTGCGCGACGAGCACAACGCGGAAATCGGGGCGCACCTGCACCACTGGAACACCCCGCCCCTGACGCTGGACGGGGCGGACAGCGCCCTGCCCGACAAGGCCGACAGCGTGCCCGCAGCAGCCCTCACAGACGAACTTTTTGCCGCCAAACTGGCGACCCTGATGGAGGCTGGCCGGGCTTTTCAAACCCTGCCCATAACCTCGTTCCGCATGGGCAGGTGGGACCTGCACCGCAACCACTGGCCGCTGCTCGCAGCGGCGGGCATCCTTTGCGACGCCTCGGTGCGCCCTCTGCACTGCGCCGCAACGGCCCTAGAGGGCCCGGACCATTTTGACGCACCGGCCAACCCATACTGGGTCAATGCGGGGCACAGCAAGATTTTTGAAATTCCGCTTACAGTTACCCCGCTTGTTCCCCCGCTGCCCCGGCTGTTGCGCGGTCTGCCCGCCCCCCTGGGGGCAAAGGCCCGCGCAAGCCTCAAAACCTGGGGCGCGCTGGCCCTGCTGCCCGTCTACCACCCCCTTTGGGCCATGTGCGCCATCACACGGCTGTATGCGGCGCGGGGCGGTCAGGTGCTGTCGTTGACCTGGCATTCCTCAGAGATGATGCCCGGCGGCGCTCCCCACATGCCCGACGGCCGGGCGGTAGAACGCTTTAAAGGCAAGCTCGACGCATGGCTCAACTGGCTGCACAGGCTCTATAGCGTGCACTGCGTGACCATGGATGAACTGCGCCGCGAGCTCGGCCCCACCTCGCCGATAGTGCAGGGCAAGGGCGACTGGACATGCACTCCGTCAATCCCGTAACTATCTGTTTTTTGCAATAACCAACATGGCGACATTGATTATATTCGCACAGCGAGACGGCTACAGGAGCAATACCCAGCAACCTGCTGAGAATGCCCGCCGTATTTGGAGAAAACCATGACGGAAACCAGCACCCAGGCCTCCCGCCCCGCTTTCAAGACGGGCTTGCCGCATGTGGCCTATGTTCTGCTGTGGTATCCACTGTTCACACAGCCCTTTATTTTCAGGGAAGTAGAAGGCCTCAAGGGCTTGCTGCCGCTTTCCGTCTACAGCCTGTACGGCCCGAACCTGCGCCACTGCTCCAACGAGATGCGCGCCGTAGCCGGTGAAACGCACACCTACGGCATTCGTGCCCTGGGCCGCGTGCTGGGCGAGTGCTTTCGGCAGGTGCTGTTGCACCCGCTGCGCACTGGCCGGCTGTTTCGCAAGGCGCTTTTTCGCCGCTGGCGCAGCTGGGAAACCCTGGGGGAAAACCTGTGGGCCTTTTGCGCGGGCGTATATCTGGGCCGCCTGTTCAAAGAGGCAGGCATAGACATGATCTACGCGCCATGGCCCCGTGGTACGGCAACGGCCGCCTGGGTAGCCGCCAGGATTGCCGGTCTGCCCTATGCCACTGCCGCCCGGGGCGATAATCTGGAACCGGCCGACCCCGATCTTGGCGATAAACTGACCGCAGCCTTTTTTGTCCGAGCCAATAACGAGGCCGACAAAAAACGTATCGAATCGTTTGCCGGTGGACAGACCCTGGGCAAGGTGGAGCTTATCTACAACAGCCTCACCCTGCCGCCCCTGCCGCCAGGCGACGATGCCGCCCCGGCCGCCCCGGCAAATGACGGAGAGCAGGGCCCCATGGAACGCCCCGTGCGACTGCTTGCTCTTGGCCGCTTTGACGTTACCAAGGGTTTTGACGTGCTCATCAAGGCCTGCGGACTTTTGCGCGACCGGGGGCTTGATTTCAGGCTCACGCTGGCGGGCGGCGGCGGCGCTGTCATGGGCCTGGGGCGCATGGAAGCGGAAATCCTGCGCCTGCGCGAAAGCCTGCAACTTGAAGACCGCGTGCTGCTGCCGGGCATTATTTCGCACAACGAGTTGCCGCGCATCCTGGCCGAGCACGACATTTTTGCCGCGCCCTGCGTGGTGCACGAGTCGGGCCGCCGCGACGGCATCCCCAACACTGTCATTGAAGCGCTGGCGTATGGTCTGCCTGTTGTCAGCACCACGGTCAACGCCCTGCCCGAGGTGGTGCTTGACGGCAAAACCGGCCTTGCCGTTCCGCCCAACGACCCCGCAGCCCTGGCCGACGCCCTGCAGCGCCTTGCGGACGACGCCCCACTGGCCCACAGACTTGCGCACAACGGCAAACAACTGGCCGCCGACATGTTTGACCCCACCCGCAACAACCAGCGGCTGGCGGATATTTTTATCAAACACTATACGATCTGGAAGCAAAAATGTGCGGTATAGCAGGCATTTGTCAGATAGATGCCACACCTCTCACGCCTGAGGCCGGGCAATGGGTCAAGGCCATGACAGACCGCATGGCCCATCGCGGCCCCGACGGCGAGGGGCAATGGAGCTACGGCCCGGTGTGTCTTGGACACAGGCGGCTTTCCATCATTGACCTTTCCGGCGGCGGGCAGCCCATGCACAGCGCCGACGGGCAGCTGACCGTCACCTTTAACGGCGAAATATACAATTATGCCGAGCTTAAGGAACAGCTGACCGCCCTTGGGGGACATTTTCAGACCAGCTCTGACACCGAGGTCATCCTTGAGGGCTATCGCATCTGGGGGCCGGACTGCCTTGCTCGGTTTGACGGCATGTTTGCCTTTGCCCTGTGGGACAACCAGCAGCGCCGCCTGTTCTGCGCCCGCGACCGTTTTGGCAAAAAGCCCTTCTTTTACACCGTGCAGCACGGCAGGCTGTATTTCGCCTCCGAGCTTACGGGCCTTGAGCAGCTCAAGCATCTGAGCCTGAGCCTGGATCCCCGGGCGGTCATGCGCTACCTGGCGTACGAATATGTTCCCACGCCGCACAGCGTCTACGCCGAGGTGCAAAGCCTGCCCCCCGCGCACATGCTGCTGCTCCATGAGGGCAACCTGCGCATTGCCAGATACTGGGACATGCCCACGCCCGACGAATCCGACAGCCGCAGCGACAACGACCTGTGCGAGGAGCTGCGCTTTTTGCTGGCCCGCGCCGTGCGACGCCGCATGGTCAGTGATGTGCCGCTGGGCGTTTTTCTTTCGGGCGGCATCGATTCTTCCATCGTGGCGGGGCTCATGGCCCGGCAGTCTTCCACGCCCATCAAGACCTTTTCCATCGGTTTTAGCGAGGCCAGCTACGATGAGTCTCGCTACGCCCGCATTGTGGCCAGGGCCTTTGGCACTGACCACCACGAGCGCGTGCTGTCGGCGGAGGAATGCGCCGACACCCTGCCCGGCATCATCAGCCGCATGGACGTGCCCATGGCCGACGCCTCTGTAGCGCCCACATGGCTGCTTTCGGGCGTTACGCGCGAGAAGGTCACCGTGGCCCTGGGCGGCGACGGCGCGGACGAGCTGTGGGCTGGCTATGAGCACTACATCGGCTTTAAGGTCGCCCAGTGGTACAACGCCGCCCCGGCCGCCCTGCGCAAGGGCGTTATCGAACCGCTGGCCCGCATGCTGCCGTCGTCCGCCGGGTATATCAATCCGCGTCTGGCCGTGGCCACCTTTTTGCGGGCGGCCCACGCGCCTGCGTGGCAGCGCGTGCAGACCATGCTGACGGCTTTTACCCCGGAAATGCAGGAATCAGTCCTTGATGCGGGCTTCAAGGACCGTCAGCCCGGCTTTTTGTCGCCGGACGAGCTCTTTGCCCCCACGCGCGAGCATTACGAGCACTGGCAGCCGCAAAGCGCAGCCTCGCCGCTGGCTCGGGCTTTTCATGTGTATGCCCGCCAGTTCATGCTCGACGACATTCTGGTCAAGGTTGACCGTTGCTCCATGCTGCACAGTCTGGAGGTTCGCGCGCCCTTCCTGGACAAGGACGCCGCCGAATTTGCCGCGCGCCTGCCCATAAGCAAAAAGCTGCATGGTTTCAAACGCAAGTGGTTGCTTAAAAAAGCTTTTTCCGAGCTTCTGCCCGACGAGATCCTGCACCGCAACAAACGCGGTTTTCAGATCCCTGTGGCGCAATGGCTGCGTGGACGCATGCGCCCCCTCATGGAAGACCTGCTGAGCGAATCAACGCTCAAGGCGCAGGGAATCTTTAACTATCAGGCGGTGCGCGCCCTCATGGACGAGCACGTCTCCGGCCGGGCCGATCTGCGCAAGCCCCTGTGGACGCTGCTGGTGTTCCAGCTGTGGTGGCGGGCACGCCATCCCTGATGCGGGACTTCTTGCCACCAGCGCCAGAGTGCTTATATTACAAGCAGCGTGCGACAGAACCGCCGCAAAAATTTGCCTGAGAGGAAAATGCATGACCAGCCAGATCAAGACTGTTCTTCTGCTCGCCCTGCTTTCCGCCATCATAATCATGCTCGGTGGCCTGATGGGCGGACGCACAGGCGTTATCTTCGCCTTTGGGCTCGCCCTGCTCATGAATGTGGGCAGCTATTGGTACTCTGACAAAATAGTGCTCTCCATGTACCGGGCCCGTGAACTAGCGCCCGAAGAAGCCCCATACCTGCACAAGATTGTTGAAGAACTGGCGCACAATGCGGGCATACCCAAGCCGCGCATCTGCGTGATACCCGAAGAAGCGCCCAACGCCTTTGCCACGGGGCGCAACCCCGAAAACGCCGTTGTTGCCGTTACCGAAGGCATCATGCGTCTGCTCTCGCCCGAAGAGCTGCGCGGCGTTCTGGCGCACGAGGTGGGGCACATCGTCAATCGCGACATTCTCATCCAGACCATTGCGGGCGTCATGGCCTCAGCCATTGTGACGCTGGCCAATATTTTTCAGTTCACGGCCTTTTTTGGCGGGGGCAACAGGGACGAAGAAGGCGGCGTAAACCCCATCGCAGCCATCGCCATGGCCCTGCTGGCCCCCATGGCTGCCGGGCTTATCCAGATGGCCATATCGCGCTCGCGCGAGTATCTGGCTGACGACACCGGCGCGGCCCTGTGCGGCCAGCCGCTGGCCCTTGCTGGCGCGCTGAACAAGCTGGGCATAGCCAGCGGGCAGATACCCATGCAGGAGGGCAACCCCAGCACGGAACAGATGTTTATTGTTGCCCCCATGTTCGCCCACGGCAGCATGGCAAACCTTTTCAGCACCCATCCGCCTCTGGAAGAACGCATCCGCCGTCTGCGCGAAATGGCCGTTTCCGGGCGCTGAACCATAGCACATGAGGTTGATAATGGACGCTCGCCTTATTTGCACCGCCCTGCTGGGCCTGGCGCTTGTGGCCTGTACCCGGACGCAGCCCGCGCAGGAACCTGCGCCAGCTGCTCACGTGGAACCCTGCCCCTTTGTGTATACCTACGCCCCTGGCAACTACATTGTTGATATTGCCAGCGGTTCAGAGGTAATCCTCGATCCCGGCGTGCAGGAATTTGACCTGTTCTGCTCACCCGGCGAGGCCAGAGCCGCAGTCAACGAAGCGGTGCATCTGGGCGTACTGCCCCAAGGCGACTGGCGCATTTACCGCCTTGACGGCTCCATGGAAGAAATCGGCCAGCGCCAGCGGGCCAACCAGCATACGCTTTCGCGCATGACCCAGATTGTGGACTGGGTGGCCGAGAACCTCTAAAATCAATTTGACGCTCGCAAGCAAAAATCCCGGCATCACGCCGGGATTTTTTTTGCTACTGGCAGCGGGCCTCGCCCTTGCGAAAGACCATGGTCATCATATTGCCCCAAAACGGCGGAGAAAGCTCCACAGGTTCCTCGCCCCTTTTTTGGGCTTCCACAGCGCGGCTTACGGCCTGTATGTCGTTTGCCGGGTCAGCGTACGGGGTTTCTTCATAAAAAAACGTCTGCCCCACGGTGGTACAGCCGCGTGCCGCAAACTCCGCCACCAGCGATTGCGGCGTGTAGCCCACGCAATCGCAGGGCGTGAGACTAAAACGAAATTTGCGGCGGTACACCTGATGGCAAAAGGCCTCCATATTGGGCTGGGCCGTTACAAAGACATGCCCGCCGGGGCGCAGCAACTCGGCCGCCTTGCCAAAAAAACGACGCGGCGACTGCACGTACTGCAGCACGCCGCGAAAAATGATCAGATCATAGCCGGGGTCTATGGCCAGCTCGGGAAAATACCCCTCCCAGACGTCATACTTTTTTGCCGCCTTTAGCGCCGCCTCATGGCCGAACTCCACTCCGGCGCACTGATGCCCCGCAGCGGCAAACATATCCAGAAACAACCCGTCGGCACAGCCCACGTCAAGCACCCGCGACGCCGGGCGCAAAAACTGGGCAATAAAGGCGTAATCGACCGCGTACATGCGCTGACGCAGGGCGCATTCTTCGGCAACTGCGCTGTGTTCGCGGTTCTGGTAGTCTGTCCAGTAGGCGGCCAGCCCATCCGGGTTGAGCCGGTGGTCGCAATAGTATGCGCCGCAGTCGCACTTTTGCGCCAGTATCCCTTTGCCCGCTTCGTAGGCAACCTGACTGTGCCGCCCTCCGCAGACAGGGCACGAAACAACGTCCTCCAGGTACCGCTGGGCAAAAAAGTCTTTTTCCATGGCGTCCTCCGCTGCCAAACCCTAAATTTCACGTCCCGCTGTCTGGCGAACCATTTTGCGGCTTTGCAGTCGCAGCGTTGCTCACAGCAAGGTCTTGCACGCGCATATCTGACCCACAATTTCCATGGGCAGGTGTCGCCCGTTGACGGTCAGCCCTTCCAGCGCGTCTGTCACAAAAGTCACCAGGCAGTCGGCCAGTTCGACTCTGGCCGATTCTTCGCCAAAAACCGCTATTTCGGTATCCGGCATGTCCGGCAGCCCCAGCGAAGCTGGCGCTTCGACAAGGTCAGGTCCTAAAAACGAACGCCCGAGCACCGACAGGCCCAGATTGCCGACAACGGCCGCCTGCAGCCCCATGATGCTGTGCGCCGTGCATGTGATGCGCCATGAGCGCTGCGCCGCCCTCAGCACGTCGAGCATGACGCGCCGGTATGAGCAGGGGGGAGGCAGGGCCACCAGCGGCAGCGTGCCGTTGCTGTCCGGTTTGTACTCCGGCGAGGCTATCCAGACCAGTTTTTCGCGCCAGATCACCCGCCCCGCCTGGGGCTGGGCGTCGCGTTTGGCGATGACAAGGTCGAGGTCTCCGGCGTTGAGTTTTTCGACCAGCATGGTTGAAAGCCCCGTCATGAGCTCAAGCTGCACCTGCGGGTGTGTCTTGCCAAAACGCGAGAGCAACACTGGCAGCTGCCGTGGAATAAAATCTTCCGTTACGCCCAGCCGCAGGCGGCCTTCGATAGGGGGCGCGGTCAGACGGCGCAGGGCTTCGTCATTGCGGGCTATGATGGCGTAGGCGTGGGCCAGCAGCAGCTCGCCGTCGGTGCTGAGCACTACGGCGCGGCTTGTGCGGTTAAAAAGATTTTTGCCCACAATGTCTTCAAGCTTGCGAATCTGCTGGCTTATGGCTGACTGCGTACGGCCCAGGATATCCCCTGCGGTGGTAAAGCTGCCTGTCTCCGCCACTGTGGTGAAGGCGCGCAGCAGGTCAATGGCCAGATCTTGTTGCTTCATGTCAAATCGATAACAAACGCTACTCAATACCACAAGAACTATTAATTTTACTTCTTTGGTAGCTATCAATATTTTTACTTAGGCCGGGCATAAAAATTCCATGCGCTTTACCGCTCCAGGCGCACCTGCAGATATGAAGTCGGCCCTGTCGGTAGTTCCTACAGGCACCCAGACTTCATTACCGGCGACGGCAAACCCTCAACGGCCTTATCCGTCGCTCTCTCTGGGTAGAGCCGCGGCAGGCGGGATTGTCAGGCCCTGCCTGCCCGGCTTCACTCAAAACAGCCACATACCCCGAGGATATCCCATGAACGCAATTATTGCCACCGGCGGCTTTGGGCCAGAGGCGCCGCAGGCATTCAGCAATCAGGATCGGCCCATTCCAGAGGTACAGGACCATGACATTTTGGTAAAAGTCGCCGCAGCAGGCATGAACCCGGTGGACACCAAGGTTTTTTCCCGCCTTGATGCGGGCGACCGGCGCGTGCTGGGGTGGGTATGGTCGCGGCCATTGGCGATCAGGTGAACCAGTTTGCCCCGGGGCAACGCGTCTTTTATGCTGGCGACCTTACCCGCGACGGCAGCAATGCCGAGTATCAGCTTGTGGATGCCCGCCTTGCGGCCAATGCGCCAGCCAACCTCAGCGATGCCGAGGCGGCGGTCATGCCGCTGACCAGCATTACGGCATGGGAGGGTATATTTGACCGACTTGGCTTTATTGCCGAGGCCGGGCCCAACCGGGGCCGCAGCCTGCTGCTGATTGGCGGCGCGGGCGGCGTGGGGTCCATGATCATTCAGCTTGCCGTCTGGGCAGGCATAACGGTGGCGGCCACGGCGGGCAGACCCAGCTCGGCCCAGTGGTGCAGGGATCTGGGCGCTTCCGTCGTGGTGGGCAGGGACAACATCCCCGCCAGACTCAAGGAGGCCGGCATGCCGCAGGTGGACGCCATATTCTGCACCACCCACGCCGCCGACCATTGGGCCGCCATGGCCGAAGTAATTGCGCCGCAGGGCGGCGTTTGCCTTATCGACGACCCGGCGGTTCCCCTGGACATCACAGTGTTCAAGCCCAAGTGCGCCCGCATCTGCTGGGAATTCATGTTCGCCCGTTCGCTGTTTCAGACTGCGGACATGGGGCGGCAGGGCGAAATACTTGACGCAGTGGCCCGCATGGTGGAAGCCGGAACCCTGCGCACGACCCTGGCAGACACTCTGCACGGTCTCTCCGCTGATACTGTTCGCCAGGCGCACCTGAGGCAAGCCTCGGAGGCAATGGTGGGCAAGCAGGTCATTATCTTTTAGGCGGTGCTTGCCGGCCTGCGGCAAGCCTGCTCTGGAGGTCAGCGACGCGACGCAGAAAATATACGCCAAAGGCCCGCAACGCTACGGCAGGCATACAAACCTGCTGCGCGTTGCGGGCCTTTGGCAGTCACGAGCCTTGGCGGCCCGCGCCGCTTAAGAGCGGTAGTCGGAATTGAGGCTCACGTATTCGTGCCCCAGGTCAGAAGCCTGGAAGTTGTAAAAACCCGTGCCGCCGCCCAGGTCAATCTCAACCTGTACGTCCTTGGCCTTGAGCAGCTCTGCAAGGGCGTCTTCCTTGTCCTCGTTGACAGGGCAGCCCAGGCGGAAGCGCTCTATGCCGCACAGCTTCATGCTGACCTTGGCGGGGTCAAACTTTGCGCCGCTGTAGCCAACCGCCGTCACAATGCGGCCCCAGTTGGCGTCGCCTCCGTAGATGGCGGTTTTTACCAGCTGCGAATGCCCCACGCTGCGGGCCACGGTGCGGGCGTCGTCGTCGCTGGCTGCGCCGGTGACGGTGATGTGGATGACCTTGCTGGCTCCCTCGCCGTCCATGACCAGCATATGCGATACCGTACCGAGAATCCCCGTAAGGGCTTCCCCCAGCAGGGCCAGATCGGCCGCGCTTTCGGCGGGCACGCCAGAAGCGCCGTTGGCCAGCCCGAGGATGGTGTCGTTGGTGGAGGTGTCGCCGTCAACGCTCACGCGGTTAAAGGTCTTTTCCACCGCGTGGCCAAACATGGCCTGCCACGGTTCGCGGGCCACCTTGGCGTCGGTGAGGGCCACGCAGAGCATGGTGGCCATGTTGGGGCAGATCATGCCCGCGCCCTTGGCCATGACCGTCAGGCGCACCACGCCGCCCGAAAGCGTCACCTCGCGCATGGAAAACTTGGGAAAGGCATCGGTAGTCATAAAGGCGCGGGTAAAGCCCTCCGCATCGCGGGTACCGATGTTTTTGGCCAGTTTGGGCACAGCCTCAAGCCACAGATCCATCTTGAGGTGCGCGCCCACAACGCCTGTGGATAGGGGCAAAATTTCGTTGGCCTCAAGCCCTGTCAGGCCGGAAACCATGGCCTGAGTGGCGCGACAGTTGGCCAGCCCCTCGTCGCCGGTGCAGGCATTGGCCTGACCCGAGTTGGCAAGCACAGCGCGGGCAGTGCCGCGCGTCGCCAGAATCTCCTGGCACACCAGTACGGGGGCGGCCTTGAAAAGGTTCTGGGTAAACATGCCCGCCAGCACTGCGGTAGTGTCTGAAACTATAATGCCAAGGTCATCGCGGCCAGGCTTTTTAAAACTGGCCGCCGCCGCACCGGCCCTGAACCCTTTTGGCAGATCGTCCTGCATCGCCCTCTCCGTAACATCGTTGACTGTGCCCGCAAAAACATCGGCAATTGCCGAAGCATAGCGCAATAAACCCAATACATGTCCGTTTTGGCAGGATGCACTTTTCCCGCCCGGTCAACAACAGCTATTTTGCGCCTGCGGTAAAACAAAGCGAGGGAGGAAACCGCCGCTTCCTCCCCCGCCGTATCAAGCACTTGAGCGGCTATGCCGCACAGCACAAATTATGTGCGGCTCTTCTGGATTTCTTCGGCAATGGCCTGGGGCACGCGTTCGTAGTGGTCGAACTGCATGGTGAAGGTCGCACGGCCCTGAGTGCGCGAACGCAGGTCGGTGGCGTAGCCGAACATGGCGGAAAGCGGCACCTGAGCGCGCACGCTCTGTGCGCCGCCAGCGCGGGCTTCCATGCTCTGCACGCGACCGCGACGGCCGTTCATGTCGCCCATGACGTCGCCGAG
Source organism: Desulfovibrio desulfuricans (assembly GCF_004801255.1). NCBI lineage: Bacteria > Pseudomonadati > Thermodesulfobacteriota > Desulfovibrionia > Desulfovibrionales > Desulfovibrionaceae > Desulfovibrio > Desulfovibrio desulfuricans. The sequence goes on along the minus strand of NZ_CP036295.1, from coordinate 381,424 downwards.
GTATTCTTCAGGGGTGACCACTTCCACGTCCATGATGGGTTCGAGCAGCACAGGGGTGGCCTTGCGCATGCCGTCCTTGATCGCCATGGAGCCAGCCACGTAGAAAGCCTGTTCGGAGGAGTCCACTTCGTGGTACGAACCGAAAACCAGGTTGACCTTCACGTCCACCACAGGGAAACCAGCCAGCACGCCAGCCTTGAGGGCGTCGTTGATGCCCTTGTCGACTGCGGGGATGTATTCCTTGGGGATAACGCCGCCGGTGATGGAGTTGACGAACTCATAGCCCTTGCCGGGGTTGGGTTCGACCTCGATCACGACGTGACCGTACTGACCGCGGCCACCGGACTGCTTGGCGTACTTGAGGTCCGACTTGGCAGGCTTGGAGATGGTTTCGCGGTAGGCAACCTGGGGTTTACCCACGTTGGCGTTCACGTTGAATTCACGGGTGAGGCGGTCAACGATGATTTCCAGATGCAGTTCGCCCATACCGGCGATCAGGGTCTGGTTGGTTTCGTCGTCGCCCTTCACGCGGAAGGACGGGTCTTCCTTGGCCAGCTTGTTAAGAGCGGCGGAAAGAGCGTCGCGGTCGGCCTTGGTCTTGGGCTCGATGGCCACTTCGATAACCGGATCCGGGATGTTCAGCGATTCCAGGATGACTTCGCGCTTTTCGTCGCACAGGGTATCGCCGGTGGAGGCGTTCTTGAGGCCCACGAGGGCAACGATGTCGCCAGCGCCAGCCCATTTCACGTCTTCACGCTTGTTGGCGTGCATCTTGAGGATGCGGCCGATGCGCTCGCGCTTGCCGGTTTTGGAATTGTACACGGTCATGCCGGATTCGAGGAAGCCGGAATAAATGCGGAAAAACGACAGGTGACCAATGAAGGGGTCGGAGAAGAGCTTGAACACCAGACCGGCAAGGGGTTCCTTGTCGTCGCAATGGCATTCGATGATTTCTTCTGGCTTGCCAGCGAGATGGCCGGGCATGGCCGGGATGTCCACCGGAGAAGGCAGGTAGTCCACCACGGCGTCCAACAGGGGCTGCACGCCCATGTTGCGGAAGGCCGAGCCCAGCAGCACCGGCACGATGTTGCGGGAGATGGTGGCCTTGCGGATGCAGGTGATGATTTCTTCTTCGGTGAGGGTCTCGCCGCCCAGGTACTTTTCGAGCAGGGCTTCGTCTTCCTCGGCTACGGCTTCAAGCATTTCGTGATGCTTTTCGTCGAAGAGAGCCTTCATGTCGGCAGGCACGTCTTCGATGGAGAATTCCGCGCCCTTGGAGCTCTTGTCAAAACGGATGGCGTGCCCGCGCACCAGATCCACCACGCCTTCAAATTTGTCTTCGTTGCCGATGGGCAGCTGCAACGGAACGGCCTTGGCGCCAAGGCGTTCGTGAATCATGCTCACGCAGCGGAAGAAGTTGGCGCCGATACGGTCCATCTTGTTCACAAAGCAGATGCGCGGAACATGGTAACGGTCAGCCTGACGCCACACGGTTTCAGACTGGGGCTCGACACCGGCAACGGCGTCAAACACGCACACGGCACCGTCGAGCACACGCAGCGAACGTTCGACTTCGATGGTGAAGTCAACGTGGCCGGGGGTGTCGATGATGTTGATACGGCAGTCTTTCCAGAAGCAGGTGGTCGCGGCGGAGGTAATGGTGATGCCGCGCTCCTGTTCCTGCTCCATCCAGTCCATGGTGGAGGCGCCGTCGTGCGTTTCGCCGATCTTGTGGTTTACGCCGGTATAAAAAAGAATACGCTCGGTGGTGGTAGTCTTGCCTGCGTCAATATGGGCCATAATGCCGATATTGCGCTGTTTGTTTACAGCAACGGTGCGGGACACGGTGTTTCCTCCATACTGCGGATGCGGTGTGGTGCAAAGCCGACGCCGCTTCCTTGCGGACGCGGCGTCGGGCTGAATTCAGATATAAAGCGGAAGGCCCTCTTACCAGCGGTAATGAGCGAAAGCCTTGTTCGCGTCGGCCATGCGGTGCGTGTCTTCACGCTTTTTCACCGCGCCGCCGCGTCCGTTGAAAGCATCCAGCAGTTCGGCGGAAAGCTTGGCAGTCATGCCTTTTTCACCGCGCGAACGGGCGTAGTTGATAAGCCAACGGATGGACAGGGAAACCTGGCGTTCCGGGCGCACTTCCATGGGAACCTGGTAGGTGGCGCCGCCTACGCGGCGGGCCTTGACTTCCATGTGGGGCTTCACGTTGTCCAGGGCCTTTTCAAAGGCGCGCATGGGTTCTTCGCCCGTCTTTTCAGCCAGGGTCTCAAGGGAGCTGTAGAAAATCTTTTCGGCTGCACCCTTTTTGCCGTCGAACATGAGCCTGTTCACAAACTTGGTGACAAGGCGGCTGGCGTACAACGGATCGGGCAGCACTTCCCTCTTGGGAATAGGACCTTTACGGGGCATGGGGTTTCTCCTTCATGCATGTTGGCGGCGGCACCAAACCCCGCGGCGACCGGCGCTTCACGGTGGAAGCAGCCAGGCGGGCCGCATGGCGCGCGCCGAAAGAAAAAAAACTACTTGGGACGCTTGGCGCCGTACTTGGAACGGCTCTTGCGACGATCGGCCACGCCGGACGTATCAAGGGTACCGCGCACGATGTGGTAACGGACACCGGGCAAGTCTTTTACACGACCGCCGCGGATGATCACCACGGAGTGTTCCTGCAGGTTGTGACCTTCGCCGGGGATGTAAGCCGTAACTTCGATGCCGTTGGTCAGGCGCACACGGGCGACCTTACGCAGAGCCGAGTTAGGCTTTTTCGGGGTGGTGGTGTAAACGCGGGTGCAAACGCCGCGGCGCTGCGGGCAAGCCTGCAGGGCGGGGGTCTTCTTGCGCTTCACCACGGCCTTCCGCTCGATGCGGATAAGCTGGTTAATCGTGGGCATTATTTCCCTCCATGTGGGATATTGCGCTCAAAAAAGAGCTTTTTCGAACAACAGGACATAGCGTGTCTGTCAAAGGCTGTCAATAGGCATCCCCCTGTGGAATACACAGGCAAAAATATACCTATGGCACAAAACCATTGCGTAATAACAGCCTGTTAGCACGCAACAGCAGGGACTAACCCCGTTTTAACGCGGCATGGAGCCCGAAAAAAAATGTATGACAAGTACGCCCAGCACAATGAGACCAAGGCCAAGGCAGGCGGCAAGGTCGAGCTTTTGCCCAAAAAACAGCAGCCCCAGCAGCGACACCAGCACGATGCCGATGCCGCTCCAGATGCCGTACGATATGCCCATGGGCACGATCTTGAGCACCTGTGACAGCAGATAAAACGAAACGCCGTATCCGAGCAGGGATGCTATGGTCGGAAACAGCCGGCTCATGCCATCCGACTGTTTGAGAAAGGCCGTGGCGCCCACCTCTACCAGAATGGCGGCGCCCAGTTGCAGATAGGCTACAGCGGCAGCACTCATACGAACCTCACTACGTTGCGCGGGGATAGCCCGCCACATGAACCGCGACGCGGACGACAGACATCAGCCTGTCGTCCGCGTCGCGCAGCAAACCAGTACCCCTGAAGGGTTACTGGCGTTATTCTTCAGTAAGAGCCTCGGCAAAGCGTGCGCGCAGGGCCTGCATTTTTTCCTTGGCGTCCAGCAGCTTTTCGGCGCGTTCGCGCTCGCGGGCCACCACATCCGCAGGGGCGCGGCTCACAAAGCTTTCGTTGCTCAGCTTCATGTTTACGCCCACCACGTCTTTTTCGAGCTTGGCTATTTCCTTGTCCAGGCGGGCCAGCTCGCCGTTAAGATCCACAGCGCCCTTGAGCGGCACGATGACCTGGCAGCCCTCAACCACGGCGGAGGCCGACGCCTTGGGCGCATGCACGTCAGCGCCGATGGTGAGGTTTTCAAGCCGCGCCAGCGTGGCCATGCAGTGGCTGTTGGCCTCAAGCAGCGCGGCCTGCGCCGCGTTCACAGGGTGCAGCATAAGGCTGACCTTGTGGCTGGGGCTGATGCCAAGCTCGGCCTTGATGGTGCGCACCGCCACAATGATGCCCTGAATCAGCTCCATGCGGCCGGCCTCTTCAGGCCGCACGCAGGCGGGCCGCGCCGCAGGGTAAAGCTCGCGGGCGATGTCGGTGGCCTTTGCCCCGGCCGCAACGGGCAGGGCCGCCCATATTTCGGCGGTCACAAAGGGCACGATGGGGTGCAGCAACACCAGCAGCTCGCGCAGGGCGAGCCACAGCACATACTGGGCCTCGGCCTTGCGTTTGGGGTCCTCTGACTGCATATCGGGCTTGATGAGCTCGAGATACCAGTCGCAGAATTCGTTCCACAAAAACTTGTAGCCCAGCTGGGCCGCATCGTTGAAGCGGTAATCGGCCAGGGCCTTGTCCATGTCCTGCTTGACCACTTCAAGCCGGTGCAGCAGCCACTGGTGGTGCAGACCGGGCACGGATTCCGGGGCCACCGGGGCAGGGGCTTCTTCCGGCAGGTTCATAAGGGCGAAGCGGGCCGCGTTCCACAGCTTGTTGACAAAGTGGCGGTAGCCCTCAATGCGCTCTTCAGACAGGCGGATGTCGCGCCCCATGGCGGCAAAGGCCGTCAGGGTAAAGCGCAGGGCGTCGCAGCCGTATTTGTCGATCATCGCCAGCGGGTCAATGACGTTGCCCGTGGATTTGGACATCTTGCGGCCCGAGGCGTCGCGCACCAGCGCGTGCAGGTACACGTCCTTAAAGGGCACCTCGCCCATAAAGTGGATGCCCATCATCATCATGCGGGCCACCCAGAAAAACAGGATGTCAAAACCCGTCACCAGTACCGAGGTGGGGTACCAGCGGCGCAGGTCCTTGGTGTCTTCGGGCCAGCCCATGGTGGAAAAAGGCCACAGAGCGGACGAAAACCATGTGTCGAGCACGTCTTCTTCCTGCTTGAGCGCGCCGCCGCACTTGGGGCAGACGGCGGGGGCTTCTTCGGCCACCACCATTTCGCCGCACGATTCGCAATTCCAGGCAGGGATGCGGTGGCCCCACCATATCTGGCGGCTGATGCACCAGTCACGGATGTTGTCGAGCCAGTGATAGTATGTCTTGAGCCACGTTTCGGGAAAAATTTTGGTCATGCCGGGCACGGCGTCGCGCGCGGCGGGGGCCATCTTGGTGGCGGCCACAAACCACTGCGTGGAGACGTGCGGCTCGACCACCGTATGGCAACGGTAGCAATGGCCCACGGCATGATCGATTTCTTCAATGCCCTCAAGCTGCCCGGCGGCTTCGATGTCGGCCACGATGCGGGTGCGGCATTCGTCCTTGGCAAGGCCCTGATAGACCCCGGCCTCGGCGGTCATGACGCCGTTTTCGTCAATGGCCTTGAGAAACACGAGGTTGTGCTTTTTGCCCAGCATCCAGTCGTTGTGGTCGTGGCAGGGGGTAACCTTGAGCGCCCCCGTGCCGAACTCGCGGTCAACATAGGCGTCGGCGATAATGGGGATCTCGCGCCCCAGCACGGGCACCACGGCGGTTTTGCCGATGAGGCCCGCGTAGCGCTCGTCTTCGGGATGCACGCAGATGGCCGTATCACCGGGGATGGTCTCGGGCCGCGTGGTGGCAATGGTGATGTGCCCGCTGCCGTCGGCCAGCAAATAGCGCACCTTCCACAGTTTGCCCCGGCTCTGCTCGTGTTCGACTTCGTCGTCGGCCAGGGCCGTGTGGCAACGCGAGCACCAGTTGATGATGTAGTCGCCCTTGTAGATCAGGCCCTCGTTGTACAGCTGCACAAAAACCTTGCGCACGGCGGCGGAAAGGCCTTCGTCCATGGTAAAGCGCAGGCGCGTCCAGTCTACGGAATCGCCCAGGGCGCGCGCCTGATCGAGGATGCGGTGGCCGTATTCGTCGCGCCATTCCCACACCCGGTCGATAAAGGCCTCGCGTCCAAGATCCTTGCGGCTTTTGCCTTCCTTCGCGAGGGCGCGCTCCACCACGTTCTGGGTGGCAATGCCCGCATGGTCGGTACCGGGAACCCACAGAACATTTTTGCCCTTCTGGCGGGCATGACGGCAAAGCACGTCGATAAGGGTATGGTTGAGCGCGTGCCCTATATGCAGCGCGCCCGTGACGTTGGGCGGCGGAATGACAATGGAGTACGGCTCGCCGGGAGCGTCCGGGTCGGGCGTAAAGGTTTTGTCATCCTCCCAGTGCTTGCGCCACCGGGCTTCAACGTCATGGGGCTCATAGCCCTTGGGTAGCGTATCCGCCATCTTGCTTTCTCCGTAAAAGGCGGCGATACTGCGGTATTATGTTTGCCGCACAGCCAATCTGCATATTATGGGATGCGTCCCACATCTGGGGCCTCATGGCCTGGCGCGCTGTTCGCGCACTGGGACTGCCCTGCCGCCTGGTTAAGGGACAAGAAATAGCCGAAGGCGCGTATTTAGGCAAGCCGGGCGGCAAAGGCCCCGGCAACGGCCAATGCCAGGGGGAATCAGGCGTATCGCTGCTGCTGGTTCCCGGCGGCAACGCGCGGCTCAAGGCAGCCGCCCTCGCCCCTGCGGGGCGCGAGGCCATACGCCAGTGGGTGGAACGAGGCGGCAACTATCTGGGTTTTTGCGGCGGTGCGGGGCTTGCCCTCACCCACCCCAACCCAGATCACGGGCTCAACCTTTGCCCGTGGACGCGGGCGGCCTATCCTGAGCGCCTGTACCACCTTATTTCGGGCCACGTGCGGACGCACGTTACCCAGGGGCATGAATTATCACCGCAAAGGCTGGATCAGCCAGACGGCCCGCCCAGGTCCGACCACCTCACTGCCGGCATCACGTCAGGCTGCATCGGCGCTCGCCGTGCCGCCATCCGCCAGCCGCAGAACGAAGCCCGGGAGTGCGCCTTTTTGCCGTCCCTGCCGGTATGGTGGCCAGGCCGCTTTGCCCCCGCGCAGGACGACCGCGTCACGGTGCTGGCGTCCTATGGATTTCCTGACAAGGATTTCTGGCTGGCGGATCTTACCCTGCAGAGCATTCCGTCCAGGGTCTTTTTGCAGTGGCGCGACCTGTACGGGGTCAATCTTTCGGCGGATTTTCTGGAGGGCCAGCCCATGGCCGTGACCGGCCAGTATGGTCAGGGCCGGTATGTGCTCAGCTATTCGCATCTTGAAACGCCGCACAGCCACGACGCCAACGCATGGCTGGCCCAGCTGCTGCGCAGTATGACCGGCCTTGAGCCCAGCCGCGTAGACGTGCCCCTGTGGCAGTTGCGTCACCCCTGCGCCGCATGGCCCGAAGGCACGGGCGGCCCCCTGCTGGACGCCCTGCGCCACATGCGCGAGCTGCTTGATCTGGCCGTGGCCCACCACCTCTTTTTTGCCCGCACCCACTGGCTGTGGGGCTGGCGCACGGGCCTGCCCGGCGCATCGTGCAACAACCTGCACGCCGCCCTGTGCACGGCGGCCAGCCTTGAGCCGTCAGCGGCGGCCCTGGCCTACTGGCAGCAGACCGCGCCGCGCTTTGCCAAGCTTGAAAGCCTGTTTGCCGCCGGGGCGGAGGATTATTTTCTGGCCTGCCGCCTGGCGGAGACGCTCTCGCCCACCATGCCCGACGCCGTGGACAAACGCGGCCTGGACCAGCAGAGGGAAGAACTTTTTGGTCATCCCATGACTGGCGGGGGCATTCTTGCCGAACTGCTGGGCATGGTTGAAGAGCTCATCTATCTTTCCCAGACGTCCATGCCCTGCGACCTGGCCTGAGCCAGCCCCGGAGCTGACGCTTGAACCACCGCCGGGGCTGCAGAACGCTGGACGGCGACGGCTCATGCCGGTATGAGGGGTTTTGCCCCATCAACCCCAACTCCCCCGGTTCACATGTACGCATTTGATCTTGGCTGCACAGCCTACCAACGGGCCTTTGAAATACAGCAACAGGCTCAGGCCTTTGTGCTGCAGGGCGGCGACGACATATTGCTGCTGCTTGAGCACCCCCCGACCGTGACCATGGGCAAAAATTCCGGGCAGGAAAACCTGCCCCAAAACCTCGCGACCCTGTGGGGGGCGTCGGTGGACGTGGTGCACAGCACGCGCGGCGGCAATATTACCTGCCACTTTCCCGGCCAGCTGGTGGCCTACCCCATCGTCAACCTGAAAAAACGCACGGGCGGCATCAGGGCCTATGTGCAGGATGTGGAAGAAACCGCCATCCGCGCTGTACGGCGCTTCGGCATTGAGGCGGGACGCAGGCAGGGCTTTCCCGGCGTATGGGTGGGCGGCAGCAAAATAGCCTCGCTGGGCATTGCCGTGCACCGGCATGTTACCCTGCACGGTCTGGCCATGAATGTGGACAGGGATCTCTCGTTGTTCAACATCATCACGCCATGCGGTCTTGAGGGCGTAACCGCCACATCGGTGCAGCGCGAGCAGACCGGGCCTCTGGCGACCATGCCCACGGTGAAAAGCCGCTTTCTTGAAGCCTTTTGCGAAGTTTTTGCGCAGCCGCAGCCGCCGCTGCAACAGGCCGAGGCCTGCGCGGCCCTGCTTGCGGGACATGACCAGGCAGATCCCAACTCCATCAGACCACGATAATCTACGGCAGCCCTCTGCCGGCAGGATACCCTACATGACCCAACCCGATTCCACCGTCCCGCAGGGCGAGGCCAACGCCCCCCTGCGCAAGCCCGCATGGCTGCGCCGCCCCCTGGCCTCCGACCGGCGCTTTTTTACCACCTCCGCCCTGCTCAACGAGCAGGGGCTGTCCACCGTCTGCAAAGAGGCCAACTGCCCCAACCGGCAGGAATGCTTTTCGTCCGGCACGGCCACGTTTTTGATTCTGGGCGAAACCTGCACGCGCAACTGCCGGTTTTGCAACATCCACCCCGGCCAGACCAGCGCCCCGGACCCCACCGAACCGCAGCGTGTGGCACAGGCCGCCGTAACGCTGGGCCTCAAGCATGTGGTTGTCACTTCCGTGACGCGCGACGATCTGGACGACGGCGGTTCGGCGCAGTTTGCCGCAGTGATACGGGAACTCAGGCAGGCCCTGCCGCAGAGCAGCGTCGAGGTGCTCATTCCCGACTTTCAGGGCGACGCCTCCGCCCTGCGCACGGTCATGGACGCCAAGCCCGACATCATCAACCACAATGTGGAGACCCACCCCGACCTCTATACCCAGGTGCGCCCTCAGGCGGACTACGTCCAGAGCCTCGAGCTGCTGCGCCGCGTCAGCGACGGCGGCATGACGGCCAAGAGCGGCCTTATGGTCGGGCTGAGCGAAACCGACGAGCAGGTGCGGCAAGTCATGGCCGACCTGCACGCCGCTGGCTGTTCCATTGTAACCATCGGCCAATACCTGCCGCCCACGAGCCAGCACCACAGACTTGACCGCTATGTGACGCCCGAACAGTTTGATGAATATGCCGCCTACGGCAGGTCGCTGGGCCTGCGCCACGTTTTTTCCGGCCCGCTGGTACGCAGCAGCTACCACGCCGCCAACTTTGCCTGATGCGGACGGGCGTGCCGCCGCATGCAAAAAACGGGTGTCGGTTACCAAGCGGTAACCAGCACCCGTTTTCAGTCTGCCTTGCAGCCCCGGTCAGATCATGCCCAGGGCGTGGAACCCCCAAACAAAACCTGTCAGGGTAAAAATACTCAGCCCGTTTGCAACCACCGCCGTCAAAGCCGCTTCTTCCGGCACCGTACTGTACACCTCGGCGATGACGGTCACCACCAGGGCCGTGGCCGTGGCGCTGATGATCACGCTGATGACAAGCCAGAGGCCGGACACGCCAAGGGCCGCCAGCATGCCCCAGCACAGCAGCGGATGCAGCACCAGCTTGCAGAGGATGAACCAGCACTGGCGCACAACCGCGTGACCATGCGCCTGACGTGTGGCCACCACCAGCTTTTGCCGCAGATCAAGCCCCAGCGACAGCAGCATGCAGGGAGCCGCCGTATAGCCCACAAGACTTACAGCGCGGTCGATGGGCTCCCACAGACCAAGACCGGAGGCGGAAAGCGCAATACCGGCCAGCGTGGAAAGCAGGATGGGATTGCCGAGGATAAAAACCCGCACAAGCTTGCCAAAAAATTTAAGCGGATTGCCGCCGTCCCAGGCCAGAGAGCCTGCCAGAGCGTCCAGCCGCGACTGTCCAATGATCATCACCACGTTGGGCGTAAGGGTGCAAAGGCCCGCGATGAGCATGGCCGAGGCATTGCCGGGAAACAGGTTGGAAACGATGGGCAGACCCACAAAGGCCGCGTTGCAGGCAGAGCACGACAACCCCGCAACCACGCTGGGGCCCACGCCGCGCCTGCAAAAAATTTTGTCGCCAAGGTTGCCTACGCAATACATGACAAGCTGTGAACCCAAAATACCGCCCCAAAAGGCCCAGTGCGCCAGATCTTTCACGTTTGCGCCCGCCAGCAGATGCAGAATCAGCAGCGGCAGCGCCAGTTTGAGCACATAGATACCCAGCACCGGCCCGGCGTTTTCAGGCAGCACGTCGCGGCTGCGCAGCAATACGCCCGCGCCAATGATCAAAAAAACCGGCAAAACGGCAAACAGCGCTTGAAACATGGGGCACCTTTTTATCCTCGGTAGTTTCGTCCGTCGGCAGGGCCGCCGGGCAAAGGAACTATGGCGCGGGCGGTTGTGGTTGTCCAGCAAAAACTGTTTGGTTATTCAAACAGTTTTTGCTGGACAACAATTTCACCTGTCATATATACCAGTTGTCATCAGTTCGTCCACTTGTGCCGCGCTTGAGCATGCGCTGCAAAGGGACGACACACCCCTCTGCGCACCATAAAAAAAGCCCTCCGTCATTTTGACGGAGGGCCTGTGCAAACAATCCGCTAAAAAGCAGCCGGGCTAATCCGGACTACTTCTTGGCCTTGGGAGCCTTGGCGTCGTCCTTGGGCGTTTCGGCCTTGGGGGCGGGCGCGGCCTCAGGGGCCTTTCCGGCTTCGGGGGCCACGGGCTTGAACTCGACCTTCTGCTTGTTCACAAGCTCCAGCACTTCGTTGGTCACGTCGCTCTTGGAATCAAAGGCGGCGGCGGCTTCGGTGCTGATGATGACGGTGTAGCCCTTTTCGGCGCGGTAGGTATTGATGACGCGCTGAATGGTGTCATACAGCATGTTGACCACGTTCTGCTGTTCCACCTGCATGCGCTGCTGGGCCGACATATAGACTGCCTGCAGTTCTTTCTGCGCGTCGGCGTCCTTGGGGTTGGCTTCCAGACGATGCTGGATGTCGTTGAGCTTGGTCTGCATGTCGCCCTGCAGGCTTTCAAGGAACTTCACTCCGCTCTTGCCGGGTTCGCTGTCGCGCATAACTCGGGCCATATCCACTACCGCCACCTTGGGCTGTGCAGTATTGTCGGCCTGTTGGCAGGCAAAAAGCATCATGCTCAGCAACAATGCCAGCGGCATAATAAAACGAATTCGCATGGTTGTAACCACTCCTCTCAAAATATGGCCGGGCAACGTGTCGGGGGCTCGGCGTTGATGAACATGTACTTTGTTTTTATAGGCACTACAACCATTTTTCGCGCAAATTTCCTCACCAAAGGCCGATTTGACGGCTGCCCCCGGTGCGCGGCTGGTTTAGCGCAACGAGGCGTATTGCGCCTTCATCCTTTGCACCCTGGCGACGTAGTAGCGCGTTTCGCGGGCGGGCAGACGCGTGGCAAGATCCTGATAAAAAGCCTCGACGCTCATGGAATTGATATAATCCACGGCTTCTTCCATGGTTTTGCCGTACAGGCGCAAAAAGCGGTTGGGCCCCATGTTGTACGCCGCCACCGTGCAGAACTCCCTGGCGCGGGGGTCGCGCACCCCGGCGAAATAACGCGTAAACAGTATGTGCAGATAGGTTGTGCCGTAACGTATGTTGGTCTCGGGCACGCGCAGGTCTTCAAAACCCACGTCGCCCATATGTCCGTACAGGTAGCGGTGCACCTCGTCGTTTGCCGTGTCAGGCACCACCTGCATGAGGCCCATGGCCGACTTGTTGCTTACAAGCGTGGGTGAAAAATCGCTTTCGCTGTGAATGATGGCGTAGATCAGATCGGTGTTCAGGTTGTAGCGGCGCGAAAAACTTTCAACCAGGCTCTGGTAGCGGCGCGCCCTGGCCTGCAGCTTTTCCATGTCGTTGTCGTCAATATCCCCGCCAAAGTCGCCAAACGCGGCCCCGTGGCGCAGCACTTCAATGACGGCCCTGCGCACAACCCTGGGGGAATAGCCCGCCATCATGGACTTGGGCGTCACCCAGCGCAGGGGGCGGCCAGAGGCGTCAAGGGGGTCGCCGTAGTCGCGCGGCTGATTGCTGACCAGCAGGGGCGCGGAAGCGCCGTCAAGCGTCAGCAGCGGCGCAAAATCGCCCTGGGCGTCGCCCGAAAAGACTATGGCGGGTTCGCCCGTATCAAGACTTACGCCACCTGCGCCAAACGAAACTATACGCCGCGCGGCCGCATTATCCGCAACGGTTGCTTTGCCGGGTTTCTGTTCGGTGCGCGCAGCCGCGCGCAGCGCCTTGGACCCGCCGGTTTGCGGGCCAACGTCAGAGGCCACCGGCCCCCGCACCGCCCACAGCCTGGCGCCGTCGCCCTGAGCCAGAATGGGCACGGGCATGTCTTCGGGGCGCAGACGCGCCACCATGCCGCTTGCACGGCGGCGCAGCTCCGGCCCTTCGCTCTGCGGCACAAAACCGGCCAGCAGGCCCAGCACCAGCAGTGCGGCCGCCAGACCAAGAGATATGAGCAAAAGAGTGTTACGTCGCTTCATGGGCATCCCCGTGGGCAACGGCAAGACCTGCGTCCAGCCGCCGTTACGGTTGTATGGCTGACCTCGGTGCCTCCGCCCGCAGACGGACGCCGTGTCGGAATTTCGACAGTCGAGAATCTTCCACAAGCCTCCTTGCAATTCCTTTGCCAAATCTCCATTTGTTCCTGACAAACCACTTTACAAACTGTGTACTTTAATTCAGAAAGGACGGCCCCTTTTATGAGCTACCGTTGACCAGACCTTTTTTCCCACCTATACTTTTTTCTGTGAAAAAAGGTTTGCGCGCCATGGAGATGGACGCCGCGCAGGGGTTCCAACGAACCCCATTGCGGTTTTCACCAATGAACAAGATGGGTTAGCCAGGGCGACAACTTCTTACAAGCGCGCAGCCGCGCCGGTTTCCCTGCAATGGCCAGCCAGCGCTGGCCGCGTTGGCCGGAGGGAACATGGAGCACACAGTGGCCCAGCATTCGCCCGAATATATCCGCGAAGAAATCAAACGTCTTCTTAAATATGCGCCGCCGGAGATGCGCGCGGCCGCCATTGCCCTGTTGCCCGCCGCCAAACGCACTCTCAACACCGGCTATCACCCCTCCCTGCGGGGCGTGCCCATGCGCAGCTGGCGTTGCCTGCTCATGCTGCTTACCTCCATAGCCGCCATGCAAAACGACACGGAAATGCTGCTGCGCGTTTCCAACGACCTGCTGGCCATTGCCGACCGCATGGCCCCCCCTGGCGAAGTGCTGCGCCAGAGCGCCGAAATTCTCGTCCACGCCCTGTACGCCGACATGTACGTGTGCCGCCTGCGCAACGCCAACGGCGAATGGGTGGCCCGGTCCGCCAATCAGATAGACGGCAACAGCATACCCATCGTGGCCCCCATGCTTGAGGAAGGGCTGCGCGAGCACCCTGTCATGCGCGCCATCCTTGAGGGACACACCCGCTACGTGGTTTCCAACAACCTGCAGGCCCTGGCCATGGGCGGCGAATCGTTTGACTGCATCATCTACAAGGAAGGCTACCGCTCGCGGCTGGCCTTTGTGCTGCGCGAACGCAGCAACAGGCCGCCTTTCGGCCTGGTCATGCTGTACACCAAGCGCGAATACGGCTTTGAAAGCTTTGACGAGCGCTTTCTTTCCAAGTGCGCCAGCATTGTTTCGCTCACTGTGGGACGCCGTGTGGCAGTAGCTCGTGATACGCTGGAAAAGGCCGCCGGAGCAATGGCCCATTACGGCAACAATGCCCTCAACGTCATGCGCAACCAGGCGGAATACTGCGGCGAACTGGTGGAAGACCTGGACGCCAACCAGGCCCGCAGCCTGCGTCTTGCGCGCGAACTGCTGGCCGAGTTTCCAGAAAATTCACGCGGGCGCATGCTCGCCGTTGAGCTCGAAAAAGCCCTGGCCCGCAACGACCTTACCGAGATGGCCGGGCACCTTGGCGGCGTGCTTGAAGGCACTCGCCGTATGACGCGCATCATCAATTCGCTCAAAAAATCCGCAGACCGCCCCCGACTGATGCACTATGCGCTTGGGCACGATGTTATACGCCTTGAGGACGACGCAACCCGCGAGGATTAGTCATGCGAGCCGCAGGGCTTTTTCCCTTTTTGGAAACCATCAGGCGCTATACCGCCCAGGACCTGAAGGCGGACCTTACGGCCGCCCTCACCGTCACCCCCATGGCCGTGCCGCAGGCCATGGCCTATGCCATTATTGCGGGGGTGCACCCCCAGTACGGCATCTACGCCTGCATGCTGCCCGTGGTGCTGGCCGCCCTGTGGGGTTCGTCGCGCTTTATGGCCGCAGGCCCCACCAACGCCATCTCCATGATCATCTTTTCCACCCTGGCCACCGTCAGCGTGGGGGGCGAGCTGATCATCAACATGCCCGAAGAATCGCGCATGGCCTATATTTTTGGCATGGCGCTGTTGTGCGGGCTCATTCAGGTGGGCATGGGGCTTGCCCGGCTGGGCGACCTTGTCAATTTTATCTCGCATTCGGTCATGGTGGCCTTTACCGCAGGGGCGGCGCTGCTCATCGCCGCAGGCCAGCTGCATACGGCCATGGGCCTTACCGGCCCAAAGCCCTCGGGCTTTTTCAGCCAGATATTCGGCGCGTTGCACGGGCTGCCCTTTGTCAATTACTGGAGCTTCGGCATTGCCGTGGGCACTATTGCCATCACCCTCGCCTTCAAACGCGTTTCACCGCGCTTTCCCGCTTCGCTGGCCGCTCTTGGCGTCGTAACGCTGTTTGCCGCCATTTTTGACGTAGGCCAGCGGGGCGTGCCGGTGGTGGGCGTCATACCTAGCGTTGTGCCGCCTTTTTCGCTGCCCCCGTCGTTTGATCTCGACGCTGTGCGCGATCTGTTTATGCCCGCTCTGGCCATAGCCCTGCTGGGAACAGTGGAATCGCTGGCCATCGGCAAGCAGCTGGCCAGCATCAAGCGCGACGCCTTTGACGGCAGCCAGGAGCTCATCGGTCAGGGGCTCGGCAACATCGCGGCCGGCCTCACCTCGGGCATACCCGGCTGCGGGTCGTTTACCCGCAGCGCCCTTGTGGTTACCTCTGGCGGCAGAACCCGAATGGGCACGGTGTTTTCGGGCATTCTGGCCCTGCCCCTGCTGTTTGCGCTGGCCCCGCTGATCAGCTGGCTGCCGCTGCCCGCGCTGAGCGGCATACTGCTGCTCATTTCGTTCAAGATGATCGACGTGGAAGCCATACGGCTGTGCGTCGTGGCCACCCGCGTGGACAGGGCGGTGCTCTCCATCACATTTCTTTCCACCCTGCTTTTTGACCTCGAAAAAGCCATTTTTATCGGCGTGCTGTTGTCGCTCACCCTGTTTATCTACAAAACCGCCCACCCGCGCGTAAACAGACTGCATCAGGGCGACCCGCTGCTGCGCGAGGGCCCTGCCGAGCTGCCGCCGGGCATTACCGTGTACATGATTGAAGGCACGCTGTTTTTTGGGGCCATACACGAACTCGAACGTCTGCTGTATGCCGAAGACAGCGAACCCACACGCCTTGTGGTGCTGCACCTGTCGCGCGTCTTCTGGATAGACGCCTCGGGGGCGCACGCCCTTTCGCAATTCATCGAGCGCTGCTATGCCCGCAGCCTGCCGGTCATTCTTGTGGTGGGCTGCCCCAGCGTGCGCGACATCTTGCGGCGAACCGGCCTGCTGGAGTATCTCAGCAACGGCTTTGTGGCCGAAACCACCGGCGAAGGGCTGCGGCTGGCGGCAGCCCTGCTCAACCGCGTTGTCTGCCGCGAAGGACAGTGCGCCGTGCCGTCTACGGACGCCGCATCCACGCCCGACGCGGCCAACGCCGCCGACACTGGCGATGATGCCAGTGCCGTGGCTGCGGGAGCTGCTGTGCATGCAGCCCCGGAATACATGACCCAGTCTGCTCGCGTGGCGCTGGATGCCCACGGCAATGTCGTGCCCACGGCGGAGCAGACGCCGGACGCGCCCGCAACGGGCGGAGATTCTGCAAAAAAGCCGTGCGCAACCAAGGAGCGCCCGTGACCAAGGTTTTTCAGCTTCCGACCTGTCCCTCAAACCCCGCTTCACTGCCCTTCGGGCCGGAGCATCCCTGGCTGGCCCCCCTTGCCGGATACAGCGACCTGCCCTTCCGGCTGCTCTGCCGCGAATACGGGGCAGCCGTATGCGTTACCGAGATGGTCAGCGCCAAGGGCCTTGTGTACGAAAGCCCCGGCACCAATGAACTGCTCATGACCCTGCCCGAAGACCAACCGCTTGTGGTGCAGCTGTTTGGCGCCGAGGCTGCGTTCTTGGGACGCGCGGTGGAACTGCTGCGGCAGTCTGGTTTTGGCTGGTTTGACCTCAACATGGGCTGCTCTGTTTCAAAGGTGCTGCGTCAAAGCGCGGGCGCGGCCATGCTGGGCGACACCGACAACGTGCTCGCCGTGGCCCGCGCCATGCTGGCTGCCGCAGGCCCTGGACGCGTGGGCTTTAAACTGCGTCTGGGGATCGACGACGCCCGCCCGGTGCTGCCCGACCTTGCCCTGCGCCTTGAAGACGCGGGCGCGGGCTGGCTGACTCTGCACCCGCGCACCGCCCGTCAGGGTTTTGGCGGCACCGCGCAGTGGGATGCCATTGCCGGCCTTGCCCGGCGGCTCAGCATTCCCCTGCTGGCCAGCGGCGATCTTTTTTGCGCCGCCGATGGTGTGGCCTGCCTTAAAAGCACCGGCGCCACGGGCGTCATGTACGCGCGCGGCGCCATGCACAACCCCGCCATATTTGCCGACCACGCGGCCTTGCTGGCTTGCAGCGCCCCGGTGCCGGCCGACGCCCCGCAGCTCAGGGCCATGATCTCGCGACATTTGCAGCTTGCCCGCGCCCATTGCCCCGGCAAGGCCGCCCTGTGGAAGATGCGCTCGGTGGTTCCGCGCTACGTGCGCACCCTGCCTGGCGCGCGGGCCTTGCGTCAGGAGCTTTGCCGCTGTAGTGATTGGGAAGAGCTTGACAGGCTGCTGGATATTTTTTTGGGCGGCCAGACGCAACAAAACGCATAAACGCCTGCGCCCACTGCGGCGCACCGCGCATATTTACAGCATGCCGGGGGACGGGGCCGGGCGCACTGCCCGTACTGTTGCCGCCGCCCGCGCAAGGAGCGCATTGATGGACGTCTACCGCGCCAAAACAGCGGGCTTTTGCATGGGTGTAAGCCTGGCGCTGCAAAAACTGAATACGGCCCTTGAGCGCAAGGGAACAAATGCCGAGGCGAATCGCATCTGCACCCTTGGCCCCATCATCCATAACCCGCAGGTGCTGGCCGAATACGAATCGCGCGGGGTCGTCTGCGTCAACGACGCCACCCTGCTGGCGCAGAAAGATGTGGCCGTTATCCGCGCGCACGGCATTACGCGCCAGGTTGAGGAGCAGGTGAAGAACAGCGGCGCGGACATTGTGGACGCCACCTGCCCCAAGGTCAAAAAAGCCCAGCTTTCCATTGGCAGGGCCACAGCGTCCGGCGCAACCCTGCTGCTCTTTGGCGAGGCCGATCATCCGGAGGTGCGGGGCCTTGTTTCTTACGCATGCGGCCCGGCGCACGTTTTTGGCAGCGCCGCCGAGCTGGCCTCGCTGCACCTTGCAGAAAACCAGCCCTACGTGCTGGCCTCGCAAACCACGCAGGACCGCAAGATCTTTGAAGAGATCGTAGCGGATCTGCGTAGGCGCTTTGCTGATCTTGTGGTGCTTTCCACCATTTGCGACGCTACCCGCGAGCGGCAGGAGGAGGCGCGCAACATTGCTTCTTCTGTGGATGTCATGGTAATCATAGGCGGAAGACAAAGCGGCAATACCCGCAGGCTGGCCGATGTGGCGGCCCTGAACGGCATTGACACCTTTCTTGTGGAACGTGTTGAAGAACTTGCCGCAGAAAATTTTTTGCAAAAAAATCGTGCAGGTCTAACGGCTGGCGCATCTACGCCGAAAAGTCTTATTGACGCCGCCCATCTGTGGTTGCAGTCGCTTTAATCCCGTTTGCCCCTGAAGCGGTACTTTTCTGGAGGCAGCATGGCCCAGACCAATATTCTGCTGGAAGCCGGCACCAATGAGCTGGAAGTGGTTGAATTCTATCTTGAAGAATTCACCCCTCCCTCTGAAGACGCGCCCCAGCTGGACGAAAACGGCGAACCCGTTCCGACCAGACCCTATCGTGGCTACTATGGTGTAAACGTAGCCAAAGTGCTTGAAATCATTCGCATGCCCAAGGTTACGTCGCTGCCCGAAGTGCAGCACCCCAGCGTGCTGGGTGCGTTTAACCTGCGCTCGCGCATCATTCCACTGGTGGACCTGGCCATGTGGCTGGGCAAAACCCACCCGGAAAACGAAGAACAGCCCAAGACCATTGTGACGGAGTTCAACAACGTCACCACGGCCTTTATGGTTTCAGGCGTCAACCGCATCCACCGCATCAGCTGGGAACAGGTGGAGCCGCCGAACAAATACGTGGCCGCTGTTTCCAACAATACGGTCATCGGCGTGGTCAAGCTTGAAGACCGCATTATCTTTCTGCTCGACCTCGAAAAGGTAGTTGCCAACCTCAACCCCAAACTGGGGCTCAGGCTCGACGACCTTGGCGAAGACTGGACCAACGAAGGCTACCGCGCCCTGGTGGCCGACGACTCGGCCCTGATACGCGAAATGCAGCGCGACCTGCTTGAAAAGGCGGGCTTTACCGTTGAGGTGGTTTCCAATGGCCGCGCGGCCTGGGAACGGCTGCTGGACTTCAAGAAAAGCGCAGAAGAAAGCAACCGCCCCATCACCGATTATGTGCATGTGGTTGTTTCAGACATCGAAATGCCGGTCATGGACGGGCTTAATCTTACCCTGCGCATCAAGGAAGATTCCCTGCTCAAAAAACTGCCGGTGCTGCTCTTTTCTTCGCTCATTACTGACAAGCTGCGTCACAAGGGCGTCAGCGTGGGCGCGGACGACCAGATTTCCAAGCCCGAGGTTACCCAGTTGGCCCACAGGGCCATGGCCCTCATCAAGGCCAGAGCGCAGGAGCAGGCCTAAAAAACATTGGGCGCGCAGGTATTTTGGGGGAGGTTCCTTTGCAGGGGCCTCCCTTTCTTTTTGAGTTTGTTGCAGTTTGCAAAGGCCCCTGCCAGAGTGTAAACTTGGCCCAAGACCACCAAGGAGCTTTTATGGCAGTAGTGCTAGGCACGGCGGGGCACATCGACCACGGCAAGACATCGCTTGTAAGGGCGCTTACGGGCATCGACTGCGACCGCCTGCAGGAGGAGAAACGCCGGGGCATCACTATTGAGCTGGGCTTTGCCTGGGTGGATCTGCCTGGCGGCGAACGGATGGGCATTGTGGACGTGCCGGGCCACGAGCGCTTTGTCAAAAACATGGTGGCCGGGGCGGCGGGCGTTGACATGGTCATGCTGGTCATTGCCGCCGACGAGGGCATCATGCCGCAAACCCGCGAGCACCTTGAAATATGCTCCCTGCTTGGCATCCGCACCGGCCTTGTGGCCCTTACCAAGACCGACATGGTGGATGCCGACTGGCTTGAAATGGTGCAGGAAGAAGTGCGCGGCTTTCTGGCGGGCACATTTCTTGACGGCGCACCGATTTTTCCCGTTTCTGCTACCACCGGCGAGGGCATAGACGCCCTGCGCGACTACCTTGTACGCACGGCGGCCGACCTGCCAGCCCAGCGCCGCAGCGATATTTTTCGCCTGCCGGTGGACCGTGTTTTCAGCATGAAGGGCCATGGCACGGTGGTGACCGGCACGGTCATCTCCGGCGTGTGCAATCTGGGCGACGAGCTGCGCTTTATGCCAGCCGACCTGCCCACACGCGCCCGTGGGCTGCAACGCCACGGCAAGCCTGCGGACTCGGTACAGCCGGGGCAGCGCTGCGCCGTCAACGTACAGGGCCTTGACGTGGACGACATCGACCGGGGCTTTGTGCTGGCGCGGCCAGGCGAGCTGTTTCCCTCCAGCCGATGGCTGGTGCGTCTTACCTGCCTTTCATCTGCCCCCAGGGCCCTGCGCCAGAGGGTTGAGATACATTTTCACCACGGCACGCGCGAATGCGCGGCGCGGGTGGTCTTTCGCGACAGGGACAAGCTGGCCCCCGGCGAAACAGCTCTGGCGGAGCTGCGCTTCAAGGAGCCCATGGTGGGCGTGTTTGGCGACCACTGCGTGCTGCGCGCCTACTCGCCACTGCGCACTGTGGCGGGCGGCCTGCTGGTCAGCCCGCTGCCGCCCGAGCTGCGGGCAAAAGATCCTGAACTGGCCGACAAGCTGCGCCAGCTGCAGGCCCTGCCCGAGCTGCACAACGCGGCAGAGGCCATGGGCGGCGGCAAGGCCGAGGCCAAGGCGCGCGACGAGGCCCGCGCCCAGATGCTTGGCGGCGCGCTGACCCTGTGCGGGGCAGGCGGCGCCGACGAGGCGCGCCTGCGCGCCCTGACAGGCCTTGCCCGACCGGCTGTGGAGGCTGCCCTGCAGATGCTCTCCACCCGTGGCGAGGCCCTGTGCTGGGACAAGGAAAGCCGCTGCTGGATTGCCAAAATTCCCTTTGAAAAACTGCTGGCGGCCTGCCTCGAAAGGGGGGCGGAACTGCACCGCCGCGAACCGCTCAAGCCTGGCTTTACCCGTGGCGCGCTGTGCACGGGCTGGAGCCGCAACCTGCCGCCCAAGCTGGTGCAAAAGGTTCTGGACCAGGCCATGAAGCAGGGGCTGCTGGTTACTGAGGGCGAAGGCCTGCGCCTGCAGTCCCACATTGTAAGCCTTGCGGCCGACCAGGCCGGGCTGCGGCAAAAGCTGCTGGACGCGCACGCCTCGGCGGGCCTTACGCCGCCCAACGCCAAAGATGTGCTCGAGGCGCTGGGGGTCACGCCCAAGGAGGCCGCCCCGGTACTGCACCTGCTCTGCGAATCGGGCGATCTCGTCAAGATCAAGGACGGCCTGTACTATCACGGCCCGGTCCTGACCGATATTCTCGACCGCGTGCGCGGCTGGTTTGCCAGCCACGACAATCTGGATGTGGCGGGCCTCAAGGAATTGCTGGGCCTTTCGCGCAAGTTCCTCATCGCACTGCTTGAATACATGGACAACGAGCGTATAACGGTGCGCGTCGGCGACCAGCGCCGGTATCGCGGCCGCTGAGGGGGCCGGGGGTACAATTTTTCTTGCCATCTTGATAATAATGCTCAAATATATCTGTAATGCTCATTTGCTCATAACTCTTCACTAAGGAGTCCGGATATGTCTGAAAAAATTCTGGTAGTAGGCGGTGTTGCCCTGGGGCCCAAGGCGGCGTGCCGCTGCAAGCGCCTCATGCCCGATGCGGAAGTGACGCTCGTGGACGAAAACGTCTTCATTTCCTACGGCGGCTGCGGCATCCCCTACTATGTATCCGGTGAAATACAGAACCTCGACGATCTGCGCTCCACGCCATACCACACCGTGCGCGACCCGGATTTTTTCCGCGACATGAAGGGCATTACCGTTCGCACCCAAACCCGCGCCATGGCCATTGACCGGGCGGCCAAAACCCTGCTGGTCAAAGATGTCGTCTCCGGCAAGGAAGAAAAGCTGCCGTACGACAAGCTGGTGCTCGCCACCGGCGCAAGCCCCCGCGTGCCTCCCATTGAGGGCAAGGAGCTTAAAAACGTGCTGTCCCTCACCCGGCTGGAAGCGGCCGGGGCCATACGCGCCGCCTGCCAGGAGGGCAAGGTGAGCGAGGCTGTCATTGTGGGCGGCGGCTTTATCGGGCTGGAAGCTGCGGTGGCGCTGGCCGACATGTGGGGCGTCAAGGTCAGCGTGGTGGAAATGATGGACCAGATTCTGCCCGGCGTACTGTCGCAGCCCCTGTCATTCATGGCGGCCAACGACTGCAAGGCCCACAAGGTCGACGTTTTCACCTCTGAAAAAGTGCTGCGTCTTGAGGGCGCAAACGGCACGGTTGCCAAGGTGGTCACGGACAAGCGCGAAATACCCGCCCAGCTGGTGATTTTTGCTGCGGGCTTTATCCCCAACGGACAGATCGCCAAGGACGCCGGACTCGAAGTTGCGCCCTTTGGCGCTGTAGTGGTGGACGAGCACATGCGCACCACCGACCCCGCCATCTATGCGGGCGGCGACTGCGTTGCCATCAAAAACATCATCACCGGCAAGATGGGCTATCTGCCTCTGGGCAGCATGGCCAACCGCCAGGGGCGCGTCATCGGCACCAACCTGGCTGGCGGCAATGCCAGCTTCCCCGGCTTTGTGGGATCGTGGGCGGTCAAACTCTTCGACCTCGCCTTCTGCGGCGTGGGCCTTACCATTGACCGCGCCCGCAAGGAAGGCTTTGACGCCATGAGCGTCAGCGTGGAGCAGCTGGACCACGCCCACTTTTTCCCCGAAAAATCCATGATGAGCCTCGAGCTGGTTGTGGACAAGGCCACCAGGCGCGTGCTTGGCATCCAGGGGGCCTGCGTGGATCCCGATTCGCTCAAGGCCCGCATTGATGCTGTGGCCGCAGCCCTGCAATACTCCAAGCCCACTGTGGAGGACATCTCCAACCTTGAGGTCGCCTACGCCCCGCCCTTTGCCTCGGCCATGGACGTGGTCAACGTGGTCGCCAACGTGGCCGACAACGCCCTGGCCGGGCGCTTTACCCCTGTTACCGCCGACAAGTTCATGCAGCTATGGCAGCATCGTAAAGAAAACCACGTGTTCTTTATAGATGCCCGCCCGGCGGCGGCAGGCAAGTCGGTGCAGGAAAAGCACCCCGACTGGCACGCCATGCCGCTTGAAGAAATAGCCGCCAGGGTGGGCGAGGTTCCCAGGGACCGCCCCGTGGCCATTATCTGCAACACGGGTCTGCGGGCGTATGACGGCCTGCTGGTTCTTGCCCGCAACGGCATAACAGATGTGGTAAACTCCACAGGCGGCATGCAGGCGGCCATCAAAATGGGGCTTTCCGTTTAGCGCCCAGGCAACAGTCTGGCGCGGGGGCGGCCTTGGCCGCCCCCGCGTTTTCTGCCTGCAATGCGCGCCTGCAACAAGGCTGGCTCACGCAGCATGCGCCATGCCTGGAGCCAGGGCAGCGCCCTGCCGCCAACAGCGGTTTGGACGCGCAAGATATGCCCGGCAGGCACGCGCCCGGATACCGCGCGTATACATGTGCGCCAGCGCCGGACAAACGTCCGGTCACAAAATTGCAACATTTTTTTGACCCCTGTCATATTTGATAATCACTCATAATCACACAGCATTCCTATCAACACTCCGCTGTCCGCCCTGCATTGGTTTATAAATTGTCACTATTTTCCGTGCCTTGCGATTGTCATATTTTTTTTTGTTCCAGCCTCTATTAAACTGTTCAAACAAACAATTATATGTTAAGCGCAAAAACGCGTGCTTCCGCGGGGCAATCCGGAACGCGTCATTAGGCCTCAAAACCAGTGATACCAAGCTTTTTTGGTGGACGCGCCGGGGCGGATTGGGTACTGTTTCCCTACCACAGATTCCACTTCAAGCCTCCATTTTGTGTTCACCTCACGGCATTGGCCGTTGCCCGTCCCCGCCGCAGGCGGGAACTATCTTTGGGGCCCAGCCGGCCCAGCCGATTTTGTAAAAACATTGCGCGCCAATGGGCGCCAAGGAGGAACAGATGGCTCATATGAAAACTATGGACGGCAACAACGCCACTGCGCACATTGCCTACGCTCTGTCGGAAACGGCAGCCATTTACCCCATTACTCCCTCGTCCGTGATGGGCGAAGTCATGGACCAGCTGGCCACCAAGGGCACCAAAAACCTGCTCGGCCAGACCGTTAACGTGCGTGAAATGCAGTCCGAAGCAGGCGCCGCTGGCGCAGTGCACGGCATGCTTTCCGCCGGTACGCTTACCTCCACCTACACGGCATCGCAGGGTCTGCTGCTCATGATCCCCAACATGTACAAAATCGCCGGCGAACTTCTTCCCGGCGTTTTTCATGTTTCGGCTCGCGCCCTGGCCTCCCATGCACTGTCCATCTTTGGCGACCATCAGGACGTGATGGCTGCCCGCCAGACCGGTTTCTGCTTTCTTGCTTCCTCCTCCGTGCAGGAATGCATGGACCTGGCCCTGGTGGCGCATCTTTCGGCCATCGACGCCAGCCTGCCCTTCTGCCACTTTTTCGACGGATTCCGCACCTCGCACGAAGTGCAGAAGATCGAAACCATTGATTACGAAGACATCCGTCCCCTGGTGAACTGGGAAAAGGTGGCCGAATTCCGCGCCACCGCCATGAACCCCGAGCACCCGCACATTCGCGGCACCGCCCAGAACCCCGACATCTACTTCCAGAACCGTGAAGCTTCCAACCTTTATTACGACGCCGTTCCCGGCATCGTGCTTGACAACATGAAGAAGGTCGAATCCATCACCGGCCGCAAGTACCGCCTGTTCGACTACGTGGGTCACCCCGAAGCCGACCGCGTTATCGTGTCCATGGGTTCCTCCTGTGAAGTCATCGAAGAAACGGTCAAGTACCTCAACGCCCTGGGCCAGCGCGTGGGCCTCGTGAAGGTTCACCTGTTCCGTCCTTTCTCCACCGAGCACATGCTGCGCGCCCTGCCCGCCAGCGTGACCACCATCACCGTGCTTGACCGCACCAAGGAAAGTGGCGCTCTTGGCGAACCCCTGTATCAGGACGTGTGCACCGCCTTCCTCGAAAAGGGCGAAGCTCCCACCCTGGTGGGCGGCCGTTACGGCCTGGGTTCCAAGGACTTCACGCCCGGCATGGCCAAGGCCGTGTTCGACAACATGATGGCCCTGCAGCCCAAAAACCACTTCACCGTGGGCATCAACGACGACATCACCTACCTCTCCCTTGATGTGGAAGAGGAAATCGACACCGTGCCCGCCGGCACCGTGCAGTGCAAGTTCTTCGGCCTCGGCGCCGACGGCACCGTGGGCGCCAACAAGCAGGCCATCAAGATCATCGGCGACAACACCGATCTCTACGCCCAGGCCTACTTTGCTTACGACTCCAAGAAGTCCGGCGGTTTCACCGTTTCGCACCTGCGTTTCGGCAAGGAGCCCATCACTTCTTCCTACCTGATCACCAAGGCCGACTACGTCGCCTGCCACAAGGCCGCCTACGTGACCCAGTACGACATCCTTGAAGGCATCAAGGACGGCGGCACTTTTGTGCTGAACTCCAACTGGTCGCTGGCCGACATGGAAAAGCACCTGCCCGCCTCCATGAAGCGCGTGATCGCCCGCAAAAAGCTGAAGTTCTACAACGTGGACGCCGTCAAGGTCGCCCAGGAAGTGGGCCTCGGCGGCCGCATCAACATGATCATGCAGACCGCCTTCTTCAAGCTGGCCAACGTGCTTGACTTCGAAAAGGCCGTGAACCTGCTTAAGGAATCCATCAAAAAAACCTACGGCAGCAAGGGCGACAAGATCGTCAACATGAACATCGCCGCCGTGGACAAGGGCATGGACGCTCTGGAAGAAGTGAAATACCCCGCTTCCTGGGCCAAAGCCACCGAAGGCGCCGCCGCCTGCCACTGCGACGAGGATGAATACATCAGCGCCGTTGTGCGTCCCATTCTGGCCCAGCAGGGCGACAAGCTGCCCGTGTCCGCCATGGATCCGGCTGGCTTCATGCCCCTTGGCACCGCCGCCTGCGAAAAGCGCGGCTGCGCCATCGACGTGCCCGAATGGCAGGTCGAAAACTGCATCCAGTGCTGCCAGTGCTCGTTTGTGTGCCCCCACGCCGCCATTCGCCCGGTGCTTGCCACTGAAGAAGAACTGGCTGGCGCTCCCGCCTCCTTTGCCACCAAGGACGCCATCGGCAAGGAACTCAAGGGCATGAAGTTCCGCATCCAGGTGTACGCTGAAGACTGCCTGGGCTGCGGCTCGTGCGCCGACGTGTGCCCCGCCAAGGTCAAGGCTCTGGTCATGAAGCCCCTGGAAACCCAGCTGGCTGCCCAGAAGGAAAACCTCGAGTTTGCCGAAGCCAACATCACTCTCAAGGACCAGCTCATGTCGCGCGACACCGTCAAGGGTTCGCAGCTGCAGCAGCCCCTGCACGAGTTCTCCGGCGCCTGCGCCGGTTGCGGCGAAACGCCTTACGTCAAGGTGCTCACCCAGATGTTCGGCGAACGCATGCTGGTTGCCAACGCCACCGGCTGCTCGTCCATCTGGGGCGCTTCCTCGCCCACCACGCCTTATTGCACCAACAAGGACGGCTTTGGCCCGGCATGGGGCAACTCGCTGTTTGAAGACGCCGCCGAATACGGCTGCGGCATGGGCATTGCCTATCAGCAGCGCCGCGCGCTTCTGTCCATGAAGGTTGAAGAAGCCTTGAAGGACGAAGCCGCTTCTCCCGAGCTGAAAGAAGCCCTCAAGGGCTGGCTGGACAACAAGGAAGACGCCGACGGCTCCCGCAAGTACGGCGAAATGATCATGGACAACCTGGAAGGCTTTGACAGCCCCCTGGCCCATGAACTGTGGCACATGGACGACCTCTTCACCAAGAAGAGCGTGTGGATCTTCGGCGGCGACGGCTGGGGCTACGACATCGGTTACGGCGGCCTTGACCACGTCCTCGCCAGCGGCGACGACATCAACGTGCTGCTGATGGATACCGAAGTGTACTCCAACACCGGCGGTCAGTCCTCCAAGGCCACCCCGCTTGGCGCAGTGGCCCAGTTTGCCGCCGCTGGCAAGCGCACCGGCAAAAAGGATCTTGGCCGCATGGCCATGACCTACGGCTACGTGTACGTTGCCTCCGTGTCCATGGGCGCGGACAAGCAGCAGGTGCTCAAGGCCTTCCGCGAAGCTGAAGCCTACAAGGGACCCTCGCTCATCATCGCTTACGCGCCCTGCATCAACCAGGGTCTGCGCAAGGGCATGGGCAAGAGCCAGGAAGAAGCCAAGATGGCCGTGCTTTCCGGTTACTGGCCCCTGTACCGCTACAATCCCGAACTGGCCAAGGAAAAGAAAAATCCCTTCCAGCTCGACAGCAAGGCTCCTTCGGCCAACATCCAGGAATTCCTGGGCGGCGAAACCCGCTTCGCCTCTCTGGAAAAGATGAACCCCGAAGCCTCCAAAAAACTGCGCGCGGAACTGGCCGATGCCTACGCCGAGCGCTACGCCATGCTCAAGCAGATGGCTAATCTGCCTTACCCCGACGCCAGCGCCGAATAGCAGAGGTCTGACGTTATGACGACCCGCGCCCGACAGCACACGCTTCCCCTCCGGGGGGCGGCACGTTGCTGCGGGCGCGGGCTACGCAGCACGCTTAGGATCAGAGGTTAAAGGCCTGGGCGCGAGGAAAGCCCTCGCGCCCTTTTTTTCGGGTTAACACCGCCAGCCTGCCGGCACAGCAGGGGAGGCACTATGCACAACGGTCTATACATCACCGCCACAGGGCCCATGACGGGCAAGAGCGCCATCGCCCTTGGGGCCATGCAGCTGCTCAGCCGCAGCATGCGCAAAGTGGCTTTTTTTCGTCCCATCATCAACGAACCGCTGTGGGACGACCGCGACCCCTACATCCATCTGATGCTTGAATACTTCAAGCTCAACATGGACTACGCTGACACCTTTGCCTACACCCAGCGCGAGGCCCGTCAGATCATCAATCAGGGGTCGCGCAATCTGCTGATCGAAAACATCATCCAGAAGTACAAAAAACTGCTGGAGACCTACGATTTCGTCCTGTGCGTCGGCACTGATTTTCTCGCCAAAGACCCGGTTTTTGAGTTTGAACTCAATGCCGAAATAGCTGCCAACCTGGGCTGCCCGGTCATTCTGGTCACCAGCGGCTACAATGTGAGCGCCGAAGACATTCGTGATTCGCTCCAGATCACCATGGACAGCCTCGAGCCCTACGCGCTGGATGTGGTTGCCACCATTGTGAACCGCCGCAACCTTACG
Organism: Desulfovibrio desulfuricans; assembly: GCF_004801255.1. Classification (NCBI taxonomy): domain Bacteria; kingdom Pseudomonadati; phylum Thermodesulfobacteriota; class Desulfovibrionia; order Desulfovibrionales; family Desulfovibrionaceae; genus Desulfovibrio; species Desulfovibrio desulfuricans. The sequence goes on along the minus strand of NZ_CP036295.1, from coordinate 353,294 downwards.
CAGACAGAGCTGGACGAGCTGCGCGCGCATTTCAGCACGCAGGATCGCCGCGCCCTTATTTTCTCCGTGCCCAACGACCCCACCATCGGCCAGCCTACCATGGCTGACGTAAAAAAAGGCCTGGACGCGGAAATCCTCTTTGGTGAAAACCGCCTCGATGCGCTCGTGGGCGACTATCTCATCGCCGCCATGCACGTGGACCACGTGCTCGGCTACATTGCCAAGGACCAGCTTATCGTCACCCCCGGCGACCGCGCCGACGTGCTGCTGGCCGCCATCGCCTCGCGGCTGTCCTCCTCGACGCCCGACATCGCTGGCGTGCTGCTTACCGGCGGCATTCGCCCCTCTGATCAGGTGTGCAAATTTATCGAAGGCTGGACAGGCTCGCCCCTGCCCATACTGCTGACGCCGCACCATACCTACAAGGCTTTTATGGCCCTGCAGAGCATCATTGCGCCCATCGAACCCACCGACCTGCGCAAGATCAACAGCGTGCTTGGCCTCTTTGAGCAGCACGTCAACGGCAAGGAAATCGAAAACCGCATCGGCAGCGAGCGCAGCAGCCGCATCACGCCCATGATGTTTGAATTCGAACTCATCCAGCGCGCCAAGGCCAACAAGATGCGCATCGTGCTGGCCGAAGGCACCGAAGAGCGCATCCTGCGCGCAACCGATATTCTGCTGCGCCGCGATGTGGCCGAAATCATCCTGCTTGGCAATGTGGAAGAAATCCGCTCCAAGGCCAGCGCCTTTGGCCTGGACATCGCCAAGGCGCGGCTCATCGACCCGGTCAAATCCGAGCTGTTTGACGACTACGCCAATACCTACTACGAGCTGCGCAAAAAGAAGGGCATCACCCCCGAGCAGGCCCGCGACACCATGACCGACTCTACCTACTTTGCCACCATGATGGTCAAGAAGGACGACGCCGACGGCATGGTCTCCGGCTCGGTCAACACCACCGCCCACACCATCCGCCCGGCCTTTGAGTTTGTTAAGACCAAACCCGGCTTTTCCGTGGTTTCGTCGGTCTTTCTCATGTGCCTCAAGGACCGCGTGCTGGCCTTTGGCGACTGCGCGGTCAACCCCAACCCCACCGCGCAGCAGCTGGCCGAAATAGCCATTGCCTCGGCCCATACGGCCAAGGTTTTTGGCATTGAACCCCGCGTGGCCATGCTGTCTTACTCCACCGGCACGTCCGGCAAGGGCGCCGACGTCGATGTGGTGGTCGAAGCCACCAAGATCGCACAGGAAATGGCTCCCGATCTTGCTCTCGAAGGCCCCTTGCAGTACGACGCCGCCATCGACCCCTCGGTGGCAAAAACCAAGATGCCCGACAGCAAGGTCGCCGGCAGGGCCACGGTGTTTATCTTCCCCGACCTCAACACCGGCAACAATACCTACAAGGCCGTGCAACGCGCTGCCGGGGCCATTGCCATCGGCCCGGTGCTGCAGGGCCTTAACAAGCCTGTCAACGACCTGTCGCGCGGCTGCACCGTGCCCGACATCGTCAATACCGTAGCCATCACCGCCGTTCAGGCCGCAGCCGAAAAGGCCGCAGCCAAGCAGCAATAAACCGGGCAGGCCCGACACTTACGCGCTTGCGGCGGTTTGCCCTCAAGGCAAACCGCCGCAGCAAGCCGTAAACCCGCCGCCAAAAAAATAAACGCTGACGCAAGGCATGCGCCACACACTGCGGCCCGCGATCAGACATTAACACGCTCAAGGAAAGGGATAGTTATGAAAATTCTGGTGATCAACGCGGGTTCTTCATCCTGCAAGTATCAGCTGCTGGAAATGGACACGCGCAGCGTACTCTGCTCCGGCCTTGCCGAACGCATCGGGCAGGAAGGCGGACGCCTGACCCACAAAATCGCCCCTGATACCGACAAGGAAGAAAAACTGGTCCGCGAGTCCTTCTTCCCCACCCATGTGGAAGCCATGGAGCTGGTGATCGCCCTTTTGACCGACCCCGAAAAGGGCGTCATCAAGGACAAGAGCGAAATCTACGCCATCGGCCACCGCGTGCTGCACGGCGGCGAAGCCGTGAGCGACCCGGTACTGGTGAACGAACGCGTGAAGCAGATTGTAGAAGAATGCGCCGTGCTTGGCCCCTTGCACAACCCCGCCAACCTCATGGGCATTGAAGTGGCGGAAAAACTCTTCCCCGGCGTTCCCAACGTGGCCGTGTTCGACACCGAGTTCGGCATGGGCATGCCCAAGGAAGCCTTCATGTACGCTCTGCCCTACGAGCTGTATGAAGAACTGCGCATCCGCCGCTACGGCTTCCACGGCACCTCGCACAAGTACATCGCCAACGCCACGGCCCAGTTCCTCGGCAAGCCCCTTTCCGAGCTGCGCTCCATCACCATGCACCTCGGCAACGGTTCTTCCATGAGCTGCGTCAAAAACGGCAAGTGCTTCGACACCAGCATGGGCCTCACCCCGCTGGAAGGCCTTGTGATGGGTACCCGCTGCGGCACCATCGACCCGGCCATCGTGCCTTTTGTTATGGAAAAGAAGGGATTGAGCCCCGCCGAAGCCGACACGCTGATGAATAAAAAGTCCGGTCTGCTGGGCATCTGCGGCTACACCGACATGCGCGACGTGCATGCCCAGGTGGATAAGGGCAACGACCGCGCCGAGCTGGCCCTCAACCTGCTCGTGCGCAGCATCAAAAAGACCCTTGGTTCCTACTTCTTCCTGCTTGAGGGCAATGTGGACGCCATGGTCTTTACCGCCGGCATCGGCGAAAACGACGACATCGTGCGCGCCATGGTGTGCGAAGGCCTGGAAGCCTTTGGCATCAAGCTCAACAAGCAAGAAAACAGCACCCGCAAGCCCGGCGCGCGCATCATCTCTACGCCGGACAGCAAAATTCCCGTGATCATCATCCCCACCAACGAAGAGCTGCAGATCGCTCTGGCCACGGTGGAAGTGCTGAAAAAATAAGCCCGCCTGCGGGAGTCATGTCAAAGCAAAAGGCCGTCTTCTTCGTGAAGGCGGCCTTTTAGCGGTTATATGGCGCGGGCGTCAGCTATTTGGCAATGCCAAGGGTCGCTGCCATGGCCTGCTCAAACTGCCGCACGTAGGTCTCAAATTTCTTTCTGCTGTTGTAGTCGTTGGAGCTTTTTACAAACAGGCCGCCGCCAGCAGCCACCACAAGGGCAGACACGCCGCCGAATTTGGCGGTCATGAGCAGGACGTCGGACAGCCGCTGCATCAGTTCGTCCGTACTTTCCGTGAACAGGTGCATTAAAAAGCCAAAGCACACCAGCCCCACGAGAAAGACAATGGCGCTGACCTTGCAGACTTTTTTCAGCGGGTATTTTTCCACTTCATATTCTGTGGCGCGGGTCAGGCCGCAGCGCTTCATCAGCGTGACCGCGTCCGCAAATTCGTGCGTCGTGCCCGTGGCGGCATTGCCCACCGCATAGACATCAAGCACCGCGCCTTGGTCGCCAAAGCCCTGCTCTGTCCCATCCGCCGGGCCAAGACAGCCCAGGGTCACAACGTCGCCCGGGGCCAGCGCAAATGATTGCGGCAGGGGCAGCAGCACTTCCACGCCCAGCGCGAGCCGCAGCGCAACGGCCTGCCAGTCCTTTTTGCCGCGCGGCAGGCGCAGTTCCGTGCCCGCCGGGTCGCCCAGCGAAACAACGGTTTCCTGCGCGGGCGCACCGGCTGCCGTAGACAGCACCTCAGCCTGCAGGCTCATGGCCCGAAAAATCTTGCCTTCAACCGTAAAATCCATGCAACCTCCCCCATACAGGGTCTGTCAACCGCAGCCGTCCTATCGGGGCAGCAGTGTTTCTTCAAGGGACATATCCACGGCAACCTCGCGAGAGGGCAGCGACTTGTCTATGCGCACCGTGCCCGCAGGAGCGTTGCGCATGGGTTTGACGTGCCGCACCTCCGCATATTGAATGCGCGCCCGTGCGGCTTCCCTTTGCCAGCTTTTGCAGGCGGCCAGCGCCCCGGCCTGATCCAGGGTGCGGGGCGGCACCTCCTGCCCGCCGTGGGCGCGGCGTATGATCACGTGCGAGCCGGGGCCGTTTTCCGCATGCAGCCAGATATCATGCGGGGCAGCCAGTTTGCGGGCGGCCAGGTTGCCCTTGGCGTCGCGCCCGCGCAGCAGCACAAAACCGTCGGAGCTTATAAACATCTGCACATTCTTGGGCAGGGCAGTCGCCAGCCCCATGCCCGCTGCACGGCCCTCGGGCGCGCCTTCCTCGCCGCCGCCAGCGGTTACGCCAAGCAGGCTGTCGTGGCGAGCCTGCCTCAGGGCGGCCAGCTCCGCCTCCAGAGCGGCGCGGCGATCGGCCAGATGCTCCATGCCGCGCTGACCGCGCCGGGCCGTATGGAACAGGCGGGCCATTTCTTCGCGCACAGCGCGGCGCAAATCCAGCGCTATTTCACGGGCGGGGCCGTGCGGCCCTTCCCCCACACTGACGGATGCGGCGCGAAACTCGGCAGGCCAGCGCCACAACTCCGCCTGAAGCGCCAAAGCGTCGGCCTGGCAAGCCATCATGCCGCCGAGGCGCGATTCCTCCTCGCGCAGTTTGTCCAGCAGCCGCATAAGTTTGCGCACGCGCCGATCCAAAGGTTGAGCAGCTTCACGCGCCTGCTCCACGGCAAGACGCGAGAGCACCATATCCTGCCCCGCCAGCTCGGTCAGCGCCAGAGCATCCGCGCCGCAAAATTCCTCAATGGCGGGAGCGTCGGCATCCTTGCCCCGCAGGGTCTGCCGCTGGGCCTCTGGCAAGGGCCAGGCGCTGACGGCCAGCACGGGGCGCGGGGGCAGGCCGGGCACGGCATCCGTAGCCTCGCCGCGTTGCCCGTAACAAAACAGGTCGCCGCCGCCAAGGCGCAGGTCTTCGAGCAGTGCCCACTGTTCCGGCTCGTCCAGGCAGGCAAGGGTGCGACGCAGCGCGGGCGTAAGCACAGCCCACTCGCGCCAGTTTGGCAAGGCCGTGCCCAACTGGTCAGGCCTCGGCCACGGGGGCTGATCCTCCTCCGGCGTTTCGCCCTCGCCAATAAAACGCAGCGAGGGGCCTTCGCGCAGGTCAAGCAGCAGCCAAGTCAGGCAAGGTTGCCGCGCGGATGTCTCGCCGTCGGCCTGAGGTGACGCCGCATCCGCACCGCCGCCAAGCAGCAGCCACAGACGGCGCTCGCTCCACTGCGGCACGCAGGCCGCAATGCGCCGCCCGGCCGCATACTTGCGCAGGCGCATGACAGGGGCTGAGGGCGCCCGCCCCACGCTGATGCGCTGCGTGGTGACAAAGCAGAAAGAATCCTTGCGGCCAAAGCGCAGGCAAAGTTGCCGTTTGCGCCCTCGGCTGTAAATCATAAGTGCCAGAAGGCCCTCGGCGGGTTCCTGAATTTTTTCGACCCGCGCGCCCACGAGCAGAGGGGCCAGGTCTTCACAAAAACGGCGAAAAAGATGGGCATCCATAGAAAAACCCGGCTTGCGGGAAGGGGTGGGGAATCTGGAGCGACGGCCCGTCCAAAACAAAGCCGCAAAAAACCATTACAGCGGCCCGGTCCTGACGACCATGACCGCCATACTGAAAACAGGTGCGATACTTCAGCCGTTGCCCGTCAACCATGACGATTCATGCTGACGGCGCAGACGCACGGGCTGCGGAGTAAGGCAAGGGCTCAAGCCTGCCCGCCCGCATGCTGTTAGGCCGCAACAAGACCGCAAGGGGCTAGCCCCTTACAGACTGCGCGGGGCCCTGACGGCATGCCTCTGCCCTGCCGCGCTTTTCGCACGCAAGCAAACTCAAGCGGGCGGTGCGTTGCCCAGCAAGCCGCCTGACCAATCAGCAAAGAAACAGTACCGCTATAGCAACAAAAGCTGACGCTAATCGCCGCGAAGGTGTTCGTCTTCTTCCTGCTTGGCCTTGCAGTTGATGCACAACCGCGTAACAGGCCGGGCCTTGAGGCGGGGGACGCTGATGTCGTCGCCGCACTCTTCGCAAATCCCGTAGGTTCCATCATCTATGCGGGTGAGGGCTGCCTGAATCTTGCGGATCAGGCGGCGCTCACGGTCACGGATACGCAGGGTAAAAGCCCTGTCGGATTCTGCAGTGGCGCGGTCAGCCGGGTCGGCGAACACTTCGTTGCTATCCGTCAGTTCTTCAAGGGTGCTGTCGCCCTTTTGCTTAGCTTCTTCAAGCATGCCAGAAAGAAGCTTGCGAAAATATTCCAAATCCTTGTGATCCATTTAAATCCTCCGGCGGACGCCGCTGGGGGGCGCATGAACGGTCTACTGAGTTAGCCGGTACGGGCGTGACGCAAGCAATTTGCGCCGCTTGCCCCGCGTTGGCCAGCCATGCTGCGGCATGGCCCGCTCAGAGCACCTCGCAGTGAAAATGCTCTTTTGATGCAATGGATTCCTATAGCTGCATGTGCAACCTTTGTAAAGCAGCGCACTCAAGAATCTGTAAAGCGTGCTGTTGTGAGATCCGCCCGCAAACAGCTCGCCCTGGAGTAACCGGGGCCATGCGGGCAACGGGCTGAAGCTGATTACATTTGCGTTACAATCAGGCTTGCGGGCCGTCGTCGGCGTGCAGTCCGGCTTCGAGCCGCTCCGCCTCATAGCGGGCTTCGCGCGCCGCCGCTCTGGCGGCGTCCTGAACAGCCTGCCGTTCTCTGGCCTCCGCGCGGATGACGCCCTTGATCTCGTCCCAGGCTGGCTCGTTCCACAGTGCTTCGCAGCGCTGGGTCGGCACCAGAATATCCTTGAATTCCTCTCCCCTGCGGGCGCGTACAAATACCGGCCCCCCGGTGGCTACAGCCTTGGGCGCGTAAGAGGCCGCCATCTGACAGGCCGTGCCCAACACATCCTCGGGCCACAAGGCTCCGTTGCGCGCCAGCGCCAGCGGCCCCGGCATGTCGCGCATGCGCAGGACAAGGTCGTCCGGCCCAGCAGCGGCGGCCAGCAGGTCATTGTCGGCGCTGTTGCGCCCCACGCACAGCCAGTAGTGGCTTTGTCCCTCGCTGTGCCAAAACTGACGACCAAGGTTGGCAAGCGTAAAGTCGCCCGCTGTGGGCTGCGGCAGGCGGGTGAGCACCAACCAGTACCGACGGGCGTTTTCGCGCTCTGTCAGGCGGCAGCCGCCGCCCGGAGTGGGGATTTCCGTAATGCCGTATTCCTTGGCCAGGGCCAGCTGCTCGGTGCGCCCCCGGCCCCAGATGCCCAAAAGACGCGAGCGGTCCACAAGCCCGCTTTCTTCGACGGGGGTGGGCTGCAGATGGTGCGCGCACAAGGGCCGCAGCAAAAAATTGCTCACGCCCGCATCGCGCAGAATAACATTCAGCGTGTCGCGCCGCTGCGACATGGGGCGCTGTCCCAGCACCTCGCCCGTGGCAAGGGCCTGCGCACCCACGCTTTCCATATATGCGCGGGCCTCGCGCAACAGCAGAATTTTGCAGTCCACGCAAGGGTTCAGCACCTTGCCAAAGCCGTGTTCCGGCCTTTGGCGCAGCATGGCCGCAAACTGCGGCCCAACGTCCCGGCTGACGACATCCAGCCCGTGAACCTTGCTCCAGTGCGCCGCCAGGGCCTCGCCGCCAAAAAAGGGCGAATAAAAATGCAGGCAGCGCACCCTGAGGCCCTGCCGCTCCAGCAGCTTGGCCGTCAGCAGACTGTCGAGCCCGCCAGAAAACAACACTATGATTTGTGGAGAATCGCTCATGCCGCGCTTGTACGACAGCACGGGCCCGTACGCAAGGGAGTAGCGGCGGGTGGCCGTGCCATTCTCCTACTTGATTTGTGAGCTATTGAGAATTATAATTATTAAACAGGCAGCGAATACGGCAGGTCAGATGGGCATCCAGCATTTGCCTTGCTTGCCTTGGTCTGCTACATTAATGCGCTTGAAGATATTTTTACCCGGAGCAGTGAGCTATGGCGAAAAAACCGGCCATGAGTCAGGAAAACGCGCGCGCCGAGGCCTTGGGCACCGCACTTGCCACCATTGAACGCAAGTACGGCAAGGGCGCGGTGATGAAGCTTTCCGACGAAGCCCATGTTAATATCCCTGTTATCCCGACTGGTTCCATTGGCCTTGACCTGGCCCTTGGGGTGGGCGGCATACCACGCGGGCGCATCAGCGAAATTTTTGGCCCGGAATCTTCGGGCAAGACCACGCTCACCCTGCACATTATCGCCGAGTGCCAAAAACAGGGCGGCACCTGCGCCTTTGTGGACGCGGAGCACGCCCTTGACGTTTCGTACGCCAAGCATCTCGGCGTAAATACCGACGAGCTGCTCATCTCGCAGCCCGACTACGGCGAACAGGCCCTCGACATTGCCGACATGCTTGTGCGCTCCGGCGCTATCGACCTTGTGGTGGTCGACTCTGTGGCCGCCCTTATTCCTCAGGCCGAGCTTGAGGGCGACATGGGCGAGTTGCAGGTGGGCGGTCACGCACGCCTCATGTCGCACGCCATGCGCCGCCTCACGGGCACGATCCACAAATCGCGCACGTCGGTCATCTTCATCAACCAGATCCGCATGAAGATAGGCGTGACGGGCTACGGCAGCCCCGAGACCACCACCGGCGGCAACGCGCTCAAGTTTTATTCTTCCGTGCGCCTGGACATCCGGCGCATCCAGACCCTCAAGGACAAGGAAGAATCCTTTGGCTCGCGCACCCGGGTAAAGGTAGTCAAAAACAAAGTCGCACCGCCCTTCCGCAGCGCCATCTTTGATATTCTGTATGGTCAGGGCATCTCGCGCTCCGGCGAGCTGCTCGACCTTGGCATTGAAGCCAAAATCATCGACCAGAGCGGCTCGTGGTTTGCCTTTGGCGCGGAAAAGCTCGGCCAGGGACGCGAAAAAGTACGTGCCCTGCTGGACGAAAACCTTGATCTGCGCAACCAGATCGAAGCCAAGGTTGTGGAATTCCTGGGCCTGCACCCCAAGGAATTTACGCCCACCGTTGAAGACGCAGACGAGGGCGAAGCCCCCGCACCCAATTACGAATAAGGCCAAGTTTTGCATGTGACCGCGCGCCCCGATGGTGCGCGGTCTTTGCCCGCGCAGACCCCATTACGGAGCCAGTAAATGCTCACTGCCAAAGAAATACGTCGCCGCTATCTCGAATTTTTCCATCGCCATCAGCATGCCATCGTCGAATCAGGCCCCATCATCCCACCCAACGACCCCACCCTGCTGTTTACCAACGCGGGCATGGTGCAGTTTAAAAAGCTGTTTCTGGGTGAAGAAAAACGCGCCTACAGCCGGGCCACCACCTGTCAGAAATGCCTGCGAGTTTCGGGCAAGCACAACGACCTCGAAAACGTGGGCCGCACCGCGCGCCACCACACGTTTTTTGAAATGCTGGGCAACTTTTCGTTTGGCGACTATTTCAAGCGCGAGGCCATCACCTGGGCCTGGGAATTTGTGACCAAAGAGCTTGAACTGCCCAAGGAAAAGCTCTGGGTTACGGTGTTTCGCGAGGACGACGAGGCCGCCGACATCTGGGCCGAGGTTGCCGGTCTGCCCGCCGAGCGCATCGTGCGCATGGGCGAAAAGGACAACTTCTGGACCATGGGCGATACCGGCCCCTGCGGCCCCTGTTCCGAAATCTACGTCGACCAGGGCGAAGACATGTCCTGCGGACCCGACTGCGGCATCGGCAACTGCGACTGCGACCGTTTCCTTGAAATCTGGAACCTCGTGTTCACCCAGTTTGACCAGTCCGCCGACGGCACGCGCGTGGCGCTGGCCAACCCCAACATTGATACGGGCATGGGGCTTGAGCGCATGGCCGCCGTCGCCCAGGGCAAACGTTCAAACTTCGACTGCGACCTGTTTCAGGAAATCATTCAGTACGCGGCCTCTCTGGCGGGCGTCAGCTACAGCTTCAGCGCGCCCGACGCCAACGACGTGGATACGGCCCTGCGCGTTATTGCCGATCACAGCCGTTCGGCGGCCTTTCTGGTGGCTGGCGGGGTGCTGCCCTCCAACGAGGGCCGCGGCTACGTGCTGCGCCGCCTTATCCGCCGCGCCCTGCGCTTTGCCACGCTCATAGGCGTCAACGAGCCCTTCATGTACAAGGTGGCCCGCAAGGTTACGGAAGTCATGGGCGACGCCTACCCCGAGCTTGTCGAGCACGCCGACTTTATCGCCCGCGCGGTGCATGAGGAAGAACAGCGGTTCTCCCTTACCCTGCAAAAGGGCCTGGAGCTGCTGGACGAAGAGCTGGCCGCCCTCAAGGCCGCCGGCAAGATGCAGATTCCCGGCGAATTCTGCTTCAAGCTGTACGACACCTACGGCTTCCCCCTCGACATCGTTACCGACGTGGCTGAAAAACGCGGTTTTACCGCCGACGCCGCCGGTTTTGAAAAACACATGGCCGAGCAGCGCAAGCGCGCCCGCGATCACCAGAAAAAGGGCGGCCTGCTGGGTCAGGCCGACGGCGTCAACGTCTTCAAGCCCCTGTTGGATGCGGGTGTTAAAAGCACCTTTGTGGGCTATGAGCGCCTGACGGAAAAAAGCCCCCTGACCCTGCTGCTCAACGGCGAGGGCGAAGAGGTCAACGACCTCGGCGAGGGCGAGACCGGCTACGCCATCACCGCTGCCACGCCTTTTTACGGCGAGGGCGGCGGTCAGGCTGGCGACATGGGCACGCTGGCAAGCCTTACGGGCGAGGCGCGGGTGATCACCACCCACAAGCCCGCGCCCACGCTGCTTGTGCACGAAATTGAAGTAACCAAGGGCGAGCTGCATAAGGGCGGCGAGGCCACCCTCAAGGTAGATGCGGACCAGCGCAAATCCACCGCCCGCAACCACACCTGCACGCACCTGCTGCACGCGGCCCTGCGCCGCGCGCTGGGCACGCACGTCAAGCAGGCGGGTTCGCTGGTCGACCCGCACCGCCTGCGTTTTGACTTTTCGCACATAGCGGCCCTTACGCCTGAAGAGCTGGCGGCTGTTGAGCGCGACGTCAACCGCGCCATCATGGCCGACCTGCCCGTGACCGCCAAGGAAATGCCCGTGGCCGAAGCCATGGGCACCGGCGCCATGGCCCTGTTTGGCGAAAAATATGGCGATATTGTGCGCGTGCTCACAGTTTCCGGCGCGGAAAAAAGCGAACCTGAATCTGTGGAACTGTGCGGCGGCACGCACCTTGAACGCACCGGCGAGGCCGGGGCCTTCATGATCGTGTCTGAAAGCGGCGTGGCCGCCGGAACCCGGCGCATTGAAGCCGTGACCGGCTGGAACGCATACGCCCTGGCCGTGGAACAGCGGGCAGAGCTGGCGGCGCTTGCCGGTCAGCTCAAGGCGCGCCCCGGTCAGCTGGCCGAGCGCGTTGCCGCCCTGCAGGGCGACATCAAAAAATTGCGCAAAGCGTCTGAAAAAGCCGCCGCCGCACCCGTTACCGGGGCCGACCTTGCCGCCAGCGCGCAGCAGGTAAACGGCGTGCGCATGCTGGCCGCCAAGCTGGAAAATGTTCCCGTTAAAGCCCTGCGCGAAATCATGGACGACGTGCGTTCGCGCCTTTCTGAAAATACCGTTGCCTGCCTTGCAACGGCCGAGGACGGCAAGGTTGGGCTTTTGCTGTATGTTTCCAAAGACCTGCACGGCAGATTCACTGCCCCTGCCCTTATCAAGGACGTTGCCGCCCCTTGCGGCGGCTCAGGCGGCGGCAGACCCGACATGGCACAGGCGGGCGGCACCAAGGCCGAAGGAATCGATGAGGCCTTTGCCGTGCTGAAACAACGCATCGAACAATAAGGATCAGGCCATGATAGGCATTTCCAAACTGTATTGCGGACAGGTTGAGCCTTCCGACGCACTGCGTTACGGACGTGAGTCGGGCAAATTGCCCTCGCACCTGCTGCAGTTTTCTAAAGACAAAAAACCCGTTGTGGTCTGGAACATGACCCAGCGTTGCAATCTCAAATGCGTACACTGCTACGCCCATGCCATCGAAGTCGACGGCACGGACGACATCAGCACCGAACAGGCCAAGACCATGATCAACGACCTGGCCGCCTACGGTGCGCCGGTCATGCTGTTTTCCGGCGGCGAGCCGCTGGTGCGCAAAGACCTGGTAGAGCTGGCCAGCCACGCCACAGCCAAGGGCATGCGCGCGGTTATCTCCACCAACGGCACGCTCATCACCAAGCAGAAGGCCCGCGAGCTCAAGGAAGTGGGCCTCTCCTACGTGGGTATTTCGCTGGACGGCATGGAGGCCGTGCATGACAAGTTTCGCGCAGTGCCTGGGGCGTTTAAAAAAGCCCTTGAAGGCATCGCCCTCTGTCAGGCCGAGGGCCTCAAGGTGGGGCTGCGCTTTACCATCAACAAGCGCAACGTGGCCGAAATCCCCGGCATATTCCGCCTGCTCAAGGACCTCGAAGTGCCGCGCGCCTGTTTCTACCACCTGGTGTACTCGGGCCGAGGCTCCGAGCTGATCAAGGAAGACCTTGACCACGCCGAAACCCGTCAGGTGCTCGACCTGATCATGGACGAAACCCGCGCCCTTTTTGACGCGGGCAAGCCCAAGGAAATCCTTACCGTCGACAACCACGCCGACGGCCCCTACGTGTGGATGCGCATGAAGCGCGAGGATCCCAAGCGGGCTGAAGAAGTCTTTGAGCTTTTGCAGTACAACGAGGGCAACAGCTCAGGGCGCGGCATCGGCTGTATTTCGTGGGACGGCAAGGTGCACGCTGACCAGTTCTGGCGTCACCACGTTTTTGGCAACGTGCTTGAGCGTCCCTTCTCGCAGATATGGGACGACCCGCAGATCGAACTCCTGCACATGCTCAAGGATAAAAAGACCCACGTTCAGGGGCGCTGCGCCAAGTGCCGGTTCCTGAACATCTGCGGCGGCAACTTCCGCGCCCGCGCCGAAGCCTATTACGGCGACGAGTGGGCCCAGGACCCGGCCTGCTATCTGACGGATGAGGAAATCGGCATTAAGTAGCGCGCAAGCGCGGCCCTTTTTCCGCTGAATGTGCACGCATGGCGGCGCGCCCCCCGGTCGTAGCCAGCTACGTCCGCACCGGCGCGCCGCTTGTTTTTTGTGCGGAAAGCAGGGCATAATTCAAACCAGACAAGCAGGCAGAGCCACGCGCATGTATTGCTGCGGGCCTGCTGTACATAAAACCTTGCAATCATCTGCAGCAATGCTGCACAGGCTGGCCACGCACCGACCTGCAAAGCGCAGAACAAAGGACAAAGCCATGACCACATTTCACCGGGGCCGCCGCCTCCGCGCAACGCCCGAACTCCGCACCCTCGTGCGCGAAACCGCGCCCCTTCTTGTTGAAGACTGCATCATGCCCTACTTTGTGGTCGAAACCGCCGACAGGGGCTTTCGTAAAGAAATAGGCTCCATGCCCGGCCAGTATCAGCTCTGCCTCGCCGAGCTGGAAAAACAGGTGGAAAAGGCCGTTGATACCGGCCTTAACTCCCTCATCCTGTTTGGCATACCTGAAACCAAAGACGAAAAAGCCTCCGGCGCATACGCCGAGGACGGCATCGTGCAGCAGGCCGTGCGCCTGATCAAGCACCGCTGGCCCAAGCTCTACGTCATCACCGACGTGTGCCTGTGCGAATATATGAGCCACGGCCACTGCGGCGTGCTCATGCCCGACGGCGAGGTGCTCAACGATGCAACATTGCCCCTGCTGGCCCAAACGGCGGTAAGCCATGCGGCCGCAGGCGCGGACATGGTGGCCCCCTCGGACATGATGGATGGCCGCGTGGCCGCCATACGCGAAGCACTGGACGAGGGCGACCTTGCGACAACGCCCATCATGTCCTACGCCGTCAAATACGCCTCGGCCTATTACGGCCCCTTCCGCGAAGCGGCGGAAAGCGCCCCGGCCTGCGGCGACCGCAAATCCTACCAGATGGACCCGGCCAACGCCCGCGAGGCGCTGCTTGAAGCCTTTGCCGACCTTGAGGAAGGCGCGGACGCGCTCATCGTCAAGCCCGCAGGGCCTTACAGCGACATCATCCGCACCGTGCGCGACAATACCAGCGTGCCCCTGTGCGCCTATCAGGTAAGCGGCGAATATTCCATGATCCGCGCCGCCGGCCTCAACGGCTGGATCGACGAGCGCGCGGTCATGATGGAATCGCTCACGGGGCTGAAACGCGCCGGGGCCGACATGATCATCACCTACTTTACAGAAACCATCCTGCGTGAAGGACTGGCACGATAATGAACAACCACCCCCACAACATGGGCCACCCCGGCGGGCAACCCGGCGGCGGGCACCCTGGCGGAGGACATCCGGGCGGGCATGCTGCAGGCGCTGCGGGCAACCCCGCCTCCGGCCACCCGGACGGAGTATCCGCCCCCCTGCGCACGCTCGAAGACGGCAGCCCAGCCTGCCGCCTTATCGCCTGGGAGGTAACCCGCTCGTGCAATCTGGCCTGCAAGCACTGCCGCGCCGAGGCGCATCCCGAGCCATACCACGGCGAGCTCTCCACAGCGGAGGCCAAGGCCCTCATCGACACCTTTCCGCAGGTGGGCAAGCCCATCATCATCTTTACCGGCGGCGACCCCATGATGCGGCCCGACGTGTACGAGCTGGTGGCCTACGCTCACAGCAAGGGGCTGCCCTGCGCCTTTTCGCCCAACGGCACGCTGATTACCCCCGAAAAAGCCCAGATGATCAAGGACGCGGGCGTCAACCGCTGCTCCATCTCCATTGACGGACCCGACGCGGCAAGTCACGACAGTTTCCGGGGCGTACCCGGCGCGTTTGAAGCTTCGCTGCAGGGCATTGAATACCTCAAATCCGTGGGCATGCCTTTTCAGATCAACACCACGGTCACCCGCAACAACCTAAGCAGCTTTAAAAAGATATTCGAGCTGTGCGAGCGCATCGGCGCTGCCGCGTGGCACATCTTTTTGCTGGTGCCCATGGGCCGGGCCTCAGGGCTGGCCGACCAGGTCATCACCGCGCAGGAATACGAGGACGTGCTGCACTGGCTGTACGATTTTCGCAAGAGCACGAGCATGCACCTCAAGGCCACCTGCGCGCCGCACTACTACCGCATCATGCGCCAGCGCGCCAAGGAAGAAGGCATCAGCGTTACGCCCGAAACCTTTGGCATGGACGCGCTCACGCGCGGCTGCCTTGGCGGCACGGGCTTTTGCTTTATCAGCCATGTGGGACAGGTGCAGCCCTGCGGCTATCTGGAGCTGAATTGCGGCAATGTGCGCGAAACGCCCTTTCCGCAGATATGGCGCGAGAGCAAATACTTTTTGCAGTTCCGCGACCAGTCCTGCTACACGGGCAAGTGCGGCGTGTGCGAATACCACAAGGTCTGCGGCGGCTGCCGCGCCCGCGCCCACAGCATGGACGGCGACCATATGGGCGAGGAGCCGCTGTGCACCTATATTCCCGCCAAAATGCGCCGCAAGGAAAACCCCTGAGCAGTACGAGGACCCCATGACGCAGCAGACACAGACCCGCAAGGGCGCCCCGGCCAGCACCGAAGCGCTGATGGACAGCGTCGACCGGCAACTGCTGGATATTATCCAGACCGGCTTTCCGCTTACGCCGCGCCCCTACGCCGACCTGGGCAAGGTGCTTGGCATTGCGGAAGAAGAAGCGCTTGAACGCGTGCGCGGTCTCAAGGCCCGCAAGATCATCCGCCGTCTTGGCGCCAACTTTCAGTCGGCAAAACTGGGTTTTGTTTCTACCCTGTGCGCGGCAAAAGTGCCGGACGATAAAATGGACGACTTTGTGGCGCGCGTTAACGCCTGCCCCGGCGTCACCCACAACTATCTGCGCGAGCATGTCTACAACATCTGGTTTACGCTCATCAGCCCCTCGCGGGAAGAATCGCAGGCAACGCTGGACGCCATCGCGGCGGCCACTGGCATTGCCATTCTCAACCTGCCCGCCACCAGGCTGTTTAAAATTCGCGTAGACTTTCGCATGGATGCGGACGCCTGATACGCAACTTCCGCAGTGCTTTCAAAGCCGGTGCGCTTGGGGTTTCCAGACGCACCGGCTTTTTCTGCTTTTGTAATTGTCAGCGCGCCATCAGCGCAAATACACCCCAACCGAGATATTCACGCGTGTACGTTACGTAGCGCGTGGGCTCTGTTGCGAGCTGTTGGCGGATCTCCGCCGCAAAGTCGTCGTGGGGGTTGGCCGCAAGCCACCTCCGCATGGTCAGCCACTTGGCGGCTTCGTACCTGTCCCAGCCGTCCTGGTTTGCCAGCACCATTTCCACCACATCATAGCCCAGGTTGCCAAATGAGCCGACAAGCTCGGGCAGCGTCAGAAAGTCGCCAACGCCGCCGACCCCGCAGCCGCTGGCAATGTCCTGCGCAGGCGGCGTGCGCAACCAGTAGGGCTCGCCGATGAGGAGCATCCCCCCCGCGTCGAGGCTCTTTGCCAACAGCTCAACCGTGCCCGCTACGCCCCCGCCTATCCAGGTAGCGCCCACGCAGGCCGCCAGCCCGACCTTTTCATCTGCAATGTAACCCGATGCGTCGGCATGGATAAACCGGACGCTCGCGGCAACGCCGAGCTCTTCGGCGCGGTTTTTCGCCTGCTGGCAAAACAGGGGGCTCATGTCTACGCCAACACCCCAAATGCCGTAATCGCGCGCCCAGGTGCACAGCATCTCGCCCGATCCACTGCCCAGATCAAGCACGGCTGTTCCAGCTGTAAGGCGCAAAGCCTTGCCAAGAGCGGCGAGTTTTTCTTCCGTGAATGGATTATGGATGCGGTGTTCACTTTCAGTAATGGTAAAAATTCGTGGAATATCCAGCACAATATTCTCCTTGCCATGCGTTGCGCTACTTTTTAGCCGTTTTTGTTTACGTACATCAGCAGGTTATTTTACACACACTGCTTAATCACCCATGATTATTTGATGCGACTGCTTTATACGGCCTGCCTGAACAGACAGCTATTCTTTTACCCCCACAGGCAAGAGCATGGTATGCTGTGCAGGCGGCAATAGCATTCCACTATTTGGTTCAGAACCAATAAAGCGCACAAAAGCAATCGGGCAGAATCTTATGTAACAATTGTGCTGTAATTGCTGATCTTGCCCAATGGCATCTCTACCGCAAAACACCTCCGCCAACAATGTGCAACAACAATTACTGCAACTCGAGGTTGCCAATGCGGGCAAAGACCACGCGTGGATACGCACATTTGCCCGCTTGCCATAACCGCCTATCTTTAGTACACAAGCATTGCGCCGTTCCTAATTTAGGAAATTTCTAAACTTTTTCCCTGCGGCCTCCCTCAACCATACGCCCGCGACCCTACGGCCAGCCCGTTGCAGACGCGTAGCGCAGCGCACTTGAGGCTTGACGTTCAGCCAACGCATAAGGACTGTGCATGATCAGCACCCGTCGTTTTTGCCCGTCGCTCCGCACGCTCTTCGCTACAGCAGCCCTCGTCTGCGCCGCCCTGCTGGCGCAACCAGGCCATGTTTTTTCGGCTCCGGCAGTACCGCCCCAGAGCGCGCTTGGCGTATGCTCCGCCATTTTGTACGACCTCGACCGCGATGCAGTGCTTTTTGAGCAGAATGCCGACCAGCATATCCCCCCGGCATCGCTGACCAAGATCATGTCCATGTTTCTTGCCATGGACCAGATCAACTCCGGCATCGCCGGCATGGACAATACCACCATCATCAGCCGCAATGCGGCCCGCACTGGCGGCTCGCGCATGGGGCTGAACGAAAACGAACAGGTCACCCTTGAGCAGCTGCTCACGGGCATGGCCGTTTCGTCCGGCAACGACGCCAGCACCGCCATGGCCGAATACGTGGGCGGCTCAGTGCCCGCCTTCATCAACATGATGAACGCCAAGGCCCGCGATCTTGGCATGCGCGACAGCTACTTTGTGAATCCGCACGGTCTCCCCGCCAAGGGGCAGTACACCACCGCCCGCGACATGCTTACGCTTGCCCGCGCCTACCTGCACGCCTATCCCGACATGCTGCGCTTTCATAACACGCACGTGCTGAATTACCGTGGCCGCGTCACCTGGAACAAAAACCCCCTGCTGGGGCAGTATCCCGGCGCCGACGGCCTGAAAACCGGCTGGATCAACGCCTCGGGCTACAACATGGTTTTCACGGCCCTCAGGGGCGACAAGCGGCTGCTGGCGGTCATCATGGGCGCGCCCGACTCGCAGATACGCAGCATTGAGGCCTTCCGCCTGCTGGATGCGGGTTTTGAGGTGTGCGACAACAGCGCTCCCACCGTGGTGGCTGCGCTGGACAACCTGCCCCGCGAAAAATACCACCCCGACATCCGTAAAAATGCCCGCGAGGCCTACCACCAGTATGCCGGCAATGACCGTGGCGACAGCGTGCAGACCGCGCATCGCGCCAAGCAGACCAAGGCCGCCAAGGCCAAAAAGAAAAATGTGGAAAAAGCCTCCCGCCAGCGGCACGCCGACGACGGACAGGCGGCCCGACGCGTTGCCAACAACGCGAGCTGACCCCCGCCAAATTTGCACAAAAAGCGCCCGTGAGCCTGAGCCCACGGGCGCTTTTTACGTATGGATGCCGAGGTAGCGGGTCAATGCCGGATAGCTGACGAATATCTGCGGCCCAGACATCCAGGCAAAACAACGTTACGTTAAAAGGCGGAGGAAAAAGTACCCCGGCCATTGTTGCTGGCAGCAAGCCATGTCACGGTTTGCAATAAGGGGAAAGCCTGGGGATGGCGGAGGCCGGAGAAGGTCGGAGAATGAGAATGCGTCCGCCAGCTGAAGGGCGTCCCGGTGAGCATCATGACAGAGCGGTCGCCGGGCTTCACGCAACTGGTTTGAAAAGCCCATAGCGCAAAAACCCCTTGGCCCAAAAACCTACACCTGTCGGGTTAGCTCCTGTCCAGCACGCGCAGCGACACGGCTTCGGCCAGATGCGGCGTGCCAATGGCAGCGGCATCGTCCAGATCGGCGATGGTGCGGGCCATGCGCAGCACCCTGGCGCAGGCTCGGGCGGAAAGGGAAAGGCGGTTGACCGCAGCCTCCATCAAGGCATGGCCCTCGGCATTCAGCGCGCAGTGTTGCTCAAGCAGCGCGCCCGATAGCTCGGCATTGCAGCGCGGCCCATCGCTGCCGTAGCGCGCCCGCTGTGTTGCCCTGGCCTTGAGCACGCGCTCGCGCATCTGGGCAGACGAAGCGCCGCTGCCTGTACCGCGAAAGTCGGCGTACGCCACGGCGGGCACTTCCACATGCACGTCAATGCGGTCAAGCATGGGGCCTGAGAGTCTCGACTGATAGCGCGTGCGCTGCTCCGGGCGGCAGGTGCATTCGTGCGTGGGGTCGCCAAAATAGCCGCAGGGGCACGGGTTCATGGCAGCCACCAGCATGCAGGCGGCCGGAAAACTCACGCTGTGGGCGGCTCGCGCAATGGCGGCCACGCCTCCCTCAAGGGGTTGGCGCAAGGCCTCCAGAGCGGTCTTGCGAAATTCCGGCAGTTCGTCCAGAAACAGCACGCCGCGATGGGCAAGACTGACCTCGCCGGGGCGGGGATACCCGCCGCCGCCAACCAGCGCCACGTCAGAGATGGTGTGGTGCGGCGCGCGAAAGGGCCGCACGCGCATAAGGCCCGCATCGGGTGGCAGCTTGCCGGAGACGCTGTAAATTTTTGTGACTTCGAGCGATTCCTCAAAATCCAGCGGCGGCAGGATGGTGGGCAGGCGTTGGGCCAGCATGGTTTTACCGCTGCCTGGCGGGCCGATGAGCAGCACGTTATGGCCCCCGGCGGCGGCGATTTCAAGCGCCCGCTTGGCAGCCTCCTGCCCTTTGACCTCGGCGTAATCCTGCTTGTAGACGGGGGCCTCCAGCGCGTCATCCACTGGTTCGCACAGAGGTTCCAGCGGCTCGGACCCGGCCAGAAAAGCGGCGCAGCGGCCAAGCCCCTCTGGCGCAAAAACCTTGAGCCCGCGCACCACTGCGGCCTCGGCCCCGTTGCCGGGGGGCACTATCAGCCCCGCCGCCCCCTGCTGGCGCGCCAGCAGGGCCAGGGGCAACACGCCGCTTACCGGGCGCAACGCTCCGTTGAGCGACAGCTCGCCTGCCAGATACATGCCCTGCAAAGGCTCGGCGGGGAGAATGCCCGCAGCGGCCAGCAGCCCCACGGCCAGCGGCAGATCGTAGCTTGCGCCGCTTTTGCGCCGCCACGCGGGGGCAAGGTTAACCGTAATGCGCGCTGGCGGCAGCTTGAAGCCGCAGGCCCGCAGGGCGGCAAAAACCCTGTCTTTGGCTTCACGCACGGCGGCCTCGGCCAGACCGACCATGGTAAAGCCGGGCAGACCCTGGCGCACGAAGTCCACTTCCAGTTCCACAGGGTAGGCGTCGACGCCTTCCACCCCGCCGCTGTTCAAACGGACAACCATGCGTGCTCCTTTACCATTGCACCATAAAAAAACGGCGCGGAGTTGTGACTACATCCGCGCCGCAAAAAGCCTTGGCGGCAAAACGCGACGGCTGAGCCGACGCATGCAGCCTGAATATGACGGGCCTGGGGTTATTGCACGGCCTTGCCGATGCGGTCCCAGCGGATGTCGCCAAACCCGCCCCACGACCAGTAGATGCGCCAGGCCTTGGCGCGTATGGCGCTGCGGTCCACAAAGCCCCAAAAGCGCGAATCCATGGAATTGTCGCGGTTGTCGCCCATGACAAAATACTTGTCGGCAGGCACGGTAACCGGGCCAAAATTATCGCGCACGGGCTGGATGCGGTCGGGCTCGGTAAAGCGGATAAACGATTCCTTCACCGGCTCGCCGTTGCGGTAGAGCTGCTTGTTGCGCACCTCGATGATGTCGCCGGGCGTGCCGATGATGCGCTTGATGTAGTCTACGCTGGGATCGTTGGGGTATTCAAAAATGATGATGTCGCCCTTTGCCGGATCACTGCCCTTGTAAATATAGGAGTGGGTAAAGGGGATTTTGACGCCGTAGGAGAACTTGCTCGCCAGCAAATGATCGCCCACAAGCAGGGTTTTGACCATAGATTCCGAAGGAATTTTAAAGGCCTGCACCACAAAGGTACGGATGACCAAAGCCAGGATAAGCGCGACGAACAGGGCTTCGCCGTATTCCCGCCACAGGGGTTTGACGGGGCGCTGTGATTGCAGAAGCATTGCCATGTGCGAATATTCCTCATTTGCCGTCTCGGCTGGTGAGCGTTGATTTTCGGTCGCAAATTATGCCCTGTTGCCGGTGTAAACGCAAGGATCAGGGAGCTTCACCCTTACTGCTGCCGCAAAAAAAAGCAAGCCCCCGGCCATCGGGCGACGGCTCGGGGGTTTGATCAGTAATTACGGCATATTGCCGCAACGCCCCTTACTGAAGGCGCAGGGCAAAGTTGATCACAAAGCACAGGGCGATCAGCAGCATGACCACGTTGAGGTCCTTAAAGCGGCCAGAAAGCGCCTTGAGGCCCACCCAGCTCACAAAGCCAAAGCCAAAGCCCGTGGCGATGTTGAAGGTAAGCGGCATGCTGATGATGGTCAAAAAGGCGGGCAGAGCCACGGTAAAGTCCTTAAACTTGATGCGCCCGACCTCCTGCATCATCATGGCGCCCACGATGATGAGCACCGGGGCGGTGGCGTAAGCGGGAACCATGCTCACCAGAGGCGCAAAAAACAGCGTCAGGAAAAAGAGCACGGCAATGGTTACGGCGGTCAGGCCGGTACGCCCGCCCTCGGCCACGCCAGCGGCGCTTTCAAGGTAGCTGGTGGCGGTGGTGGCGCCCAGCACGGCGCTGGACATGGTGGCGATGGAGTCGGAAATCAGGGCCTTGTCCAGATTTTCAATGTGGCCGTCCTCGCGGATAAAACCGGCCTTCTGCGACAGCCCGATGAGCACGCCCATGTTGTCGAACAGGTCAACCATGGTCAGGGTAAAGATGATGGAGATCAGACCGTGGTGCAGCGCGCCCTTGAGATCCATGGCCATAAAGGTTTCGGTGGGCAGGGGGAGCGAAGCGTTAAAAATATTGCCCTGCGGCACCTGCGACACGCCAAGCACCATACCCGCAACGGCAATGGCCACAATGCCGATGATCATGGCCCCTGGCACGCGCAGCGACAGCAGCGCGCCAATAAGGAAGATGCCCGCCACGGAAAGCAGGGTCTTGGGATCGCCAAGATTGCCCAGGGTCACAAAGGTCGCGGGGCTGGCGGCCACAATGCCGCAGCTCTTCATGCCGATAAAAGCGATAAACGCGCCAATACCCACAACAATGGCAAACTTGAGGTCCATGGGCACGGCATTGATGATAAGCTGGCGCACCTTGGTGACCGTGAGCAGCAAAAAAACCACGCCCGAGATAAACACTGCGCCAAGGCCGGTCTGCCATGTATAGCCCGCCGGGCCGCAAACGTAGTAGGCAAAAAAGGCCGTAATGCCGAGCCCCGGAGCCACGCCCACGGGGAATTTGGCCCACAGGCCCATGATAAGTGTGGCGATAACCGTAATCCAGATGGTGGCCGCCACGGCGGAATCCTTGGGCATACCGGCGTCAGACAGCATGCCGGGCACCACAAAGATCAGGTAGCACATGGCCATAAAGCTGGTAAGACCGGCCAGCATTTCGCGCCGCACCGTGCTGCCCCTGGCCGCAGGATTAAACATTTTTTCCAGTACGTTCATGACATCCTCCTCTTGTTGCCGCGCTGCGCGTCCAAGCTAGTTTTGGAGCAATACGCGCCGGGGCCGCAGCCCCATGCTGTTGCAACGCCCTTTCTACCCGCCCCCGCAACGCGACCGCTCGCGGCCATCGCCCGGTCCATTACCCAGGCCGCAGCCTGGAGCCTCGCCCTATACCGCCAACAACCCTTCATACATAATTAAAAAAACGGCGAAGGAACCTGTCTCGCCGTTTCTATCACCCGCAGCCGCGCCTTTCTAACCCAAAAAGGCCCGAATGCCCGTAAATATCACCTGCGCCGCGATGGCCGCCAGCAAAAGGCCTGTAAGCTTTGACAGCACGGCAATGCCCGTGCGGTGCAGCGCCCGCACCACGCCGTCGGCCATGCACAGCAGCGCAAACATACCCACAGACGCCGCCAGCAGCGAAAAAACGCCCACAAGCACCTGATGCATCTCTGTGGCCGACGCGCCCATAACCATGACCGCGCCGATGGAGGCAGGCCCCATGCCCAGCGGTATGGCCAGCGGCACGACGCTGATGTCGCCCTCCTTGCCGGAGAGCGCGTCCTTGCCGTCGTCGTTCATGAGAGAAACTGCCGTCAAAAAAAGCAACACGCCCGCCCCGATACGAAAGGCGTCAAGCGTGAAACCAAACAGCGAAAAAAGATGCGGGCCAAACAAAAACAGCGTTACGCCAATAAGAAAGATGGCCGCAGAAGTTTTGGCGGCCACGGTCGATTTCTGTTTTTTGTCAAAGCCCTTGGTACCGCTGATAAAAGCACTCAGCACGGCAGGGGGCGTCATGAGCGCGTATATCTTGATGCTCGTGCCCACGACTTCGGTAAAAAATTCCATGACAACTCCACTCTCTGAGCCGAAAGCCCACGTATGCAAACATGTGAACCCAGCGGCCAGAATTTATGAAGGCGGGATCATGTCACGCAAGAGCCGCCATGTCCATACCGCAGCCCCTGCGCGCCCCAAAATCTGGCGCTCAACAAATGCGAGCGAGTGCTCCCGCCGGAGATCGCCGCCTGAGCATTGCCGCCTGAGCATTGCCCCGGCCTCTCATCTTGCCTCTGATTTGTGCCCTCCCAATCTGGCAGCAGGGAACATGACAGCAGCGAATATGGCGGCAAGCCCTGAGCGCGGCGCAGCCAGCAAACCATGCGGCAATCACGCCCTGCCGACACAAAAAAACTCCGCCGTTCCCTGCGCCCAAGGCAGACAGAATGCGGCGGAGTTGCGGACAACACCTGCGACAGTGCGCTAGCGGCCGACGCTGACGTCGGTAACAACCTGCCCGCTGGGTTTAACATTAAGGGCGCAACCGCCCAGAGGCAGCAGCGCGGCGCAGACCCAGACGCACAGCAACAGGGCGGCGGCGCGGCGCACCAGCCTGCGACTGCTAGTCACGGGGCTTTTCCTGGGTAATGCGTGCGCCTTCCTGCACGTCCTGGGTAATCCACACATTGCCGCCGATCACCGCGCCCTTGCCCACCGTAACGCGGCCAAGAATGGTGGCCCCGGCGTAAACGGTCACATTGTCGCACAGTATGGGGTGACGGGGATTGCCCTTGGTGAGGGTTCCATCCGCATTTTTGGGGAAGGAAAGCGCCCCCAGCGTAACCCCCTGATACAGGCGGCAGTTGCGCCCGATGATGCAGGTTTCACCAATGACCACACCGGTGCCGTGGTCAATGAAAAACTCCTCGCCAATGGCCGCGCCGGGGTGGATGTCGATACCCGTGGTGCTGTGCGCCATTTCCGAAATAATGCGCGGAATCACCGGGACCTTGAGTCTGTAGAGCTCGTGGGCGATGCGGTGGTGAAACATGGCTCTGAGCGAAGGGTAGCAAAATATGGTTTCTCCAGGGCTGGTGGCCGCGGGGTCGCCCTCGTAGGCCGCCTTGGCGTCGCCAGCCAGCAGGCGGCGTATCTCGGGCAGGCTGTCCATAAAGGCCAACGCCGCGTGCTGCCCCTCGGTTTCGCACGAGGTGCAGGGTATGCCGAGCCCCTCGCAGCTAAAACAGAAGCCGCGCACGATCTGCTCGCCCAGCAGACGGTGGATGCTGTCCAGGTTGGCGGACAGATGGTAGCGCATGGATTCGCGCCGTACGGAGGCCGCGCCAAAATAGCCCGGAAAGATGGCCGCGCGAAGCCTTTCCAGTATTTCAGAGAGCACCGGCAGGGACGGCATGGGCGCGCCCTGACCAGAGCGATGCCATACCGTGCTGAGCGAGGTTTCGTGGCAGAGCCGCTCAACCACGCTGTCAATAAGGGGCATGCCAGTTGCGGTGATATCCTGCTTTGTGTCCATGGCGTGATCCTGAAGGTGTGCTGTTTTCGCGTGCTGCGCTGACGGCTCGGGCCGACAGGCGGGTATCTCTGGATTTCTTATTACTCTACATGGAGTTGCCGTCTGTAGCAACGGGCAAACGTCGTCAGCAACCACATGTCTGCCGCAAGCCTATGCACCAGCCGTTCGGCCCACCGGCTGCAACACGCCGGGTCAAACCCGCCGCATCAAAGCTTTGCGCCCGAAGCTGCCCGCGCAACGGGGCGGGGCCGCCTGCTGGCATACGCCGCATGTTTTACAATAAGCCCGAACCCACCAATGACAACTCAACCCCGAGCAGATTCCGGCCTGACGGCATAGCGGCAGGGGGCAGCCCAGACGCGCCCGGCAGGCAGGGGGCCTCGCGCGTCTGTCACCGAGAGTGGCGGGCCTCAATCCGACGCGTGGGACAGCCCTTGCCCCGTTAATTTTTGCAACTCGTCAGTACGCAATATGAACAAACAAAGGCGTTACCATGCGTCGCCCACACGTAAAAATATAGATAATTAGCTGACAAACAATATGTTTTTTGCCATGGCATGATTACTGCTTGTTCTTGTGACAGAACGGTTGCATTTCCGATAACGGCCGCTGCGCCACGCGGCAACCGGTCTGACATATGCGCTGTATCCGCGCGATATGATTAGATATGGCATCGTAGTTTACAGAATTTATATACTTTTATCGGCTGGTGTTTACAGAGCTTCATAAAATTTCAGTACACCGCATCGGTGCGGATAGCGAGGAGGAAAAATGCTGACAAAAGAGGACGTTCGCACGCATATCGCTTCATTTATCGGTGAAAAGAATATGCTCACCAAGCAGGAAGACCTCGTTTGTTACACGTACAACGCGGGAGGGGCAGCCCCTTCAGCCTTTCTGCCCATGCTGATCGCACTGCCCGGCACTGCCGAGGAAGTTGGCAAGATTGTCGGCTTCTGCAACCAAAACAAAATCAGCGTTGTCGCGCGATCGCAGGGAAGCGGCCTGAGCGTAAACGCCATCCCTGAGAGCGACAACTCCATCATCCTTTCCATGCAGCGCATGAATTCCATCAACATTGAGCCCGAAACCCTGATGGCGGTTGTCGGCCCTGGCGCTATCACCGCCGACATCAAAAAAGCGGCCGCTGCGCACGACCTCATGTACCCCCCGGACCCTGCCAGTTTTACGTTTTCTTCCATTGGCGGAAACGTCGCCACGGACGCGGGCGGCCTGCAGTGCGTCAAGTACGGCACCACCAAGAGTTACGTTACGGGCTTGCAGGTCGTGCTGGCCTCAGGCGAGATCATCCGCGCGGGCGGCAAGTGCATCAAGGACGTGACAGGCTACAATCTGACCCAGCTTTTCACTGGTTCTGAGGGTACGCTTGGCGTCATTACCGAGATCACCCTCAAGCTCATCCCCCTGCCGCAGGCCAAACGCGCCATGCGCGTCGCCTTCAACAACATCGAAAACGCCGCCAAGGCCGTGTCGGCCATCATGACCAGCGGCGTGGTGCCCTCCATCATGGAGTTTCAGGAGCAGACCCTGATCCGCGCGGTGGAAGATTACACCCACGCGGGCTTGCCGGTAGATGCTGGGGCCATGCTGCTGATCGAGGTGGACGGCGACG
The DNA here is from genome assembly GCF_004801255.1 of Desulfovibrio desulfuricans. NCBI lineage: Bacteria > Pseudomonadati > Thermodesulfobacteriota > Desulfovibrionia > Desulfovibrionales > Desulfovibrionaceae > Desulfovibrio > Desulfovibrio desulfuricans. The sequence continues at coordinate 326,716 of NZ_CP036295.1, read as the reverse complement.
TCTCTACCCTCAAGCCGCAGGTGGAAGCTATCCGCCAGGTTTGCGAGCAGCTGGGCATGGTGGACTTTCACGTGGCCGAAACCGCCGAAGAGGCGGAGCAACTGTGGGTTGCCCGCCGGTCGGGCCTGCCCGCTCTGGCGCGCGTGGCCAAAGGCCGTTTGGGCGGCGACCCCGCAGTGCCCATCAACAAGCTTGCCCTGGCTGTGCACACCCTGTTTGAAGTGGGCAAAAAGTACGGCATCAAGGTGAGCTGTCAGGGGCATGCTGGCGACGGCAACATCCACCCGCACTTCTTCTTTAACTCGGATGAAGAAAAGAAGACCGCCGCCAAGGCACGCTCGGAATTCCATTACGAAATCATCAAGATGGGCGGAACAGTCTCTGCCGAGCACGGCGTGGGTCGCGAAAAAGCGCCCTATATCACCAAGCAGCTGGGTGAAGCGCAGGTCGGGGCCATGCGGGCCATCAAAAAAGCCCTTGATCCCAACAACATCCTGAATCCCGGCTGCATCTTCGGAGGCCAGGCATGAGCAAGTCTCTGGACGAGTTGAAAGCAGCTGCCCTCAAATGCACCCGGTGCGGCCAATGTCTTACCATTTGCCCTGTCTACGGCAAAACCCACGAAGAATCCAACTCTTCGCGCGGCAAGCTATTTTTGCTGCGTTCACTGGCAGACGGCACGGTCAAGCCCACCAAGGCGCTCATGGAGCTGGCGGCGCGCTGTACCCTGTGCATGCGCTGCAAGGCCATCTGCCCTTCAGGCGTCAATACCACCGACCTCATCATGGCCCTGCGCCGCAAGATGAAGGAAGAAGGCCAGCTGCCTGCGGCTAAAGCCATTGCCTTCAAGGCGGTCACCAAGGGGCGGCTGTTTGACATGGCCATGTCGCACGGCAGGCCGTTTCAGTCCATGCTGTTTAAGAACACCGAAAATGGCGCGGGCAAGGTTTCGCGCATCCCCATCCCCGCTGCCGGCCTGAACCTGCGCCGCGTTGTTCCGGCGCTGGCCGACAAGCCCCTGCGCAAGATAGTACCCGCAATCAGCACGCCCCACGGCGCAACCCGGGCGCGGGTGGCGTTTTTCCCCGGCTGTATGCTCAGCTATGTGTACGTCAACGCGGGCAAAGCCCTTATCGACGTGCTGGTGACCAACGGCGTGGAAGTGCACCTGCTGGACAATCTGCAGTGCTGCGGCACGCCCCTGTTTTCGTCCGGCGATTTTGACGGTGCGGCCCTGCTGGCCGAAAACAACGTACGCATACTCTCCCGTGGCAGCTTTGACGCGGTAATTACCGGCTGCGCCACATGCGGCTCGGCGCTCAGCAAGGAATACGGCGAGGTGCTGCAGGACAGCAGCGCCCTCTCGGCCTGGCAGGGATTCAAGGACAAGGTTTTTGACTTCTCCGACTTTCTGCTCAAGCTCGGCCCGGTTCCTTACGTGCAAAACATCCCTCTCAAGGCGACCTACCACGACGCCTGCCATCTGGTGCGCGGCATGGGCGTTTCCAAACAACCACGCTGTCTTATCCGCGCCATTCCGGGGCTGCGCTTTGAAGAGATGAGCCGCCCCGATGTCTGCTGCGGCTGCGCGGGCACGTTCAGCGCCACGCACTACGACCTGTCGCAGCAGATACTGGCAGATAAAACCAGCGACATCCTGGCCACCGGCGCAGACATTGTGGCCACGGGCTGCTCGGCCTGCAAGATGCAGATCATCGACGGGCTGAGCCACCGCGGGTCAAACGTGCGCGTACTGCATACGGCTGAGCTGCTCGCCAAGGCATACGGACTTTAACCCCCAGGCCGTGCCGTTAAGACGGCACGGCGGCCCCCGCGGGCGTGCGCCGCTGTGGATTGAGCCATCTGCACAGCAAGCATGCCCGCGGGGGGTGATGCCCATGTCAGCCGCCGCAGCCAGGTCAACAACCACCAGTTATTCAAAAAGCTTTTGAGCGCGAACTGCGGCCAGGACGAACGTTAAAAAACATGCCAACAACGTTAACTTTTGCAACGCCACAAGATTCGTGGCGTGCGCCACAGCGCCGCACTGTAAAAAAAAGTCAGCGGTTTAAGCATGATACAAAACTGCGCAGCATGGCATGTTACTTGCTATCAGCATACTGCAAATATTGAATTTATATACTTTATATATTCATCATTTGCACAAAAAATATTTGTATTTGCCACGCAATAACATGACTACACCATCAATTAACAGCAAAAAATGCGGTAGCTCACAATAATGTTACCGCAAGTAGCGCGCAAAAACATCTTTTACATGGCAGAAATGATAATTGGTGGCACTACAACGGAAACGAGGTTTATAAAAGCAATGAAAAAACAGAGCAAGCTCATCCAGGGTAACGCTGCCATAGCACAAGGCGCGTTTTACGCCGGAGCACGGTTCTACGCTGGGTACCCCATCACGCCTTCGTCCGAAATAGCTGAAATAGCCTCGCGCGAATTGCCCAAGCTTGGGGGCGTGTTCATGCAGATGGAAGACGAGCTGGCGAGCATGGGCGCCATTGTGGGCTCGTCGCTGGCTGGCGTTAAGGCGTTTACGGCCACCAGCGGGCCCGGATTTTCGCTTATGCAGGAAAACCTGGGCATGGCGACCATGGGCGAAGTGCCCGTGGTGGTGATTAACGTGCAGCGGTCTGGCCCGTCCACAGGCCTTGCCACCAAACCGGCCCAGTCCGACATCATGCAGCTGCGCTGGGGACGCCATGGCGACCAGGAAGTCATCGCCCTTACCCCCGCCTCAGTGCAGGAATGTTTTGACCTCACGGTCAAAGCCTTCAACCTGTCCGAAAAATACCGCGTACCGGTCATCATGGCCCCTGAAGAAGTCTGCGGCCACATGCGCGAAAACCTCGTCATCCCCGAACCGGGCGAGGTCGAGGTGGTTGAGCGGACCAAGCCGGGCTGCGCCCCCGCCGACTATAAGCCCTTTTGCTTTGACGAAGGGGCCGTTGCCCCTCTGGCCAGCTATGGCAGCGAATACGTGTTTCACGTCACGAGCTCCATGCACGGCGAAAACGGCTTTAGCTGCAATACGCCCGAAAATGCAGGCCGCAGGGTCGCCCAGCTGCACACCAAGCTTGCCAGGGGGCGGGATGAAATAGTCATGACCCGCTATTTTGGCGAAAAAGACTGCGAGACCCTCATTGTCACCTCGGGCGTGGTAACCCGCGCCGCCCGCAGCGTTGCGCGCGAGGCCAATGCCAGCGGCGGCAAGGTGGGCGTTCTGCAGCTGCAGACCTTGTGGCCCTTTGCCGATGCCGAAGTGCGCGAAGCCTCGCGCAAGGCCAAGCGCGTCATTGTTGCCGAAATGAACTACTCCGGCCAGCTGGCAGGAGAAGTGAAAAAGTATGTGCCGGATCCGTCGCTGGTTGTAGGGGTTAACAGCTATAACGGCAGCATCATGACCCCCGCCCAGATTGCAGCCGCCTTGAAGTAAAGGAGAATTATAATGGCACAGGCTATTTCACGCTCGCTTCTCAATAAAGCGGCGCTGCCCCTCATGTGGTGTGCGGGCTGCGGCAACGGCATTGTTTTAAATGCGCTTTTGTGCGCCATGGACGAGCTGAATTTCAAAAAGGAAGAAGTGCTCATCGTCACCGGCATCGGCTGCTGGGGCAAGGCTGACGATTACATCATGGCCAACGCCCTGCATGTGACCCATGGCCGCGCCCTCACCTACGCCACCGGCGCCAAGGCGGCCAATCCCAAGCTCAACGTCATTGTGCTTATGGGCGACGGCGACGGCACCACCATCGGCGGCAACCACCTTATCCATACGGCCCGCCGCAACATGGATCTTACCGCCATCATCGTAAACAACCTGAACTACGGCATGACCGGCGGCCAGTATTCGGCAACCACGCCCAGCGGGGCTATCACCAGCACGTCCATTGGCGGCAACCCCGAGCGCGGCTTTGACGTATGCGACCTGGTGCGCGCGGCTGGGGCCAACTTTGTGGCCCGCGAATCGGTCACCAGCGGCATGCGCCTCAAAAACCGCATTGTCGCGGGCATCCAGAAAAAGGGCTTCTCGCTCATCGAGGCCATGAGCCCCTGCTCAACGCTGTTCGGCCCCCGCAACAAGATGAAGCAGCCGGTGGACATGCTGCGCAATCTCAAGGAAAAAGCCGTTTCGCAGGCCAAGTTTGACTCCATCGAAAACGCCGCCGAGCTTGGCTATTTTGTCACCGGCGTCATTGCCGACAAGGACGTTCACGATTTCAACACTCGCTACGAGGCCGAGCGCGCGGCGATCATGGCCGCCAAGGGAGGAAAGTAGCATGGCCCATTATGAATTTCTCATGGCGGGCACCGGCGGACAGGGCCTTGTGTTTTGCGCATCATTCCTGGCCGAGGCTGCCATCAAGGACGGCAAAAACGTGGTGCAGACCCAGTCGTACGGCATCTCGCAGCGCGGCGGCTTTATCAGCGCCGAAGTGCTGATGGATGAGGAAGAAATCCTTTTTCAGCAGGCCGTAAAACCCAACCTGATCATCGCGCTGAACGAGGTTGTGGGCACGCGGTACGACAATGCCGTCTCCCCGGTTGTTTACGACACCTCGCTCATGAAGCCCCGCCAGATGAAAAACTGGATCGGCATACCCATGACCGAAATCGCCCACGAGCTTGGCGCTCCCAAGTCGGCCAACCTTGCCGGGCTTGGCGCGGCCATGGCCCTGACCGGCGCCCTGCCGCTGGAGGTGCTGCTGGGCATCGCCGAGCGCAAGGGCAAACCCGATGTGGCCAAGATTAACATGGAAGTGATCAGGCGGGGTGCTGCCGCTGCCGAAGCCGCCCGGGGAGGAAACAGATGAGCGAGGAAAAGAAAAACTTTGAAGTTCAGGTGGATGCCGTGCTTTGCAAGGGCTGCGGCTACTGCAAAGAGCTTTGCCCAAAGTCTGTCTATGACTTCGGCTCCGAATACAACGCGGCGGGCTATCTCTATATGACCGCCGTCAATGCGCAGGCATGCATTGGCTGCCGCACCTGCATGATGGTCTGCCCCGACTTTGCTGTTGAGGTTCTGGAAAAGTAATCGGCCGGAGTCAGCCATGAAATACAAAAGTTTTGATGAGCTTGAAGCGGCCGTTATGGGCAAGGCCCGCAAGTGCAAGGTAGCCGTGGTGGAAGCCGCGGACGAGCATGTGCTGGAGGCCGTACGCCACGCTGCCGAGGTGGGGCTGGTTGAGCCGCTGCTTTTTGGCAAGCGGCAGGAGATCGCCGCCAAGCTGGAGGCGGTGGGCCTCAAGGGCGACGCCTACCCCATCGTCGAAACAGGTTCGCCGCAGGAGTCAGCCACAGGTGCCGGTCTGGCGGTCAAAAATGGACAGGCCGACTTTATCCTCAAGGGGCTGATCCAGACTGGCGTGCTGCTCAAGGGTCTGTTCAAGGAAGAAACCGGCTTTCGCACCGGGCGGCTTATCTCGCACATGAACATTGTGCAGGTTGCCACCTATCCCAAGCTGCTGGCCCTGTGCGACGCGGCCATCAACATCGCGCCGTCGCTTGAACAAAAGCGCGACATTATTCAAAACGCGGTGGATGCCCTTGCACGCATGGGCATCGACAACCCCAAGGTGGCGGTGCTGGCATCTGCCGAGACCGTCAACGAAAAAATGCCCGAGAGCGTGGACGCCGCCGCCCTGAAGGAAATGAACAAAAAGGGCCAGATCACCGGCTGCCTGCTTGAAGGCCCCATATCCTACGATCTGGCGGTATGCGCAGAGTCGGCGGCCACCAAGGGATACGACAGCCCCGTTGCGGGCGATGCCGACCTTTTGGTGTGCCCCAACATCGTCACCGCCAACGTGCTCATAAAATGCCTGCGGCATACGGCCAACGCCCTGACCGCCGGCATTGTGGTGGGCGGCAGGGTTCCTGTTGTTCTCAATTCACGCGCGGCCAGCGCCGAAGACAAATTCAGGACCATGGTTCTGGCGGCCTCCGCAGCTGGCTAACCGCTGGCTGCAAGGCTCCATGGGCCTATGCCGCACGTGCCCTTTTACTCGCAGCCGCCGGGCTGTCGCGCCGCATGACTTTTTCCGCTGCGGCGCGGCGGCCGACAACAGCGAGAGCATTACAATTTGCCCATAAGGATATGACATGGCGGATACCAACTACACCATTCTTTCCATAAACCCCGGTTCCACCTCGACGCGCATTGCCGTTTACCGCAACGAGTCCCTTTTGTTTCAAAAAAAGGTGGATCACCCGGCGGAATCCCTGCGCGTGTTCGAAAGCAACGTGGCCCAGTTTCCCATCCGTCTGGATGCGATTCTGAAAGCGCTGAAAGAAGAAAACTTCGACCTGCGCCAGCTTTCGGCTGTGGCCGGGCGCGGCGGCAAGCTGCCCCCCCTGCAGCAGGGCGCGTACATTGTTGACGAGGGCATGCTGGACTTTTTACGGCACAGGCCCATCGACGACCACGCGTCAAACCTTGGGGCCCTGCTGGCGCACGAGATTGCCAAACCCCTCAACATCCCTTCGTATATCTATGACGCTGTCGTCATGGACCAGATGGAAGACATCGCCAAGCTCTCCGGCCTGCCCGAAATCAGGCGCAAGGCCTCGTGCCACGCCCTCAACATGCGCGCCATGGCCATCAAGGCCGCAACCAGCAAGGGCTGGAAGCTGGCGGATAAAAACATCATCGTCAGCCACATGGGAGCGGGCATCAGCGCCACTGTCATACACAAGGGGCGCATGGTCGACGTCATCACCGACGAGGAGGGCCCCTACTCGCCCGAACGCTCTGGCGGCCTCCCCAACAGGCAGCTTGTAGACCTGTGCTTTTCCGGCAAGTTTGACCGTCTGTCCGCCACCAAGCGTACGCGCGGTCAGGGCGGCCTGATGGCCTACCTCGGCACCAACAACGCACTTGAAGTCGAGCAGCGCATTGCCCAGGGCGACGAAAAAGCCCGCCTTGTCTACGACGGCATGACCTATCAGGTGGCAAAGCACATTGCGTCGCTGGCGGCGGTTATCAACGGACAGGTGGATATTGTCGTCCTTACCGGCGCGCTCGCCAATTCCTCTTACATCATCGACCGGGTTGTTCCCCGCATACAGTTTCTGGGCGAAGTTATGGTTCTGCCCGGTGAAAATGAGCTGGAAGCGCTGGCCTACGGTATTTTGCGCGTGCTGCGCAAGGAAGAAGGCTTCCATACCTTTCACGAATAGCCCAGTGCCGTTCCCACCACACTGCCTGGCCCCATCCCTACCATCCAGGCAGACCCTCGGGGGCAGGAACCCATACCTGCCTGCCCCTGGGGGTGGTGAGAGCCGTCTGCGCAGAGGTCGCGGCGTCAGGCGCTGCAACAATTAACCTGCGTGTTAACATACTTAGCGCACACAATGCGCAAGCGGGCACAACAGCCCGTAGCCAGTTGAAAACAAAAGGATTTTTTTACAGCAAGAATGGCATAGGAATTGCTGTAGACGGTATCAATAGTAGCACGCCGAGGCAGGCGTTGCAGAAATCGCAGGCGATTGATGCTGGATTGTCGGTTACGTTCGGTATGCCACATGCGTGAGGGCAGCAAAGGCGTTATTACGTTTATTTTTATGTGACGCTCAACATATCAAGTACGACATTTACGTTGGGTAAATAGCGCCTCCTTTGCCCCTTTTGGCTTGCTCCGGGGCTTTTGACTATCGGCACAAAGTTTTGCGCCCTGAAGCCGTACCATTTTTTACACAAAGGAAGTGTCATGGCTGAGACAGCTGCAGGAAACAAAGGGAACCTGGTCAAGAATATCCGCCTTGCAGGGGCTATTCTATCCATCATCCTTGGCGTCTGGGTTGCGCTGCAATCACCGCCCGAAGGTCTGAACGCCAACACCATGGTTGCCCTTGGCATTACCGTGTGGGCCGTGGGCTGGTGGATTACAGAGATCGTGCCGGAATTTGTCACCGGCCTGATGATGTGCGTCTTGTGGTCGGCCTTCAAGTGCGTACCCTTCAAAACGGCTTTCGCCACTTTTTCCACCTCCGGCTGGTGGATTATGGTCGGTGCGTTCGCTCTGGGCGCTGTTGCCGGTAAAACAGGCCTTTTAAAGCGCATCTCGCTGTGGGTGCTCAAACTTTTTCCCGCCAGTTTTTCCGGTCAGGTCTGGGGCTTGCTGGGATCGGGCACGGTTATCGGCCCCCTTATCCCCAGCATGAACGCCAAGGCCACGCTTTCTTCGCCCATCGCCATGGGCATCAGCGACGAGCTGGGCATTGAGCGCAAAACCAACGCCGCCAACGGCCTGTTTGGCGCGTGTTATGTGGGCTTTATCCTCATGGGCCACATGTTCATGAGCGGTTCCTTCAGTCACTACGTGCTCGTGGGCATGCTGCCCGAGGCCTATCGCCACATCACCTGGCTGCAGTGGCTGTTGTGGTCGTTGCCCTACGGCGTGTGCGTTTTTTTGGGCATGGGCCTGTTCATCGTCTACAGCTACAAACCCAAAGAAAAAGTAAGCCTGCCCGCAGGCTACAGCACCGCGCAGCTTGAAAAGCTCGGACCCATGACCCGCAACGAAAAGCTTTGCATGGGCGTGCTTATCGTCACCCTGCTCATGTGGATGACCGAATCGGTGCACAAGATCTCCGCCGGTGAAGTTTCCCTTATGGCCATGTGCATACTGATGCTGCTCAAGGTCATGGACAAAAACGATTTCAAGACCGGCATCGACTGGTCGTCCGTTGTGTTTGTGGGCAGCATCCTGAACATGGCTTCGGTCATCCAGTCGCTCAAGGTTGACCGCTGGCTTGGCACCGAACTGCAGCCCCTCCTCGCCAACGTCATTTCCGAGCCCGCGCTGTTCATCGTGACCCTGGTGCTCGCCGCCTCCGTAGTCAAACTGGTTATTGTGTCGCTCACCTCCGCGTCGGCAATCTTTGTGCTTATTCTGCCGCCCATCATGATCGCCAACGGCATGAACCCCTGGATCGCCTGCATGGTCACCTTTGCCGGCAGCGACATCTGGTACCTGAGCTACATGAACTCCATTTACCTTTGCGCCCATTTCGGCACGCAGGGTAAAATGGCCAGACACGGGGCCATGATCAAACTCTCTGCGGCCTATACCGCCATATGCATTATAGGCTTCCTCGTCAGCATCCCGTACTGGAAAATGCTCGGCCTCATCAAATAACCCGGCGCAAGCGTAAGCCAGTACGCAAGCCGGTTTTCTCGCGCAGTCACGGCGCGGATTCTCTGTAATCCGGGCCGTGGCTGCGTGTCTCGGTACAGCGGCAGTCCTGGCGGCGGCAGCCAGCGGCCCGATGCAGCAAAGCGCTGCCCGCGTGCTGCGAATGGTCGGGTACCCGATCAACAGTAACCTCTATCGATGTACGATTTAACGCTGATTGTGTTTACTTTGCGTACGCGGCAGCTTATATTTTTAACATCGCCCGGCAAACCCGCCATGCGAGAATTATCAAGATGAAGAGGCTCTCCATGCTGCCTGCCAGTTTTAAACCGCGTATCCTGTGCGTCTCAATTTATGATGAAATGTCCCAGCTTGTGCGTTACTCCGCAGGGCAGTTTGGCGTCGAGGTCGATGTATTCAACGGCGGCATATACAACAGCGGGCACATCTACGCACTTGAGGTGGAAAACCGGTACGACGTCATCATCAGCCAGGCGGGCACGGCCATCGCCATCCAGCAGATGGTCAAAATACCCGTGGTGCCCATCCAGATAACCGCCACCGACATCGTCACGCCCCTGCGCGAAGCCTCAGAGCGCCACGCAAGCCTGCTCTGCATCACCTACGACAGCAATCTGAGCGTAGACATAGAATCTCTGGCCGCCTTTGCCCGGCTTAAAAATTTTCGGCAGGTCATCTACCGCAACGAGCAGGATTTCAACAGCATCATCGCCAGGCTTTCCACGGTTAAAGACGTTGCCGTTGTGGGCTTTGGCGGTTGCGTCATCGAAAAGGCCTCGCAGTACGGCCTGCCCTACTATCTTATCCGCTCCAGCAAGGACAGCATCCACCAGGCGGTGCTTTCCGCCCGCAACATTGTTGACCAGCACATCAAGGAGCGTACCCGCTCGCGCCGCCTCAACAACATCATCAACTATTCTCTAAGCGGCATCATCTCCGTCAACCGCGACAAAACCGTAGAAATCTGCAACCGCCCCGCCAAGCAGATGCTTGACCTGCACGGCAAAAAGCTTGTGGGCATGGACATCGACGCCGCCGCCAGCCCCCCGGAACTCAAGCAGATGCTCGGCAACGGCGAGTACACTGTGGACAAGGTGCTGCCGCTCAAGGGTAAAACCCTTGTGGTCAACCGCGTGCCCATCCGCGTGCGCGAGCACGACCAGGGCACCATCATCGTTTTTCAGGAACTTTCAAAAATCCAGCAGATCGAGGCTCAGGCCCGCGTGCAGCTGGCCAGCAAGGGGCTGGTCGCCAAATACAATTTTTCTGACATCATCGGCTCAAAAAACACCCTGGGCCCTGTGGTGGCCGAGGCCCAGCGCTATGCCCGCAGTACGGCCTCCATCCTTATCGAGGGCGAAACCGGCTCGGGCAAGGAGCTTTTTGCCCAGAGCATCCACAACTTCAGCGCGCGCAAAAAAGGCCCCTTTGTGGCCCTCAACTGCGCGGCCCTGCCGGAACACCTGCTGGAAAGCGAGCTTTTTGGCTACGAAGAAGGCGCTTTTACCGGCGCACGCAAGGGCGGCAAGCCGGGTATGTTTGAGCTGGCGCACCGCGGCACGCTGTTTCTTGACGAAATCAGCGAGATGAGCCTGGCCACGCAGGTACGGTTGCTGCGCACCCTGCAGGAAAAAGAAATCTTCCGCATCGGCGGCGACCGGGTCATCAACATTGATGTGCGCATCATTGCCGCCTCAAACCGGGACCTGTACGCCATGGCGCAAGAGGGCACCTTCAGACGCGACCTGTTTTTCCGGCTTAATATTTTGCCGCTGCAAATCCCCCCCCTGCGCAAACGCAAGGAGGACATCCCCGCGCTCATTGCCCATTTTATCAAAAAAAATCACCAGTCCAGGACAGACCGCAGCCCATTTTCGTTTGACAAGGAAGCGCTGACGACCCTGAACGCCCACGACTGGCCAGGCAACGTGCGCGAGCTGGAACATATTTTGGAGCGAGTCTTCACACTGTATGACGGCAACCAGAGCTTTGCCGAGCTGCTTACCGAGACCATGCGGCGGCACTGCCAGCGCCAGGGCATGGCGGGCCCCTGCCAGCCGCACGGCGACGTGCTGCAGATCCCTCGCGGCACTCTGGCCGAGATGGAGCAGTTCATTCTCGAGGCGTCGCTTGAAGAGCACGGCGGCAACAAAAAGGCGCTCGCAGACGCGCTCGGCATCAGCCGCGTAACCGTGTGGAAAAAACTCAAGGAACTTGGTGGCGATGCATAGGCCGGTAGGGGCGACGTTGCATTTCCTTTTGGATTAAAGTCTTTTTCCCTACAGTTTTTTACGTCGCAACCGATAGGTATGGGCATCTGGATCGCAAAAGCGGCCAAGGAGCGCGCCATGGACGACGTAAAGATGGGCATGAGCGTAAGCTTGAGCAGAAGCGCCCTGAACTTCCAGGCCAACATGTCTGCCGCGCTGATCAATGGAACCATTGATAAAGGCGCAGAAATGGAGCAGAACATGCGCAGTCAGGGGCTTGCAGCCGAAGGCATCGGCAACAAGCTTGACGTGCAGGCATAACGTGCTTTGCCGTGCGAAGAGGAACAGCCGTCGGGCCCTGCCCGGCGGCTGTTGCGCGTTGCAGAGCGGTAAAACTGCCGCGCCGGGGTTTTGAGGCCAGGGGCGCGTTGACAAATACACATAGAATAGTAAGGCTGTATGCGCCGGTTACCGGCCAGATACCGCCCTATTCGCACAAGGAGTTTTTGTGAAAATTCTTGTAACACCCCGCTCTTTTGGCAAAACCAATCCAGCGCTGTTTGACCGCCTGACCCAGGCCGGGCTGGAAGTGATACGCAACGACACCGGCGGCATACTTTCCGCCGAGCAGATGAAAGAAAAGCTGGCCAGCTGCGCCGGCGTGATCCTGGGTGTTGACCCCATGGACGCGACCGTGCTGGCAGCCGCCCCCGGCCTCAAGGCCATTGCCAAGTACGGCGTGGGGCTTGACAACATCGACCTTGCCGCCTGCAAGCAGCGCGGCATCGCGGTTTCGCGCACGGTGGGTGCCAACAGCAACGCCGTGGCCGACTACGCGCTGACCCTCATGCTTATGGTGGCGCGCAAGGCCGGGCTTATTGACCGCCGCTGCCGGCAACAAGATTGGGGCAAGATCACCAGCATCGACCTGTACGGCAAAACCCTTGGCATTATCGGCCTTGGGGCCATTGGCCGCTGCGTGGTCAAACGCGCCCAGGGTTTCGGCATGAAAATTCTCGCCCACGATGTGCTGTGGGACGAAGCCTGGACCGCCGCCGAAGGCGTGGAACGCGCTGATGTGGACCGCATCTGCGCCGAGGCCGATTTTATCACCCTGCACACGGTGCTGACGGACGAAACCCGCAACCTCATCAACGCCCAGCGCCTTGCCGCCATGAAAAAAACCGCCGTGCTCATTAACACCGCACGCGGCGGGCTGATTGACGAGGCCGCCCTGCTGGCCGCCCTTAAAGCAGGCAGCATCTACGGCGCAGGCCTTGACGTCTTTGAGCAAGAGCCCCCGTCAGATCCCGCATGGTACGAGCTGGACAATCTGGTGATGGGTTCGCACTGCTCGTCTTCCACTGCGGGCGCCACGGAAACCATGGGCAACATGGCTGTGGACAATCTGCTGCGCGACCTGGGGCTGTAACAGCCCGCGCGACAGCCTGCCGCTTGCAACTCGACAAGATACGACAAGACAAGCGCCCGCGTTCTGCTGCAGAACGCGGGCGCTTTATGTTTATGGTCACCGTCAGGGGCTAGCTGTTATGCATCACCTTCAGCACGGCTACGGTCATTTCTTCTGTCGTGTGGTCAGTATGAGAGATCGTGCAGGTCATTACGTCATACCCGTCATGAGGTTGAGCGGCTGCGGTGCTCCAGGTGGCGTTGCCCGTGTTGGCGGTGGTTACCTTGCCGTCCTCTCCCACGGTCAGGCCAATGGCGCTCAGCTTGCTCATATCGGTCAGGCTCGCCATGGTGCTGGCGTCGTTGCCGCTGACAAGAACCTCGGTATTGGTAATGTTGCTGTCGAGCTTGCCGTCTGCGCCAAACAGCTCGTCAAGGCTGCCGCCCTTGACCAGCAGCACATCCGTGCCCGTGCCGCCGTCAATGGTGTCGCCCTTGTGGAAGACCAGCACATCGTTGCCCGCCCCGCCGTACAGATTGTCGCCCGAGCCGGAGCTGCCGCCGCCGTCAAGGTAGTCGTTGCCTTCCTCGCCATACAGACGGTCGGTGTCAGCCCCGCCGTACAGGTGGTCGTTGCCCGCCCCGCCGTACAGATTGTTGTTGCCTGAGCCGCCAAAGAGGTAGTCGTCACCCGAGCCGCCAATGATGTGATCATTACCGGTCCCGCCAGCGAGATAGTTGTTGCCGCTGCCGCCGTAGATCACATTGTTGCCATCCCCGCCCACAAGCACGTTGTCGTAGGTTCCGCCAAGGTCGCCTGTGCTGGTGTAATGCTTGCCGTCAGTCGACACGCCGCTGCCCACCAGCATGTGGTTGGCGCTGTCGCTCAGAATGATGGAATGCCCCTGCTGCACGTCGACCACGGTGTGCACGCTGTCGGGGGTATCAATGTTTACATTGGAGCTGTTCTTGATGCTGTCGCCAGCCGCGGGATCGCCAACCCTGACGATCACATCGCCCTGAGCCGCGTTGTAGTCGGTGATGATGTCTGATCCGCTGCCGGGATGGAAGAGGAAGACATCAGCCCCGTCGCCGCCGGTAAGAATATCGTTGCCGCTGCCGCCCGCAAGCAGATCGTGACCGGCCCCGCCATCAAGCTTGTCGGCGCCGCCCTGGCCAAAGAGGATGTCGTCGCCGTTACCGCCGCTCAGCGTATCGTCGCCGCCGCGCGCGGTTTCACTCAGGCCGTACTTCATGCTGTGTTCGGTGAGCTCGTGGGCGATGGCCTCGCTTATGGCCGATTCGAGGGCGCTTCCTTTAAGGGTTGTGCCCTTCAGGGTTGTACCAAGCACATATTCGCGCACAATGTCCAGCGAGTCTCCTGAATGCAGACCGCTTCTGCCTGCGGACGTCCATGAGGTATCGTCAAGCAGCCAGTTGGCCGTAACGGCGTCGCCAAACACAATGTCGTTGCCGTCGCCGCCGGTCACGGAATCCTTGCCGACCGCCTGCAGGTTGACCAGGAGCTCGTCGGGCGTGCCCGCGTTCAGCGCCGCGGTGAGCTGTGCCGCATTGTTGATGATGCTTACCGCTCCGGCATTGCCCGTGTATGAAAACCAGTTTTCATACAGGCTGCCGGAAAAGTTTGTGGTCGTGCTGGTAACCACCCCGCCAGCTACCGGGGTGTTGTCAAAGTACTTCAGCACGGCAGCGTCAATGCCGCTGCCAATGCCGATGGCGTTGACCTGCACATGAGCGTCGACAAGCTTCTGGTACTGGGCCAGCGCCTCGGTAAATTCAGCCCGCGACATCTGCTGACCGGCATAGGGGTTATAGTCGTATCCAGACCCGTAGCCATAATCCACAGAGCCGGAATCGGTAGTACGCGCTGTGGGCACGCCGTCCGAAAGAAAATAGGCAAGCTTGGTGTTATTGTCGCCTGCTTTGCCGCCAAACCAGTCCACTGCGGCCTTAAAGGCGGCTTCATAGTTTGTGCCGCCATTGGCGCTGGCTGAGGCAAGCTTGTTGATGATGGCGTCAAGGTACGAACCGTCTGATTTCTTGGACGCTTCGAGCGCCTCAAGATTGATGGATACCGTGTCGCTGAAGCCGATAAGGTTGACGTTTACAATACCGGTGTGATCCTTGAACCCTGTCAAAAGGTTTGTCAGAGCGCTCTTGGCCAGGGCAAGCCGAGTGGTTCCGCTGATCGTGTCGCCCATGCTTCCTGACGTATCAAGGATGATGCATACATCGTAGTTGACCGGAGAAACCCCGTGCACAATAGAGGTGCTGGTACCGCCGGCGTCGCCCACCAGCACGTCGCTGCCGCTGCCGCCGCTGATGGTTGTATCGCCATTTTTTGCGTCAACGCTGTACTTGCCGTCATTGATGTTCACCTTCAACGTTGTGGTAGAGTACCCGCCGTGGCCGTCGGATATCCTGTAGTTAAAGGTATCCGTCAGGCTCGCTCCGTCCATGCCCTTGACGGCGGCATTGCTGTTGTCGAGGTTGTAGCTGTAGCTGCCGTCGGCATTGATGGTAATTGAACCGTACTGCCCGGCAACGGTGCTTCCCGCCGCTGTGGAGGTTGTGGCATCACTGCCCGCGCTTACCCCAACCACAGCGATGTGGTTGCCGTCGGCATCAAAATCGTTGGTCAGCACATTGCCGTGCACCACCGAATCGCCATGGTTGACCGTATCCGTATCCGCCATTGCAACCGGCGGCGTTGTTATGGTGGCGGGGGTGGTGGCGGCCGTGGTGACGTCGCCGTCGCCGTCCGTGACCGTAAAGTTTAGCAACGAAGCCCCGCTGGGAACTTCAAAGCCGTGCACCTGGTTAAAGGTCCAGGTTGCCTGACCGTTCACTACGCCGCTGAGCGTGGCAGTAAAGTAGGTGCTGCCGCCCACAGAACCAGTGACCGACTTGCCGTCGCTCGAGACGGCAAGCGTCATTATGGCCCCGCCAGCAAGCGTGACCTGTGAATGCCCGCTGTCAAAGGCTATGGAGGCGATGCCGTCGGCGCTCACGCCAGACACGGTGCCTGTTGCGGTTTCGAGAACCCCGGTTGAGGCTCCGCCAAACGTCACAGCCTGAATAGTAAAATCGCTGTTGTCCGAGGACGAGGTATTCTTGTCATCGAGCGCGGAAACAACAACCTTGTCGTATGCACCGCCGATTGCAGAACTGCTGAAGGTAAAGTTCTGCACTGCGGTGCTGGTATCAGTTGCAGCGGCCTTGATGGCATTGACAAGCACGCCGTTGCGGTAAAACGATATCAGGGCGACTTCATTTTCCCCAGCCTCCATGGCGCCGAGTGAAATGGAGAATGAAGAGGCCGTCTTACCGCTGGGCAGGTCAAAGACCACTGCTTCAGAAACGCCATAACCGCTTGTCTTGGCAAAATTTATTTCACCAAGGCGGTCGGTGGAGTTTCCTATTGATTCCCAGCCAAGATCCGTACGGGTATCAACTCCCGAATTTTTGTCCGTATCTACGCCAAGCCCGTCGTAGGTCATATTATAGGCATTGCCGCCGCTCATATTTTTTGAATACAGCGTGCCGCCGCTGACAATACTGCCGATGGCAGAAGTGCCGGCGTACGTAACAGTGGCGGAAGATACCGTGACCCCCTGCATGGCATCCTTTACATAGTCAGGAAAGTCATTGGCGCTGTTGATGTCGCCCTTGGGCATGGTATGTCCAATTTTGTTGTATCCATCCATTTCCGAGTAGACAAACCTGATGGGGATATCGCTGCCAATTGAAGTATTGGTTGTCGTGCTTGTGGTTGTAACGGCGGCCCTGGGAGCGTCGTCAAGCACGGTTATGCTGACGTTGCCGGTGCCGGTATCGCCGTCGCGGTCTGTGACCGTGACCGAAACCGTGTTGTTCAAGCTCGCATCATGGGTTGCCTTGTCGTGGCTCAGACTGCCCGCAAGCTTAAACGAGTAGCTCAACTCTCCCGTAGTCGCATTAAATCCGGTTACGGAAAGTTCCCCACCTGAAACCCTCGCCACAGCGCCGCTGACCAGCGCCCCGTTGCTGTACACAAGGGTGTCGCCGATCTTGATATTCGAAACACCGTCCTGCGCGGTAACCGTCACGGTTCCCGTCTGCACCAGTGCAGGGGCATCCGGGCTTGTGCCGCCAGGCAGGTCATTTTCATTCACCGTAACGCCGCTGTTGCCCACCAACACCGGGTGATCAAGCCTGAGATCGGTTGAGGTCGTGCTCCACTTGACGTCTTCAAAGTTGCCGCCCGTGACATTTGTGATCTGGGCGCTGACGGTAACCAGCGAGGGGTTGCTGGCCACCAGATTGCCGAGGTCGGCCGTGGTGGAGGTTTCCCCGCCCTTGATCATGGCCGTGTGCTCCACGCCGTTGACCGTATAGGTGATCTGCGTGTCGTGCTGCGGCGCGTGCTCAAGGCTGATGGTGGCCGTCACGCCGTTGTCGTGCTGCGCAAGGCCGATGCTCGCCGTGGTGGTGTCCACCGTATCCGCTATGTGGGCCGAGCCTTCCGCTCCGGTCACCACCTGGCTGTAACCGCCGCCGGTCACGCTCTTGACCGTGGCCGCAAGGTCGCTGGCGTCCTTGTACACGTCCTCGGCATTGGGGTTGGCGATGGTCAGCGTGCCCTTGCCGTCTGCGCCGATGGCGACGTCATAATCCTTGCCCGCAACCGTGATCACCGCCGTGGCCGTGGTGCCAGCCTGCGGCTTGTTGCTCAGCTCCACGTTGAAGGTCACGTCCTTCGTGCCTTCCACCGTGTCCACACCCGTGATGCTGGCCGTGGTCGGCACCGTCACCGGCGTAAAGCTGGCCGTGGTCGGGCTACCGTTGCTCACTGCCTCGAAATTGGCCGAATTGTTGTCCACTGCCGTGACAGCGGCCGTAACGTTGGTGGGCGTGCCGTAGGGGTTGCTGGCCACCAGATTGCCGAGGTCGGCCGTGGTGGAGGTCTCCCCGCCCTTGATCATGGCCGTGTGCTCCACGCCGTTGACCGTATAGGTGATCTGCGTGTCGTGCTGCGGCGCGTGCTCAAGGCTGATGGTGGCCGTCACGCCATTGTCGTGCTGCGCAAGGCCGATGCTCGCCGTGGTGGTGCCCACCGTATCCGCTATGTGGGCCGAGCCTTCCGCTCCGGTCACCACCTGGCTGTAACCGCCGCCGGTCACGCTCTTGACCGTGGCCGCAAGGTCGCTGGCGTCCTTGTACACGTCCTCGGCATTGGGGTTGGCGACGGTCAGCGCGCCCTTGCCGTCTGCGCCGATGGCAACGTCGTAATCCTTGCCCGCAACCGTGATCACCGCCGTGGCGCTGCCGCCCTTGGGCACGTTGCTCAGCGCCACGTTGAAGGTCACGTCCTTGGTGCCTTCCACCGTGTCCACACCCGTGATGCTGGCCGTGGTCGGCACCGTCACCGGCGTAAAGCTGGCCGTGGTCGGCGCGCCGTTGCTCACTGCCTCAAAGTTGGCCGAGCTGTTGTCCACTGCCGTGACCGCGGCCGTAAAGTTGGTAGGCGTGCCGTAGGGGTTGCTGGCCACCAGATTGCCGAGGTCGGCCGTGGTGGAGGTCTCCCCGCCCTTGATCATGGCCGTGTGCTCCACGCCGTTGACCGTATAGGTGATCTGCGTGTCGTGCTGCGGCGCGTGCTCAAGGCTGATGGTGGCCGTCACGCCGTTGTCGTGCTGCGCAAGACCGATGCTCGCCGTGGTGGTGCCCACCGTATCCGCTATGTGGGCCGAGCCTTCCGCTCCGGTCACAACCTGGCTGTAACCGCCGCCGGTCACGCTCTTGACCGTGGCCGCAAGGTCGCTGGCGTCCTTGTACACGTCCTCGGCATTGGGGTTGGCGATGGTCAGCGCGCCCTTGCCGTCTGCGCCGATGGCAACGTCGTAATCCTTGCCCGCAACCGTGATCACCGCCGTGGCGCTGCCGCCCTTGGGCACGTTGCTCAGCGCCACGTTGAAGGTCACGTCCTTGGTGCCTTCCACCGTGTCCACACCCGTGATGCTGGCCGTGGTCGGCACCGGCACGGGCGTAAAGCTGGCCGTGGTCGGGCTACCGTTGCTCACGTTTTCAAAGTTGGCCGAATTGTTGTCCACTGCCGTGACTGCGGCCGTAAAGTTGGTGGGCGTGCCGTAGGGGTTGCTGGCCACCAGATTGCCGAGGTCGGCCGTGGTGGAGGTCTCCCCGCCCTTGATCATGGCCGTGTGCTCCACGCCGTTGACCGTATAGGTGATCTGCGTGTCGTGCTGCGGCGCGTGCTCAAGGCTGATGGTGGCCGTCACGCCGTTGTCGTGCTGCGCAAGGCCGATGCTCGCCGTGGTGGTGCCCACCGTATCCGCTATGTGGGCCGAGCCTTCCGCTCCGGTCACCACCTGGCTGTAACCGCCGCCGGTCACGCTCTTGACCGTGGCCGCAAGGTCGCTGGCGTCCTTGTACACGTCCTCGGCATTGGGGTTGGCGATGGTCAGCGTGCCCTTGCCGTCTGCGCCGATGGCGACGTCATAATCCTTGCCCGCAACCGTGATCACCGCCGTGGCCGTGGTGCCAGCCTGCGGCTTGTTGCTCAGCTCCACGTTGAAGGTCACGTCCTTCGTGCCTTCCACCGTGTCCACACCCGTGATGCTGGCCGTGGTCGGCACCGTCACCGGCGTAAAGCTGGCCGTGGTCGGGCTACCGTTGCTCACTGCCTCGAAATTGGCCGAATTGTTGTCCACTGCCGTGACAGCGGCCGTAACGTTGGTGGGCGTGCCGTAGGGGTTGCTGGCCACCAGATTGCCGAGGTCGGCCGTGGTGGAGGTCTCCCCGCCCTTGATCATGGCCGTGTGCTCCACGCCGTTGACCGTATAGGTGATCTGCGTGTCGTGCTGCGGCGCGTGCTCAAGGCTGATGGTGGCCGTCACGCCATTGTCGTGCTGCGCAAGGCCGATGCTCGCCGTGGTGGTGCCCACCGTATCCGCTATGTGGGCCGAGCCTTCCGCTCCGGTCACCACCTGGCTGTAACCGCCGCCGGTCACGCTCTTGACCGTGGCCGCAAGGTCGCTGGCGTCCTTGTACACGTCCTCGGCATTGGGGTTGGCGACGGTCAGCGCGCCCTTGCCGTCTGCGCCGATGGCAACGTCGTAATCCTTGCCCGCAACCGTGATCACCGCCGTGGCGCTGCCGCCCTTGGGCACGTTGCTCAGCGCCACGTTGAAGGTCACGTCCTTGGTGCCTTCCACCGTGTCCACACCCGTGATGCTGGCCGTGGTCGGCACCGTCACCGGCGTAAAGCTGGCCGTGGTCGGCGCGCCGTTGCTCACTGCCTCAAAGTTGGCCGAATTGTTGTCCACTGCCGTGACCGCGGCCGTAAAGTTGGTAGGCGTGCCGTAGGGGTTGCTGGCCACCAGATTGCCGAGGTCGGCCGTGGTGGAGGTCTCCCCGCCCTTGATGGTGGCCGTGTGCTCCACGCCGTTGACCGTATAGGTGATCTGCGTGTCGTGCTGCGGCGCGTGCTCAAGGCTGATGGTGGCCGTCACGCCGTTGTCGTGCTGCGCAAGACCGATGCTCGCCGTGGTGGTGCCCACCGTATCCGCTATGTGGGCCGAGCCTTCCGCTCCGGTCACAACCTGGCTGTAACCGCCGCCGGTCACGCTCTTGACCGTGGCCGCAAGGTCGCTGGCGTCCTTGTACACGTCCTCGGCATTGGGGTTGGCGATGGTCAGCGCGCCCTTGCCGTCTGCGCCGATGGCAACGTCGTAATCCTTGCCCGCAACCGTGATCACCGCCGTGGCGCTGCCGCCCTTGGGCACGTTGCTCAGCGCCACGTTGAAGGTCACGTCCTTGGTGCCTTCCACCGTGTCCACACCCGTGATGCTGGCCGTGGTCGGCACCGGCACGGGCGTAAAGCTGGCCGTGGTCGGGCTACCGTTGCTCACGTTTTCAAAGTTGGCCGAATTGTTGTCCACTGCCGTGACTGCGGCCGTAAAGTTGGTGGGCGTGCCGTAGGGGTTGCTGGCCACCAGATTGCCGAGGTCGGCCGTGGTGGAGGTCTCCCCGCCCTTGATCATGGCCGTGTGCTCCACGCCGTTGACCGTATAGGTGATCTGCGTGTCGTGCTGCGGCGCGTGCTCAAGGCTGATGGTGGCCGTCACGCCGTTGTCGTGCTGCGCAAGGCCGATGCTCGCCGTGGTGGTGCCCACCGTATCCGCTATGTGGGCCGAGCCTTCCGCCCCGGTCACAACCTGGCTGTAACCGCCGCCGGTCACGCTCTTGACCGTGGCCGTCATGTCGCTGGCGTCCTTGTACACGTCCTCGGCATTGGGGTTGGCGATGGTCAGCGCGCCCTTGCCGTCTGCGCCGATGGCAACGTCGTAATCCTTGCCCGCAACCGTGATCACCGCCGTGGCCGTTGTGCCAGCCTGCGGCTTGTTGCTCAGCGCCACGTTGAAGGTCACGTCCTTGGTGCCTTCCACCGTGTCCACACCCGTGATGCTGGCCGTGGTCGGCACCGTCACCGGCGTAAAGCTGGCCGTGGTCGGCGCGCCGTTGCTCACGTTTTCAAAGTTGGCCGAATTGTTGTCCACTGCCGTGACAGCGGCCGTAACGTTGGTGGGCGTGCCGTAGGGGTTGCTGGCCACCAGATTGCCGAGGTCAGCCGTGGTGGAGGTTTCCCCGCCCTTGATCATGGCCGTGTGCTCCACGCCGTTGACCGTATAGGTGATCTGCGTGTCGTGCTGCGGCGCGTGCTCAAGGCTGATGGTGGCCGTCACGCCGTTGTCGTGCTGCGCAAGACCGATGCTCGCCGTGGTGGTGCCCACCGTATCCGCTATGTGGGCCGAGCCTTCCGCTCCGGTCACAACCTGGCTGTAACCGCCGCCGGTCACGCTCTTGACCGTGGCCGTCATGTCGCTGGCGTCCTTGTACACGTCCTCGGCATTGGGGTTGGCGACGGTCAGCGTGCCCTTGCCGTCTGCGCCGATGGCAACGTCGTAATCCTTGCCCGCCACCGTGATCACCGCCGTGGCCGTGGTGCCGGGCTGCGGCTTGTTGCTCAGCTCCACGTTGAAGGTCACGTCCTTGGTGCCTTCCACCGTGTCCACACCCGTGATGCTGGCCGTGGTCGGCACCGTCACGGGCGTAAAGCTGGCCGTGGTCGGCGCGCCGTTGCTCACTGCCTCAAAGTTGGCCGAATTGTTGTCCACTGCCGTGACAGCGGCCGTAAAGTTGGTGGGCGTGCCGTAGGGGTTGCTGGCCACCAGATTGCCGAGGTCGGCCGTGGTGGAGGTTTCCCCGCCCTTGATGGTGGCCGTGTGCTCCACGCCGTTGACCGTATAGGTGATCTGCGTGTCGTGCTGCGGCGCGTGCTCAAGGCTGATGGTGGCCGTCACGCCGTTGTCGTGCTGCGCAAGGCCGATGCTCGCCGTGGTGGTGCCCACCGTATCCGCTATGTGGGCCGAGCCTTCCGCTCCGGTCACAACCTGGCTGTAACCGCCGCCAGTCACGCTCTTGACCGTGGCCGCAAGGTCGCTGGCGTCCTTGTACACGTCCTCGGCATTGGGGTTGGCGATGGTCAGCGCGCCCTTGCCGTCAGCGCCGATGGCCACGTCGTAATCCTTGCCCGCAACCGTGATCACCGCCGTGGCCGTGGTGCCGGGCTGCGGCTTGTTGCTCAGCGCCACGTTGAAGGTCACGTCCGAGGTGCCTTCCACCGTGTCCACACCCGTGATGCTGGCCGTGGTCGGCACCGGCACTGGCGTAAAGCTGGCCGTGGTCGGCGCGCCGTTGCTCACTGCCTCGAAATTGGCCGAACTGTTGTCCACTGCCGTGACAGCGGCCGTAACGTTGGTAGGCGTGCCGTAGGGGTTGCTGGCCACCAGATTGCCGAGGTCGGCCGTGGTGGAGGTCTCCCCGCCCTTGATGGTGGCCGTGTGCTCCACGCCGTTGACCGTATAGGTGATCTGCGTGTCGTGCTGCGGCGCGTGCTCAAGGCTGATGGTGGCCGTCACGCCGTTGTCGTGCTGCGCAAGGCCGATGCTCGCCGTGGTGGTGTCCACCGTATCCGCTATGTGGGCCGAGCCTTCCGCTCCGGTCACCACCTGGCTGTAACCGCCGCCGGTCACGCTCTTGACCGTGGCCGCAAGGTCGCTGGCGTCCTTGTACACGTCCTCGGCATTGGGGTTGGCGATGGTCAGCGCGCCCTTGCCGTCAGCGCCGATGGCCACGTCGTAATCCTTGCCCGCCACCGTGATCACCGCCGTGGCCGTGGTGCCGGGCTGCGGCTTGTTGCTCAGCTCCACGTTGAAGGTCACGTCCTTGGTGCCTTCCACCGTGTCCACACCCGTGATGCTGGCCGTGGTCGGCACCGTCACAGGCGTAAAGCTGGCCGTGGTCGGGCTACCGTTGCTGACGTTTTCAAAGTTGGCCGAATTGTTGTCCACTGCCGTGACAGCGGCCGTAAAGTTGGTAGGCGTGCCGTAGGGGTTGCTGGCCACCAGATTGCCGAGGTCGGCCGTGGTGGAGGTTTCCCCGCCCTTGATCATGGCCGTGTGCTCCACGCCGTTGACCGTATAGGTGATCTGCGTGTCGTGCTGCGGCGCGTGCTCAAGGCTGATGGTGGCCGTCACGCCGTTGTCGTGCTGCGCAAGGCCGATGCTCGCCGTGGTGGTGCCCACCGTATCCGCTATGTGGGCCGAGCCTTCCGCTCCGGTCACCACCTGGCTGTAACCGCCGCCGGTCACGCTCTTGACCGTGGCCGCCAGGTCGCTGGCGTCCTTGTACACGTCCTCGGCATTGGGGTTGGCGATGGTCAGCGCGCCCTTGCCGTCTGCGCCGATGGCAACGTCGTAATCCTTGCCCGCAACCGTGATCACCGCCGTGGCGCTGCCGCCCTTGGGCACGTTGCTCAGCGCCACGTTGAAGGTCACGTCCTTGGTGCCTTCCACCGTGTCCACACCCGTGATGCTGGCCGTGGTCGGCACCGGCACTGGCGTAAAGCTGGCCGTGGTCGGCGCGCCGTTGCTCACTGCCTCGAAATTGGCCGAACTGTTGTCCACTGCCGTGACAGCGGCCGTAACGTTGGTAGGCGTGCCGTAGGGGTTGCTGGCCACCAGATTGCCGAGGTCGGCCGTGGTGGAGGTTTCCCCGCCCTTGATCATGGCCGTGTGCTCCACGCCGTTGACCGTATAGGTGATCTGCGTGTCGTGCTGCGGCGCGTGCTCAAGGCTGATGGTGGCCGTCACGCCGTTGTCGTGCTGCGCAAGGCCGATGCTCGCCGTGGTGGTGTCCACCGTATCCGCTATGTGGGCCGAGCCTTCCGCTCCGGTCACCACCTGGCTGTAACCGCCGCCGGTCACGCTCTTGACCGTGGCCGCAAGGTCGCTGGCGTCCTTGTACACGTCTTCGGTGTTGGGGTTGGCGATGGTCAGCGCGCCCTTGCCGTCTGCGCCGATGGCAACGTCGTAATCCTTGCCCGCCACCGTGATCACCGCCGTGGCGCTGCCGTCCTTGGGCACGTTGCTCAGCGCCACGTTGAAGGTCACGTCCGAGGTGCCTTCCACCGTGTCCACACCCGTGATGCTGGCCGTGGTCGGCACCGTCACCGGCGTAAAGCTGGCCGTGGTCGGCGCGCCGTTGCTCACTGCCTCAAAGTTGGCCGAATTGTTGTCCACTGCCGTGACAGCGGCCGTAAAGTTGGTAGGCGTGCCGTAGGGGTTGCTGGCCACCAGGTTGCCGAGGTCGGCCGTGGTGGAGGTCTCCCCGCCCTTGATCATGGCCGTGTGCTCCACGCCGTTGACCGTATAGGTGATCTGCGTGTCGTGCTGCGGCGCGTGCTCAAGGCTGATGGTGGCCGTCACGCCGTTGTCGTGCTGCGCAAGACCGATGCTCGCCGTGGTGGTGTCCACCGTATCCGCTATGTGGGCCGAGCCTTCCGCCCCGGTCACAACCTGGCTGTAACCGCCGCCGGTCACGCTCTTGACCGTGGCCGCAAGGTCGCTGGCGTCCTTGTACACGTCCTCGGCATTGGGGTTGGCGATGGTCAGCGCGCCCTTGCCGTCTGCGCCGATGGCAACGTCGTAGTCCTTGCCCGCCACCGTGATCACCGCCGTGGCGCTGCCGCCCTTGGGCACGTTGCTCAGCGCCACGTTGAAGGTCACGTCCTTGGTGCCTTCCACCGTGTCCACACCCGTGATGCTGGCCGTGGTCGGCACCGTCACCGGCGTAAAGCTGGCCGTGGTCGGCGCGCCGTTGCTCACGTTTTCAAAGTTGGCCGCGTTGTTGTCCACTGCCGTGACAGCGGCCGTAACGTTGGTGGGCGTGCCGTAGGGGTTGCTGGCCACCAGATTGCCGAGGTCGGCCGTGGTGGAGGTTTCCCCGCCCTTGATCATGGCCGTGTGCTCCACGCCGTTGACCGTATAGGTGATCTGCGTGTCGTGCTGCGGCGCGTGCTCAAGGCTGATGGTGGCCGTCACGCCGTTGTCGTGCTGCGCAAGGCCGATGCTCGCCGTGGTGGTGCCCACCGTATCCGCTATGTGGGCCGAGCCTTCCGCTCCGGTCACAACCTGGCTGTAACCGCCGCCGGTCACGCTCTTGACCGTGGCCGCAAGGTCGCTGGCGTCCTTGTACACGTCCTCGGCATTGGGGTTGGCGACGGTCAGCGTGCCCTTGCCGTCTGCGCCGATGGCGACGTTGTAATCCTTGCCCGCAACCGTGATCACCGCCGTGGCGCTGCCGCCCTTGGGCACGTTGCTCAGCGCCACGTTGAAGGTCACGTCCTTGGTGCCTTCCACCGTGTCCACACCCGTGATGCTGGCCGTGGTCGGCACCGTCACCGGCGTAAAGCTGGCCGTGGTCGGCGCGCCGTTGCTCACTGCCTCAAAGTTGGCCGCGTTGTTGTCCACTGCCGTGACAGCGGCCGTAAAGTTGGTAGGCGTGCCGTAGGGGTTGCTGGCCACCAGATTGCCGAGGTCAGCCGTGGTGGAGGTTTCCCCGCCCTTGATCATGGCCGTGTGCTCCACGCCGTTGACCGTATAGGTGATCTGCGTGTCGTGCTGCGGCGCGTGCTCAAGGCTGATGGTGGCCGTCACGCCGTTGTCGTGCTGCGCAAGACCGATGCTCGCCGTGGTGGTGCCCACCGTATCCGCTATGTGGGCCGAGCCTTCCGCACCGGTCACCACCTGGCTGTAACCGCCGCCGGTCACGCTCTTGACCGTGGCCGTCATGTCGCTGGCGTCCTTGTACACGTCCTCGGCATTGGGGTTGGCGATGGTCAGCGCGCCCTTGCCGTCAGCGCCGATGGCCACGTCGTAATCCTTGCCCGCAACCGTGATCACCGCCGTGGCCGTGGTGCCGGGCTGCGGCTTGTTGCTCAGCTCCACGTTGAAGGTCACGTCCTTGGTGCCTTCCACCGTGTTCACACCCGTGATGCTGGCCGTGGTCGGCACCGTCACCGGCGTAAAGCTGGCCGTGGTCGGGCTACCGTTGCTCACTGCCTCAAAGTTGGCCGAATTGTTGTCCACTGCCGTGACCGCGGCCGTAAAGCTGGTAGGCGTGCCGTAGGGGTTGCTGGCCACCAGATTGCCGAGGTCGGCCGTGGTGGAGGTCTCCCCGCCCTTGATGGTGGCCGTGTGCTCCACGCCGTTGACCGTATAGGTGATCTGCGTGTCGTGCTGCGGCGCGTGCTCAAGGCTGATGGTGGCCGTCACGCCGTTGTCGTGCTGCGCAAGGCCGATGCTCGCCGTGGTGGTGCCCACCGTATCCGCTATGTGGGCCGAGCCTTCCGCTCCGGTCACCACCTGGCTGTAACCGCCGCCGGTCACGCTCTTGACCGTGGCCGCAAGGTCGCTGGCGTCCTTGTACACGTCCTCGGCATTGGGGTTGGCGACGGTCAGCGCGCCCTTGCCGTCTGCGCCGATGGCAACG